>JANPDA010000237.1:0-12808 GCA_031431235.1 Hyphomicrobiaceae bacterium
TGGCATCTACCCGGCATCGCTCGAATCTGCTGCCAGGGCTCGTCGCGACCCGCCGGTCTGTGGTAGACTTGCGCCATGAGCAGCATCGACCGCACCATCGAGCGCCCCGCCACGCCGCCCGCCAACCCGCGGACGCGCCGCTGGCGTGCCGACGAGATCGCGCGGATGGTGAGCGCTGGGATCCTGCGCGATGATGAGCCGTTCGAGCTGATCGCAGGGGAGCTCGTTGCCAGGATGCAGAAGGGCGCGCGCCACGAATTGATCCGCAACGAGCTGGTGCTCAACTGGGCCGACCGGCGTCCCCCACATATCAAGTTCGCCGAAGAGGCACCGTTGCGCCTCGGCCCCCATGACGAGCCCGAGCCGGACATCATCCTCTTTCCGTCCTCGCTGAAAGTCAACGAGGTCCGCGGCGACAGCGTGCTGCTCGTGGTCGAGATCGCCGATTCGAGCCTCAGCTACGACCTGAGGATCAAGGCCCCGCACTATGCCTCGTTCGGTGTACGCGAGACCTGGGTGATCGATGCGAAAACGCTGCTGACGACTGTGCTTCTGAACCCCGGTCCCGAGGGCTACGCCGACAGCCGCGAGGTGCCCGCAAGCGACCTCCTGACGCCGACCGCCTGCCCCGAGCTGGCGATCCGCCTCGCCGATCTCGATCTCGGCTGACGCAACGAACGAAGGAGCCCTCGAATGTCCTTCCTCAAATCCCTGTTCGGTGGCGGCAGAGGCGACAAGCCGGCGGGCGAGGCCAAGGCCGTGAAATCGGTCGAGCACAACGGTTTCACCATCGAAGCGCGGCCCTACGAGGAGGGCGGGCAGTGGCAGCTCGCCGGTATCATCGCCAAGGAGATCGGCGGCGTGCGCAAGCAGCACCGCTTCGTGCGCTCCGACCGCTTCGCCTCGCTCGAGGATGCCGCCGACTTCGCGCTGGTGAAGGGACGCCAGATCATCGCCGAGCGCGGCGACAAGATATTCGATTAGCCAGCCGGTCTCGCGCCTGCCTCCCGAAAGGCCTGCTGCCTCATGTTCCACACCGCACTCGTCTTCACCGGCATTGCCGTCGATCTGCCCGGCGCGACACCGGCCCGCTTTCCCCAGCGCATGGAGGAGATCGTGGAGGATGTGATCAAGCGCTGGGTCGGGGCGTTGAGCGCGGAGGTCGAGGGCGATCTCATCGGGCTCTCGCAAGGGTCGCGCGGCAGCGAGATCCTGTTCCTGGAGATCTGCCGCGACCTTGGCCTGGAGACCCGAATGGTGCTGCCTGCCGAGCCGCGGAGCTTCGTTGCCGCTTCGGTTGCAGGCACCACGGCCGGCGACTGGCCGGATCGCTTCGAGACCCTTTGGGATGCCCACGCGGCCACGGAGCGGGAAACGCGGGTCGAGGATCCCGCCCTCCGCCTGGTCGAGGCCGCACGCTCGCTCGCAACCAATCTGCGGCTGCTGACCTATGCGGACGCGCCACTCCCGGTCGAAGCGATGGTGACTGCAGCGGGGGGAGCGGCCGACCGGATCGATGCCGCATTGCTGCTCACCCGCTTCCGCGAGGCCGGCCTTTAGACCCTGGGGATCGCCACATGACCGACAGCAACCAACGAACCGCCGCCTGCCATTGCGGGCAATTGCGGATCACGCTCGCCGGCGAGCCGGCGCTCGTCTCCATGTGCCATTGCCTCGCCTGCCAGCAGCGCACCGGCAGCCCGTTCGGCGTGACGGCGTTCTTTTCGCGCACGGCCATTGCCGAGCGGATCGGCGAGGACACCAGCTACCGCCGGGTCGCGGAGTCCGGCCGCGCCGTCGTCTCGCATTTCTGCCCGCGCTGCGGCAGCACACTCTTCTGGGAGCCCGAGATGTTCCCCGACCGGATCGGGGTCGCGGTGGGCGCTTTCGCCGATCCGTCCTTCCCCGCGCCGCATCGGGCGGTCTGGACCAGCACGAAGCACCATTGGGTCGAGCTTCCGGCAGAAATCCCCCAGTACGACGGTCCCGCCCAGCCCCCAAAGCCGCAAACCAGCGGCACGGGATAGATCGGATCAGGTCGGGCTTGCTGCGGCGTGCGGGGCCGCTATGATCGACACCTACGCAGGGATCACCCCAGGGGGAACATCATGGGCAGGCTGGTGAAAGGCGCTTCCACAAAACGCGCGGCAGGAGGGGGGGGGCTCGAGGCGACCACTCGCACGGGCGGCGCCGAAATGGAGACGGTCGGCGGACCGGCTGACAATTATCTCGAGCGGGTGATCAAGTATATTCCCAGCGAGATCGTGGCGGCCTATGTGGCCCTCGACGGCATTTTCTTCAACACGAGCTCCTTGATTGGCGCGCCCTCTGGCATCGTCGACCCGGCGACGACGCAGCCGGTCTCCAGCTTCGGCCAGAGCATCATGGCGGGCGTTCCTGCGTCCACCATCGGGCTCGGCATCTTCCTCGTATGCCTTGCTTTCACACCGATCTACATCTGGAGCACCTCGCGACTGCCGGGCGAGGCAGGCCGCGGCGCGTGGCGCATGCAGGCGCTGGTCTCCACGCTCGCGTTCGTGGTCTGGGCCTACGCGACCAAGGGCATGGTGTTCCTGGCGCCCGGTCTCGTGGGTGACGCCCGCCTCTATGACGGGCAGCTGGCGGCCGCGGTGCTGATCCTGTTCACGCTCGTCAGCGGCCTGTTCATTCCAGGCCCTACCGACTACGGCAACGAGCGAGGCTGAGCGCAAGTCGTGGCATCGGGCAACAGGCAGCGGCGATCACCCGAGCTGCTGCCCGATGGCATCTGCCAGCTGCCTCAAGAGTGCACGACCCGGCCGTAGGCGTCGAGCACCGCCTCGTGCATCATCTCCGACAATGTCGGATGGGGGAACACGGTCGCCATCAGCTCGCTCTCGGTGGTCTCGAGTGTGCGCGCGATCGCGTAGCCCTGGATCAGCTCGGTCACCTCGGCGCCGATCATGTGGGCGCCCAGCAGCTCACCGGACTTGGCGTCGAACACCGTCTTGACGAGGCCATCGGGCTCGCCGAGCGCGATCGCCTTGCCGTTGCCCTTGAAGGGGAAGCGGCCGATCTTGACCTCATGCCCCTTGGCCTTGGCGGCAGCTTCCGTCAAACCGATGGAGGCGACCTGCGGCATGCAATAGGTGCAGCCGGGAATGCTCGAGGCCTGCACCGGATGGGCGCCGGCAAAGCCCGCGATCCGCTCGACGCAGGCAACGCCCTCGTGGCTGGCCTTGTGGGCGAGCCAGGGCGGCCCCGCGACGTCGCCGATGGCGTATATGCCCGGCGCAGCCGTCCGGCTCCACTCGTCGATGACGATGTGGCCCTGCTCGACCTTCACGCCGAGCGCTTCCAGGCCCAGATTCTCCACGTTCCCGGTGATGCCGACGGCGAGGATCACGCGATCGGCCGTCAGCTCCTGGGTCTTGCCGTCCTTGCCCTTCAGGCTCGCGGTCACGCTGTCGGCACCCCGCTTCAAACCGGCAACCGTCGTGCCGGTCAGGATCCTCATGCCCTGCTTGACGAACGCCTTCTCGGCGAAACTCGAGATCTCCTCGTCCTCGACCGGCAGCACACGGTCCATGATCTCGACAACCGTCACCTCGGCGCCGAGCGTCCGATAGAAGCTCGCGAACTCGATGCCGATCGCGCCCGACCCGATCACCAAGAGCGAGCGCGGCATCGCCGGCGGTACCATCGCCTCCTTGTAGGACCAGACGAGCTTGCCGTCGGGCTCGAGGCCGGGCAGCGTGCGGGCCCGCGCGCCGGTTGCAACGATGATGTGCTTTGCGGTGATTTCGGGCGCCGGTTTGGCGTCCTTGCCGGTGACGCCGATGCGGCCGCCTCCGATGAGCTTGGCGGTGCCGTCGACGACCGTCACCTTGTTCTTCTTCAACAGATAGCCCACGCCTTGGGTGAGGCGGCCGGCGACCTTGCGCGAGCGCTCGACCACCTTCGCCAGATCGAAACTCACATTGTCGGCGCTGAGCCCGAAGTCGGCCGCGTGACGCATCAGATGGAAAACCTCGGCGGTCCGGAGCAGCGCCTTGGTCGGGATGCAGCCCCAGTTGAGGCAGATGCCGCCCAGGTGCTCACGCTCGATCACGACGGTCCTGAGGCCGAGCTGGGCCGCCCGGATCGCGGCCACATACCCGCCCGGTCCCGCGCCGATCACCGCGATGTCGTAAGTTTCCGCCGCCATGCTGCCCGCCTCCGCTCGATTTCCACCCGATCATAGCCGACGGCGCGGGCATCGGAAGTGGCTTCGATGCAGCAAAGCTGCGAGCCTCAGCCCCGCCCGCACCAGAGGCACCAGATCGCCAGCAGCGGCTGCTCGCCCGAGAGCATGGCGTGCACGACGTCGGGCGGGTTGTAGACGATGCCGCCCGGCCCCGGCTCGCTCCAGGCGCCCGCGCCTTGCCGCCACGAGCCGGCTGAGAGGGTGACGTAGACCTCCTCGGGCGGGTGGTTGTGGTCGGGATACTGCAGGCGGGGCGCCATCAGGCTGATGCCGACGAGCACGTCGTCGCGCCGCTCGATGCCGTCGGGGCCGACCACATAGGCGTTGGCGTGGCCCTCGGCGAAGGCCGGACCAAGGGCTTCGGCTCCCGGCCGGCGGCGCCAGCCGAGTTTTGGCTCGATCGCCGCGAGCGCATCCCCGAGCTGCGCGAGCGAGGGCGTCTGACGGCGGGCGTTGGCGAGCGCCGGCTCGATGCTTTCGCACACCGGCAACCGCGCCACGCCGCCCGCGGGGTACGTCTGCGCAACCGGCTCGGCGAGAGCGTCGAAAATCCGCGCCGTTGCCCGCGCTGCCGGACTGCCGGGAACAGCGCGCGCTTGGATCGCCTGCCGGGTCAGATCGAGGAAACTCTGCAACTCACGCGTTCTTGCGGTCATGTTTTCGCTCACTTGGCTCATGGCCTCGGTCACCATCGTGCGGCAGCCAGCAACTCGATCGTGATGTGGCTGCCGGGATCGGCAAAACCGTGCACGGAGAGCCCGGTCGAAGCCGGGCCCGGCTTTTGATAGTAGTCATTGCGCACGCGCATGTTGGCGTACAGATCCTCGGCGCTGGCGCCGCCCACATAGTGGGTCTGTTGCTTGACGACGTCGGCAAAGCCAAGGCCGTTCGCCTCCAAAGCGCGGGCGAGGGCTTCCATGATCCGCCGGGTCGCCTCGGGCAGCGCCGGCTCGTCGCGATCGCACCGGCCCGAGAGGGAAAGGAAGTCTCCCGCGCGCCGGGCCACGACCCGAATACCCTGGCCGGAGGTGCTCGCTGGCATCGCTCGAGGCGGCAGGGGTGCTCCGCATTCGAAGACGAGGTCGGCCAGCGCTGAAATCCCCGCGGGCAGATCGGCCAGGATGGTGGCTCCGGCGTCAGCGCCGAGCCAGCCCGCAATCGCCTCGCTCGCCCCGGCGCTGGCCCGCCGGCGATCGATCATGATCCGGGCCGTCAGGAGGCTCTCCCAGGCAAACCCTTGCGCCGCGAGCGAAGCGGTAAGGCCAGGCTCCCATCCCTTGGCGGCCGGTGTGGTTTCGAACTCCATGGCTGCCTGCAGCAAGTCATTGCTGCGCACGAAGCGGGCGCGCACTCCCTGTCCGACCGTGACCTCGGAGGCGACAGGCTGCGCGTCAGGCACCGCATAGACGTCGATCTCCACCATCATGCCGTCATAGTAGAAGTGCGGCACGCCGAGGGGAATAACGAGAGCGGAGCTTCCCAACTCCTCCGCCAGGATCGGCGCCACCCGATCAAGTCCGGTGCGCCCGTCCGGCACCACATAGGCGACGAGTTTGACAATCTGGCCCGCGGCGACGCCGTAGGGCGTGAACTGATCGCGGATGAGGGCCGCGGTCAGACGGAGCTGGCGCTCGAGATTGCCCGGCTCGAGCACGGCTACGCTATGATCGAGGGGACACTGTCCGCAGCTCCAGAACCGGCCGCGATCGATGACGCCCAGCGAGTAGGGGAGGTCGATCCCCATGCTCCAATGCGAGCCGAAGGGTACGAAGCGCCTGACGCGTGGAGTGTCGATACTCATCGTCGTAGTCTCGCGCACCCAGCCCTGCGGCGCAATCCCCGTTCGGATCACGCCGGAGTGAGACGGGCAGTGCTAGTGGGCTGACACATTCATTCGGTAACCCAAAAGAATGGTGCGCCCACTAGCCATCTCCTTGTTTGCGTTCCCTCTTTCCGGAATCGATTGAATGGGAGGGAACACTAGAGGACGATGAAGATCCGTCGGCGGCGGAACCAATGCCGGCGACGGAAGTAAAACCGCCGCCGACGGCGCCGGAAGCGGAAGTACCTGCGACGACGGCGCCAGCGCCAATGGTGGACCTGCTCCACCACTGCGCCGCCATCGCCATCGGGGCGCAGCAGTGCGTCCCCCGAAGTTGCGGTGGTCGGCGCGGCCGGCACTGGCACGGCGGCTTCAGCGCCCCCCGCCGCGAACCGGCCCGCAGCGGCCACACTGACAACGCCACCCAGCGCCAATAGGAAGCTGCGACGATCCATCTTTGAACTCCCGCAACAACAACCCGAGGAATGCCTTACACGTCCAGCATCCGCCATCGGGTGCCGGATTGGCAAGTCAACAATTCGAACTGCGATAACGCAGTGGTCCAATACCACCGGCGGTTTGGTGCAGTAGCTGGGCCCCACCATCAGGCTGGAATTCAGACAAGCAGCTGATGTCGCGTGCTCGGAGCGTTGTCGGCGTTGCTGGGGTCGGGTGAGAAGGTGCAGGCGATCATCGCCAGGCTGCCGTTTGCAACACCGGCCTCGCCACTGCTCTGGGATTTGAAAATCCTCGTGCTGATGGCAGTGTTCGTCTATGCCTTCTTCAAGTTCGCCTGGGCCTTTCGGCTCGCGCACTACACCATGATCATGGTCGGCGCGACGCCGATCGCAACGCAGGCAACGGAGGGCGTCTGCGCCGAGCATGCCGGGCGCACGGCCCGTCTCGCCGGCCTCGCGGGCGAGCACTCCAATCTGGGCCTCAGGGCCTATTACTTCGCCATTGCCGGGATCGGCTGGTTCCTCCATCCGCTGCTCTTCATCGCGACCACGACCTGGGTGCTGCTGATCGTGCTGCGGCGGGAGTATTTCTCACGCTCGCTGCGCGCCATTGCCGGCTCGAGCCTTTGACCAGGCCGCCCCACCACCACCCATATTGACCGGCGCGGCACGCTGCCATCGCCACCGAGGCGGTTCCTGGCGACAAATCGGCTGGGCTCGGCTATATCCGGCCGCCATGGATCTGATCACCACCACCCCCCAGCTAGCCGCCGTCTGCGAACGCCTCGCGCGCGAGGACTTCGTCGCGATCGACACCGAGTTCATGCGCGAGACCACCTACTGGCCCGAGCTCTGCCTGATCCAGATGGCCGGCGAGAGCGACGAGGTGCTGGTCGACACGCTCGCCAGCGGCCTTGATCTGGCGCCGTTCTTCGCGCTGATGGCGAACGAATCGGTGGTCAAGGTGTTCCACGCCGCCCGGCAGGATCTCGAGATCATGTTCCTGAAGTCGGGCGCCGTGCCAAAGCCGCTGTTCGACACCCAGGTGGCGGCGATGGTCTGCGGGTTCGGCGAATCGGTCAGCTTCTCCAACCTCGCCAAGCGCATCGCCGACGTCGAAATCGACAAGAGCTCGCAGTTCACCGACTGGAGCCGCCGGCCGTTGTCGACCAAGCAGCTCACCTACGCACTCGGCGACGTGATCCATCTGCGCCCGATCTATCGCCATCTCGCGGCCGAGCTCGCGCGGTCGGGCCGCTCGCATTGGCTCGAGCAGGAGCTGGCGCCGCTGACGTCGCCCCAGACCTACGCGCTCGATCCCGAGCAGGCCTGGCAGCGCTTGAAGCTGAGGGTCAAATCGAAAAAAGCGCTCGGCGTGCTGATCGAGGTCGCGATCTGGCGCGAGCGGACCGCGCAGTCGAGCAACGTGCCGCGCGGCCGGGTGCTGAAGGACGACGCGCTCTACGATATCGCCAACCAGATGCCCCAGACCGCCGAGCAGCTGTCCGGGCTGCGCTCGCTGCACGATGGCTATGCGCGCTCGCAGCGCGGCCAGGACTTGCTGAAGGCCGTCGGCCGCGGCCTCGAGCGCAATCCCGCCGACCTGCCCGCGATCGATCGCGGCTCGGTGGTGCCGCCCGAGGCAACCGCTGTGATCGATCTGCTGAAGGTGCTGCTGAAGGCGGTTGCCGCCGAGCATGGGGTCGCACCCAAGCTGATCGCGACAGCTGAGGATCTGGAGCGGATCGCGGTCGAGGCCGAGCCGGACGTGCATGCGCTCGCCGGCTGGCGGCGCGAGTTGTTCGGCGAGCGGGCCTTGGCGTTGAAAGCGGGCAAGCTCGCGCTCGCGGTCGAGGGCGGGGCCGTGCGGGCGCTCGCGATCGAGCGGCGCAAGCAGCCATGAGCGAGCGGGCGGGGCCTGAGTGCCTGTTCTATCATCTCGAGCGCCAGCCGCTCGAGCGGGTGCTGCCGATGCTGCTGGAGCGGACGCTCGAGCGTGGCTGGCGGGCGGTGGTGGAAGCGGGCTCGCAGGAGCGGGTCGCGGCGCTCGATACCGAGCTGTGGACCTACAGCGATCAAAGCTTCCTGCCGCATGGCACCCACCAGGATGGCGCCTGCGACCGCCAGCCGATCTTCCTCACCGCCTCCGATGAAAACCCCAATGGCGCTACCGTGCGGTTCCTGGTCGAGGATGCGGCCCCCGGCGAGATCGGGGGCTACGACCGCGTCGTCTTCCTGTTCGATGGCGGCGACGAGGCGGCCGTCGCCACGGCCCGCCTGCGCTGGAAGCAGGTGAAGGCGGCCGGCTACGCGGCGACCTATTGGCAGCAGGATCGATCGGGCAAGTGGGGGAAAAAGGCATGAGCGCAGGAGCCGACGAGGACGAGCGCCGCCGGGCGTTGAAGGAAGAAGGTCGCAGAAGCGCCTTCGAGCTGCAGACGAGGACCGAGGCCGAGGGCCGCCCGTTCGGCTGGTTCGAGGCGCTCTACGCCAAGGCCGCCGGCGAGCGGGCGCTGGTGCCATGGTCGGATGCGGCGCCGCGATTCAAGCTCGGCGAATGGCTCGGCGCCCATCCGGGCGAAGGCCTGCCCGCGCTCGACGTCGGTTGCGGCCTGGGCGACAACGCGCGCCTGATCGCCGAGGCCGGCTACGCCGTGACGGCTTTCGATATTGCGCCGACGGCGGTCGACTGGGCGCAGAAGAGGCACGGCGACCGGCCGATCCGCTTCGAGGTCGCCGACATGCTGGCGCCGCCGCCAGAATGGCGGAGCGCCTTTGCCCTGGTGCACGAGACCTACAATCTGCAGGCGCTGCCGCGCGACCGGGTGGGGGATGCCATGCGATCGCTGGCGACACTGGTCGCGCCCGGCGGCACGCTGCTGGTGATGACGCGCATCCGCGATGCCGGCGAGACGCCGCAGGGACCGCCCTGGCCGCTGTCGCTGCCTGAGCTGGCTCCCTTCCGCGCGGCCGGTCTCGAGGAAGCCCGGCTGGAAGAATTCTGCGACGAGCGCTCCCAGCCGATCCGGCATGTGCTGGTCGAGTACCGGCGGTAGCGATTGGAGCGATGCCGCGAGCACGGCCCCAACCGGCAGCTTGCGGCACGGGAAATCCGTCGGCCGCGGTTGCGCTCGACGGATGCTTCGTGATACTGCGCCAGCTCGTCGGCAGCAGGGAGAGATGGCCGAGTGGCTTAAGGCGCACGCTTGGAAAGCGTGTGTACGGGAAACCGTACCGGGGGTTCGAATCCCTCTCTCTCCGCCAGCACGCATTGATTGAATCAGCGCAATTCCACGTTTTCTTCAACGGCCCCAACAACAGCCCCGACACGAGACACGGCTTGCAGCGGTCGAGCGCGAACGGCAGCTGCAAATTGGCATCCCCTGAGCTCGAGGGGAGGCCGTGCTAACGATCATCCAACAGCGAACCGTCGTGCTACCTGCCGTGTAGACCTTCCTGAACGCCTGCGGAATGAATTGAGCTTCGTCTGGTCGGCGTCCGAGGGCGCCGAGCGGGCGAACCTGCACGGCTTCGTCTACGAGCTGTGCGACCTGATCGGCGTGGGACGGCCTGATGCCGCCAAGAGCGATGCCGGCCGCAACGACTACACTTTCGAGCGCGCTGTCGAGTTCAAGGAGGCTGACGGCAGAGCCCCGGCCGGATCGACCTCTACAAGCGCGGCTGCTTCGTCATGGAGGCGAAGCAGAGCCGGGAGAAGGGGCGGCCCAAGGAGCTGAATCTCACCGGTCAGCCCGACCTCTCCATCCCCGACTACAATCCGCGCGGGAACCGCTCGGCGAACCGCGCCTGGGACCAGCTCATGATGAGCGCGCGCCATCAGGCGGAAGGCTGTGCCCGCGCACTGCCGCCCGAGCATGGCCGGCCGCCCTTCGTGCTGGTGTGCGATATCGGCCACTTGGCGTCGGTGAGCGCGTTATAGGCGGCATAGCCGTCGACCTGCAGCACGCCAGAGAAGCCGGCGAGATTGCGCACGGCGAGCCGGCGAAGGTTGGTGCCGAACCTGTCCGGAAAGAAGGCGAATTCTGATTTGTTGCGCGCCGCGCGCCTCTGCACGGAGTTGGTCGATCGAGCGCCAACCAGTGGAACCATTCGGCAAGTCGCGCGTTCATTCAAGCGT
The DNA here is from genome assembly GCA_031431235.1 of Hyphomicrobiaceae bacterium. Lineage (GTDB taxonomy): Bacteria > Pseudomonadota > Alphaproteobacteria > Rhizobiales > Hyphomicrobiaceae > JANNSW01. Next base: position 10,644 of record JANPDA010000237.1, read on the forward strand.
AACAACACGAGGGCTTCCCCATGAACGGTATCATTTATCTGGTCGGCTTGGTCGTCGTGGTGATGGCCTTGTTGAGTGTGCTTGGGCTTCGTTGAGGAGACGCCGACATGGTCGATATCGCGACTGCCCCTGCTGGCGTGAGTATTGAAACTGTCTCGCGGCGCAATGCGGAGCACGGCGGTCTCGCATTCGACGCCAGTTCCTACGTCGAGTGGCCTTCGGTGTTCGTCGGTGCAGTCGTCGCACTGGCTGTCGCCTTCGTGTTGTTGACATTCGGCGCCGCAGTCGGGCTGACCGCCGTGTCCCCCTGGACCAGCACACGCGGCTCCATTGTTGCCGTCAGTATCGGAGCTGCGTTCTGGATGATCCTGGTGCACATCTGGGCGTTTGGATTGGGCGGTTATCTCTCTGGCCGCATGCGGCACCGGCGAAGTGGCGCAGTGCAAACAGAAGTCGACTTCCGGGATGGCACGCACGGGGTCGCCGTTTGGGGCCTAGCGGTTACGACTGGCGCAATTGTTGCTGCATTTGTGGCCGCTTCAGTTGCTCGCGGCGGGGTTGAAATCGGAACTTCCGCTTCACATTCGTCAGATCCGACCATCATCGCGACAGATCTATTGTTGCGTACAACGCGCCTGCCGATTGATGCACGCGGTGACGATGTCAGAGGTGAGATGAGCCGTTTGTTGCTGCGGTCGTCCGGCCGCACCGACATGTCTGCTGGCGATCACACTTATCTGGTCGAGTTGGTCGCGGCACGCACTGGTCTCGCGCCGGCCGACGCTTTGAAGCGTGTCGACGACACCATTGTGCAGTTGAAAGACTCCACCAACCGGGTCCGTAAGATGGCAGTTGTGCTCGGGTTCATCACAGCTGCGACCTTGCTTCTGGGTGCAGTGGCTGCGTGGTGGGGCGCAACGGTCGGCGGCCGGCATCGTGATGAGAACACGATCTGGGCCGGCTTCGCAAATCACGCACCGGGATCGTCCTTTTGGACCAAAACGTGAGGAGGCTACAATGCGTGACATCATCTTGTGGTTCGCGGGCGTGCCGATCGTCGTCATCATCGGTCTTCACCTGCTGGGCTTCCTCAACTAGGGCAAATTGCTCGCTGGTAAGGACCCGTCTGCCTGATTCGCACTGCATGCCGATCGACGCGACGCACGCGCATTCAATACGGAGGATTGGCGAAGGCGGCGTGGTTGAGAAGCTGCCCTGGACCTTCGGGATGTCGAAACGACCAATCTGTCAGAACACGCCTGATCGAGAGTGGTCGCAGACAAGCAATTGAAAGTGTGCGTACCATGGCAGCCGCCCCTCGATCCTTCTGGAAAGGCCACCTGCGGCTTTCGCTGGTGACGATACCCATTCGGCTGGTCAGCGCGGCCTCGTCTGAGGAAAAGATCGCCCTCCACCAGGTTGACCGCAAATCCAAGAGCCGCATCCGCTATCAGAAGGTCGCTGCCGACACCGGCGAAGTGGTGGCCCAGGAAGACATCGTGCAGGGGTATGAGGTCGAGCCCGGCCAATACGTCTTGCTCGACGACGATGCACTGGACGCGCTCAAGCTCGACACTCGGCACACCCTCGAGTTGACCCAATTTGTCGATGCTTGCTCGATCGACCCGCTCTATTTCGACCGGCCCTACTATGTACTGCCCGATGGCGATGTGGCGGAGGAAGGCTATCGCGTCATCCGCGACGCGTTGCGCGCCGCGAAGAAATATGCCGTCGGCCAGCTGACCATGCGGGGGCGTGAAAACCTCGTTGCGCTCGAACCGTGTGGCCAAGGCTTGCTTCTCGAGACGCTACGTTACGAAAACGAGATCAAGGATGCCGACGAGGTCTTCGCCGGTATCGCCACGACAAAACTGCGCCCCGAACTGCTCGACATGGCGAAGGAATTGATCACGGCCCGCAGCAGCGAGTTCGAGCCAGAAGCGTTTCACAACCACTATGCCAAAGCCCTTCGCGACCTCGTGCAATCCAAGCTGAAGGGCGGCGAAGCCGTTGCTGTCGGCGGCAGTGACGATGCGGCGCCCAGCGGGACGATCATCGATTTCATGGATGCGCTGCGACGATCGACAGGGCGTGCAAATTCCGAGCCGGGCAAGAAAACTGGTTCGTCCTCCAAGCCAGTCAAAGTGCATAGGGCCGCCGCTGCT
>JANPDA010000238.1:0-3233 GCA_031431235.1 Hyphomicrobiaceae bacterium
GCCCGCCGTGCTCGATTTGCTCGGCGCTGAACTAACTTGTGCATTCGGCTCCCTCGACGCTGGACATGCCAAAGTGGCACTGCGCAGATTGCCGAGGCACAGCGACTCGATCAATCGCTGAGGATCGCTGGGCGGGCTCGGCACCGCACATTCCGAATTCGCGGGCAAGACTCCGAAATCGCGGGCACACAAACAGGCTACCACGATGGATGCAATTATAACGATATGTATTCCCATGTTCAATGAATCGGAGTGGATTGGAGAAACGCTGTCCGCCGTATTGCAGCAATCATATACGGAATTCAATTTGTTGATTTCCGACAACGCATCGACGGATGAATCCGCAGCAATTGTTTCCAAGCTCATTGCCGGAGATGAACGCTGCAGCCTAAACAGAAATATATCAAATATAGGTGTATGGGATAATTTCAAACTGTTGTTGAATAAGACAACAACAGAATACGTTGCCTTTGTCGGCGCTCACGACATCATATCGCGAGATTACATTGAAACACTCCTTCCCATTGCACAAAACAAGCGCCGCAACGTCGCGGCCATAGGGAAAATAATCGCCGACACCCCAGAGGGAGAAATTGTCGTGCCGCAGATTGATACATCGCGCATGAATCATCCGCTCAAACGCTATGCCTTGGCTGTACTTGGAGATCAATACTGGATTCATGGTGTTTTTCGCACACAAGACCTTCGCAGTGCGCTGCTCCCTCATCCCAATTTTCCGGGCGCGGGAGCCGTTGCATTGGCCCACCTTGCACTCCTGGTTAAAGTTGCACAATGCAACGACGTGACTTATCATTTCCGCCGCCGGGTCTCCGGCAAAATTGTCGAAAAGTCAGCCAAGAGAGAACGAAACGTGGAGCATTTTCAATCCGGCTCCGGGCGGTTTATTGGCGTTCGGATCATCTACAATTTCATCAAACTGACATTCACGGGCCCAATTTCGGGAAAGAACAAGATATCCAATCGATTCTGGATGATAGCGATGCTTCCCGTGGTGTTTTTTCGATATCGAAAACAGCTGATACAAGATTTTTTTGGATGATATTGACCGTGATCGAATCTTTTGTCGGCAGAACTCTATCCAGATCCTGACATCGGAAGCGGCCGACCGGAAACTGTACGACAGGGACCGGATCCGAGACCCGGCTATCCCAGTGTGGCATGGGCATGTCGTGATCATGACGCCGGGCGCTCGAGTACCCGCAGTCACAAGCTCCCATACCAAAGCCGTCCTGCCCGCGTCACGGCGAAGCCGTGCTCTGCCCGTGTCACGGCGAAGCCGTGCTCTGCCCGTGTCACGGCGAAGCCGTGCTCTGCCCGCGTCACGGCAAAGCCGTGCTCTGCCCGTGTCACGGCGAAGCCGTGCTCTGCACGGGAGGCGGGCAAGACGCCAATTCTCCAAGCGACATCAGCTGCTCGTCTGGGTTCCCGCCTGCGCGGGAATGACGTGGGAGGACGGGTGGAGATGGTGGGGACCAGCAGCTTTTTCTGTCGCACTTGCTTTCGACGAGCCGGTGGCCACTTCGTCGGCAAATGCTCGAGCAACAGGCCGCGCTGGTGTTCTGACGCATTCATTCAGTACCCTAAATGAATGGCCAGCCCATTAGCCAACTCTTTGTTTGTGTTCCGTCTTTCCATTCATTGATCCAGCTTCGCCGGAATCGAATGAATGGGACGGAACACTAGCCAATCAATCCTTCGGCGACTGCTTGCGCTTCTTGCGGGCGAGCACGTTGAAGACCTCGACGGCACCGGAGAACACCATGGCGAAATAGATGTACTCGCGCGGGATGTGGAAGTGCATGCCGTCGGCGACCAGCGCCATGCCGATCAGGAGGAGGAAGCTCAGTGCCAGCATCTTGGCGGTCGGGTGGCGCTCGATGAAAGCGCTCACGCCCCCGGCGGCGGCATACATGACCGCCATCGCGATCATGACGGCGACGACCATCACCTCGATATGCTCGGCGATGCCGATCGCCGTCACGATCGAGTCGATCGAGAACACGAGGTCGATCAGCGCGACCTGCGCGATCACCATACCGAAGCTCGAATAGACCGGCACGGCGTTGGCGCCCTCGACCTCGCCTTCGATGTCGCGATGGATCTCGTGGGTGCCCTTCGCCAGCAGGAAGAGGCCGCCGGCGATCAGGATCAGGTCGCGCCAGGAAATGGCGAAGCCGGCGACGGTGAGGAGCGGCTCCTGGAGGCCGATGATCCAGGTGAGACAAAAAAGCAGCAGCACCCGCAACACCAGCGCGAGCAGCAGCCCGATGCGGCGCGCCTGCGCCCGCATCTCCTTGGGGAGGCGCGCGATCACGACCGAGAGGAAGACGATGTTGTCGATGCCGAGAACGATCTCGAGCGTGGTCAGGCTGAGGAGCGCCGCCCAGATGGCCGGATCGAGGAGGGAGAAGGACATGGGGGGCGCGCTCGCGGTCGGTGGGGGGGCGTTGGATCAGCGGGTCTGAGCCTGCCGACACGAATAGACCATGGGGGCCGGCGATGGCAATCCCGAGGCCGGGGAGAGCTCGGAGCGACGGGGAGTTTTCCGTAGGCTCGAGGTGGCAATCGGCTGAGGTCGGAAAAGAGCGACAGCGGCGCATGGGTTTCGGGTCGCGCCCGACGACAGCCCCTCATCCGGCGCATCGTACCGTAGGCGCGCCTACGGCACGACGCGCCACCTTCTCCCACCAGGGGAGAAGGGCGCAATGGGCGAGAGGGCGGTCAGAAGGTGTGCTTGAACTCACCTTTGACGGTCAGGTCGCCGTCGGCGGGCACGTCGGTGTCGGGAGCGCCGGGGCCATCACTGGTGGCGCCATAGAGCAGCTCGAGGCCGAAATCGAGCTTCGGCAGCACGCCGATGGAGCCGAGGCCGGGGATCTTGATCTCGGTGCCGCCAGCATCGGCGGAGCCGGATTCGGGCGTGGCGAGATCGAGACTGTCGGTTGCGGGAGCGGACGGGGCGGGCGCAACGGACGTCGCGGCTCGAGGTGTGGCCGTGCCGCCCGACGTGACCTCCTCGAAGGCGAGCGCCGGCAAACCCGCCAGCAACAGGGCCCCCAGAAGCCCACCACCAAACCACCGATTCATGATCACGGACCCGCGCCTCTGCTTGACATCGCCACACCATGACGCAGTGCAGCACCACGCGCAATGATGTTTCGGCCACAGTTAACAGTCGATGAAAGCTCGTGATTTTTCGGTGACAGTGGAAG
>JANPDA010000239.1:0-2027 GCA_031431235.1 Hyphomicrobiaceae bacterium
GGCGTCAACTGCCAGGAGAGGACGGAGGCCGCGCTCATCGCGAGCTTGCGTGATGCACTCGAGGAGGCACTCGATCTCAATCGTGCTGAGGCCCGTCGCCGCTGCTGGCGAGGCCTACCGAGAGGAGAAGATCGCGCTGTGAAGCGCGTCGATCCGATCAGACACTTGCGTGACAGTGGCTGCCAGGTGCTGCGCGAGGGAGGAAAGCACTCCTGGTGGTGGAATCCTGCACAGAACCGGCGGTCCGACGTGCCGAGGCATAGGGAGATCAGCGATATCCTTGCTCGAAAGATCTGCAATGACCTTGGAATTGACCCGCCACCCCGAACGAGCCGATTTGCCCCAATTGTGATGAGCCTCTGCCATTCCGATCGCATAGTGAAGTGAGCGCATTCCCGTTGCCGCACCACGTTGTGCAGCTCCATGTTCCCTGGAAGGACAGCGATGCCACGCGAGGCTTTGAACACGGCCTTTCTCGAGACCTCGTTCCTCGATGGAGCGAACGCGGTCTACCTCAGCGAGCAGCATGCGCGCTTCGCAGCCGATCCGGCGTCCGTATCCGCTGACTGGCGGGCCCTGTTCGCGGCGCTGAAGGATGAGGGCGCGAGCATCGCGCACGAGGCGTCTGGCCCATCATGGCACCGGCCCGAGCGCTCGAGCGCAGGCAACGGGACCGAGCTCGAGGACCATGCGGCGGCGGTCAGCGCTGTGATGCCGGCACTCATGGGCCCGGCACTCATGGGCCCGGCACTCATGGGCCCGGCACTCGTGGGCAATGGCCACGCCGTCCGCGAGCCGGCGGCCGAGGGCGAGCAATCGATCGCGGTTGCGAGCCGGGCCGCCCGCGACACGATCGCGGCCCTGAACCTCATCCGCAACCACCGCGTGCGCGGCCATCTCGCCGCCGACCTCGATCCCCTGGGCCTCGCTGAGCGCGGCGACCACCCCGAGCTCAGGCCCGAGACCTATGGCTTTGGCGAAGCCGATCTCGACCGGCCGATCTTCATCGATCAGATGCTGGGTCCAGACAACTCCGTGCTCAGCATGCGCCAGATCGTCGGCATCATGCGCCAGACCTATTGCGGCAAGGTCGGCGTCGAGTACATGCACATCGCCAGCATCGAGCAACGGCGTTGGATCCAGCGGCGCATCGAGAGCCGCGAGAAGTGGATCAAGTTCTCCGCCCGGGGCAAGAAGGCGATCCTCAACAAGCTGATCGAGAGCGAGAGCTTCGAGCGCTTCCTGCACGTGAAGTACACCGGCACCAAGCGCTTCGGCCTGGAAGTCGGCGAGGCGGCGGTGCCCGCGCTCGAGCAGATCATCAAGCGCGGCTCCGAGCTCGGCGTCGTCGAGATCGTGATCGGCATGTCGCACCGCGGACGCTTGAACGTGCTCGCCAATGTGATGGCCAAGCCCTTCCGCGCGATCTTCAACGAGTTCAAGGGCGGCTCCTCCAAGCCCGACGACGTGGAGGGGTCGGGCGACGTGAAGTACCACCTCGGCGCCTCCTCCGATCGTGCGCTCGGCGGGGAGAGCGTGCATCTGTCGCTGACGGCCAACCCTTCGCATCTGGAGATCGTCGATCCGGTGGTGCTCGGCAAGGTCCGGGCGAAGCAGGACCAGCGTGGCGGCTGGCAGCATCGCGAGGAGGTGTTGCCGCTGTTGCTGCATGGCGACGCGGCCTTCGCCGGGCAAGGCGTGGTCGCCGAATGCCTCGGCCTGTCCGGCCTGAAGGGCCACAAGACCGGCGGCTCGATCCACTTCATCGTCAACAACCAGATCGGCTTCACGACGAGCCCGCGCTATGCGCGCTCCTCTCCCTATCCCTCCGACGTCGCCCGCATGGTGCAGGCGCCGATTTTCCACGTGAACGGGGATGATCCCGAAGCCGTCACCTATGTGGCCAAGGTCGCGACGGAGTTCCGCCAGAAGTTCAAGAAGCCGGTCGTCATCGACATGTTCTGCTACCGCCGCCATGGTCACAACGAGGGCGACGAGCCCAGCTTCACCCAGCCGCTCATGTACAA
>JANPDA010000240.1:0-5146 GCA_031431235.1 Hyphomicrobiaceae bacterium
GCCGCATTCGAATGCCGCGGCGCAGGCCTCGGATGGGTCACGAGGCAGCCTTCGAGGATCTCGGCGACCAGATTGGGCGGCGCGGCGAGCAGATCCGCGTAGGTGGCACGGCGGGTGGGCAGGTCTTGCATGGGGTCAGCCAAGAGTTTGCATCAGTCGACACGCCTATCACGGAATGCCCGCGGTATGGCGAGTGGCGCGCTCAATCGAACCTCAAGTCGGCGAGCCGAAGGGAGAGACCGGGCAACAGCAAAGCTGTGATCTCCTCCGTCGGCTGTGCCTCGGGCTTCTCCGCATAGCCGGAAAGGCCGGGCTGCCGATGGACCCTCGTAACGAGCCGCCGCGCGTCGATCACCCAATAGTCACGCACGCCGAGCCTGGAATAGGTCTCGGCCTTGGTGCCGAGATCATAGGCAAGGCTCGAGCGGGCGATCTCGATCACCAGCAGCACCTCGCGCGGATCCGCCGAGGTCGGCAACGCTCCAGGCGGCGCGACCAGCAGATCGGGCTCGACATAGGTTTCGCCGTAAGGCCGCCAGCCGGGTTCGCTGTAGATCATTACCTCTGACGGTTTATTGGCGAACAGCCAGTTCAGCAGCGCTCCGCGAACGACCTCGTGCCGGATGCCCTTGGCCGCCATTGGGATCAACTCCCCTCCGATCAACTCGACGCGATCGTCCTCGTCGAGGATGCCCTGCTCGATCAGCTGCTCGAATTTCGCCAGCGTCCACCTGAAGCGCGGCAACCCCTCGGCTGCACGCGTGGTCGGTCGTTGGCGCGGGTCTGTGTCTGTCTCGCTCATGGGCGTTCTCTACCACGCACGCCGGTCGGGAGGCCACCCTCTGATGGACCCTCGACCCAGCAAGACCCCGCCACTCACTGCGACGATTCCGCGGACTTGGAATTGTCGGCAGGAGCTGTCGCGCGGAGCACACTCGTATGCGGTCCGTCGGCGCGCACGTTGGTCGCCTTGGCCGGCTCGGCGGCGAGGGGGGCGGAAGCCGGCTCGAACGCGCGCGCTCGTTTGAAGGCCTCCGCAATCGTGGCCTTGCCGGGCTCGGCGGCTGGCCCCCCGGCGCCAGCCTTGGCGGCCTTCTCGCGGGCGACGCGCAGCCAGGAGGACGAGCCTTCGAGCGAGCGGTCGACAGGGGGCTGCACCACCTGGATCCGCTCGAGGCCATGCTGCATGCGTGCGGCGCCCTCCCAGCCCTCGATCCAGACGCAGCGCATCTGCGGCTTCACTTCGCAGAAGCCGCCTTCGCGCACCCCGCCGCACGGGCCATTCCGCAGGTTCTTCGGGCAATTCATCGGGCAGCTCATGCCGGTCGAGGACAGCACGCACTGGCCGCACATCCTGCAATCGAACAGCAGCCCCTTGACCATGCTCTCGGTGAAGGCGACAGGCTTCTCCAGCCGATTGTAGCCGATTCTGCGGAACAGCGGATCGAGCGCCACGATCGCCTGCTCGAAACGATTGTAGAAACTCTCGAAGAAGCGTGCGTGCCGCACGGCGAACAGGCGGATGGCGTACATCGATTGACGTCGCTTTCGGTGAACGGGCTCGAATGCCAACACTCTGGTTGGCAAGCGTCCAGCGACGCGGGCTCCCGAGCGACATCAGCCGCGATGAAACCCGACGCACATGACGGCCCTGCATCGACAGCGTCGCAAACGAGCACCGCCATGTCGCGCCCGGACATCGCGCCCCAGTGCCGTTCCGCGACACTCCGGCCGCCACTCGAACGCCCAGAGCCTGCGGAAGGATCGCCATGAACGAGATGTCAACGACGCCCGAGGCCTTCGCGGAGGCCAAGGACGCGCTCGTCCTGTTCATGCCCTCGGGCCGCCGCGGGCGCTTTCCCGTCGGCACGCCGGTGCTGCAGGCGGCGCGCTCGCTCGGCGTCTATGTGGAATCGGTTTGCGGCGGGCGTGGCATCTGCGGTCGCTGCCAGATCGAGGTCGCGGAGGGCCATTTCGCCAAGCACGGCATCTCCTCGGCCAAGGCCAACCTCTCCGCCTTCTCGCAGACCGAGGAGCGCTACCAGCGGCTGCGGTCGCTGGCGCCCGAGCGGCGGCTGTCCTGCTCGGCCAGGATCGAGGGCGACCTCGTCATCGACGTGCCACAGGACGTGCAGGTCAACGCCCAGGTCGTGCGCAAGGCCGCCGGCGACCGCGTGATCGAGCGCGATATCGCAACCCGCCTCTGCTACGTCGAGGTCGAGGAGCCCGACATGCACATGCCGCTCGGCGACCTGGAGCGGCTGTTCGCCGCCCTGAGGAAGGAATGGCGGATCGAGAGCCCCAAGGTCGATTTCCATCTGTTGCCCCGCGTCCAGCGGATCCTCAGGAAGGGCGAGTGGAAGGTGACGGCCGCGATCAACGACGATGGCGGCCGGCCGACCGTGATCGCGCTGTGGCCGGGCTTCCACAACGAGGCCTACGGCCTTGCCGTCGACATCGGCTCGACCACCATCGCCATGCACCTCGTCTCGCTGCTCTCCGGGCGCGTGCTGACCTCCTCGGGCACGTCCAACCCGCAAATCCGCTTCGGCGAGGATCTGATGAGCCGGGTGTCCTACGTGATGATGAACCCGGACGGGCGGCCGGCGTTGACCGATAGCGTGCGCGAGGCGATCAAGGGCATGATCGGCAAGGTGACGGCGGAGGCCGGTGTCGAGGCCGACGACATTCTGGAAGCCGTGTTCGTCGGCAATCCGATCATGCACCACCTGTTCCTCGGCATCGATCCGACCGAGCTCGGCGGTGCCCCGTTCGCGCTGGCGACGTCGTCGGCACGCAACTTCAAGGCGACCGACATCGGCTTGCCGATCAACGAAGGCGGGCGCGTCTATACACTGCCCTGCATCGCCGGCCACGTCGGTGCGGATGCCGCCGGCGCGACGCTGGCGGAAGCGCCGCACAAGGGCGAGGAGATCACGCTGCTCGTCGACATCGGAACGAACGCCGAGATCGTGCTCGGCAATCGCCACCGCATCGTCGCCGCCTCCTCGCCGACCGGTCCCGCTTTCGAAGGCGCCCAGATCACCGCCGGCCAGCGCGCCGCGCCCGGCGCCATCGAGCGCGTGCGCATCGATGCCGCGACCCTCGAGCCGCGCATCAAGATCATCGGCCTCGAGGAATGGTCGGATGACCCGGCCTTTGCCGGCAAGGCGGCCCAGTTCGGCGTCACCGGCATCTGCGGCTCCGGCATCATCGAGGTGATCGCCGAGATGTTCCTCTCCGGCATCATCACCGAGGACGGTGTCGTTCGCGGCGAGATGGCGGCCCGCTCGGATCGGATCATCGCCGACGGGCGCACCTTCTCCTACGTGCTCTGGCGCGGCGAGCAGACCCATGTGATCACCCAGAACGACGTGCGTGCGATCCAGCTGGCGAAGGCCGCGCTCTATGCGGGCGTCAAGCTGCTGATCGACAAGCTCGGCATCGAGAAGGTCGATCGCATCAAGCTCGCGGGCGCGTTCGGCTCCTTCATCGATCCGAAGTTCGCGATGGTGCTGGGCCTCATCCCCGATTGCGATCTGTCCAAAGTCGCAGCCGTCGGCAATGCGGCTGGCACGGGCGCCCGCATGGCTCTGCTCAATCGTGGTCACCGGCGCGAGATCGAGGAGCTGGTCGGCCGCATCGAGAAGATCGAGACCGCCTTGGAGCCGAAGTTCCAGGAGCACTTCGTCTATGCGATGGCCTTGCCCAACAAGGTCGACGCCTTCCCCAACCTCGAGGCCGAGGTCAAGCTGCCGGTGCGGACCGCTGGGGCGGCGGGCGAAGGCGAGCGCGGTGGGCGCAGAGGCGGGCGGAGGAGAGGGTGAGACATGCCACGTACCGATCGCACTGCAGACGACCGATCCGCGGCCGAGGCGGCTCGAGAGGATGAGTCGCGTGCCGAGCGTGAGAGCCTGTTCGGTTGCATGAAGGGAACGGCGCATATCGTCGGCGACATCGAAGGACCGGCCGTGCCGCCGGAGGAGTGGGAGGTCCTTCGCGACTGAAGCCTCACGACCTCACCAAGCAATCGGGCGATGCCTTGTCCGGTTGGGCTCAACCGTGACCAATGCATTCCCCAGCCGCGAAGACCGGCTCACGGGCCAGGTGATCAGCCGCAAACTCTTGTGCGAGGCGGATATCCTCGAGCGTCAGGAGCGGATAGTCGGCCACGATCTCATCGGGCGCCTCGCCTGCTGCGAGGCAACGCAAGATGTGCTCGACGGTGATACGCGTACTGGCGATCACGGGCTTGCCGAACATGATCCGAGGATCGGAAATGACGCGGTTGGACATGTTTGATTTCATAGCAAATCCATTGGAACGAGCAATTCACATCATGGAGTGGTCGTTGCCTCGCAATTGCTGCTATCGGCGCCTAGAGTCGTTCCTCGATGGCGGGGCTTGGCTGTCCAATGGAGCATCCGGCTCATGGCACGAATGGTACATCGTTTTGCATTCCTCCTTTCCGCTCTCGCCCTATTCTCAGGCGCGGCTCGCGCCCAAGGCCTCGAGGGAACGTGGCTCACGACCAACGGCAAGGCGTTTGTCGAGGTCAAGCCTTGCGGCCAGCAGCTCTGCGGCCAGATCGTCTGGCTGAGAAATCCGAAGGACGCCTCGGGGAGGCCGCTGCGCGACGGCTACAATGAAGATGCGACCCAGCGAGCGCGGCCGATCATGGGGCTGCCGATCCTGCTCGGGCTCCAGGCGATTGCAGCATCGCAGTGGCAGGGCCAGATCTATGATCCTGAGCGAGGCAAGACGTTCGACGTGCAGCTCTCGCACGCTGCCGCCGACCGCCTCGAAATCACGGGGTGCGGCCTGATGGGTCTCGTCTGCGAAACGCACGTGTGGACGCGCCGCGATTGGCCGTCCGCGGAGCAGGCGGCGCAATAGGCCGCATGGCTGCTTATCGCAGGTTCCCACAGAACCGCTGGATGCGCTTGCAGGCTTCCTCCAGCGCCTCCGTCGAAGTCGCGTAGGAAATGCGGAAGAAGGGGGAGAGGCCGAAGGCGGCGCCCTGCACGACCGCGACGCCCTCCTCCTCCAAGAGCGCGGTCACGAACTCCTCGTGCGAAGGCGTGATCGGCAAGACCAGCGCCAAGGGCAAGCGCATCGGCAGCGACGAGGAGTTCGTGACCGCGCT
>JANPDA010000241.1:0-2094 GCA_031431235.1 Hyphomicrobiaceae bacterium
ATACTCCTCCCAGACGGCCTCGCCGATGAGCTTGTCCTTGTCCTTCGCGATGTCCGTCTCCGGACCGTCGGTCACGAGATCGAACATCTCCGAGATGTCGAACGGCGAGCTGTCCTCGGCGAGGCCGCTGGGCCGCTCGCATGCCGCGAGATCGTCCCGGAGCAAACGCCGGACATATTCGACCGGCGTCAACCCGAGCTCGGCGGCGCGCGACACCGCGCGCTCCATCAACTCGTCATCGACGCTGATCTCGACTGTAGCGCTCATGACAGACACCCGGGGCTTGCCGCGTTCCGATCGCTCGCGCCTGAAGCCAGCGAGCATGCGCCGAACATAACAAGAACAGTCACTGCTGGCAAGCCCGCTTCGCGCCGCCCGCGCCTCAGCCAAATCGCGCCTTGCTCGCCTCGATCACGTCCTCGAAGGTGCGGAGCCCCGTGTGCGGCGCGCTCACCAGCACCGCCATGTTGCCCGGCTTGTGCTCGTTCTTCCACATCCGCATGTGGGCCTTGGGGATCTGGTCCCAGGGGAACACTTCCGACATGCAGGGCTCGATGCGCCGCTCGACCACCAGCTTGTTGGCTTGGGCTGCCTGCAGCAGGTTCGCGAAATGGGAGCCCTGCACGCGCTTCTGGTGCATCCAGAGATAGCGCGCGTCCAGTGTCAGATTATAGCCCGAGGTGCCGGCGCAGATCACGACCATGCCGCCGCGCTTGACGACGAGGAGCGACACCGGGAACGTGCTCTCGCCCGGGTGCTCGAACACGAAGTCGACGTTGACGCCCTTGCCGGTGACCTCCCAGATCGCCTTGCCGAAATTGCGGGCTTCCTTCAGCCAGTCATTGTACTCCGGCGTGCCGACCGTGGGCATCTGCCCCCAGCACTTGAATTTCTTGCGGTTGATGACGCCCTTGGCGCCGAGCTGCATCACGAAATCGCGCTTGTCGTCGTCGGAGACCACGCCGATCGCATTGGCGCCAGCCGTCGCGCACAGCTGCACGGCAAACGAGCCCAGACCTCCCGAAGCGCCCCACACCAGCACGTTGTGGCCGGGCCGCAGGATATGCGGGCGGTGGCCGAACAGCATGCGGTAGGCCGTGGCGAGCGTCAGCGTATAGCAGGCGCTCTCCTCCCAGGTCAGATGGCGCGGCCGCTCCATCAGCTGGCGGTCCTGGACCCGGGCGAACTGGGCGAACGAGCCGTCCGGCGTCTCGTAGCCCCAGATGCGCTGGGAGAGCGAGAACATCGGGTCGCCGCCATTGCACTCCTCGTCGTCGCCATCGTCCTGGTTGCAGTGGATCACGACCTCGTCGCCGACCTTCCAGCGCTTCACCTTGGCGCCGACCGCATAGACGATGCCCGAGGCGTCCGAGCCCGCCACGTGATAGGGGTTCTTGTGCACGTCCTTGATCGGCGAAAGCGGCGTGCCGAGCGCGGCCCAGACGCCGTTGTAGTTGACGCCCGCCGCCATCACGAGCACGAGCACGTCGTGGCTGTCGAGCTCCCAGGTCGGCAGCACCTCGACCTGCATGGCGCTGTCGGGTGGCCCATGGCGCTCGGCGCGGATCGCCCAGGCATACATCTGCCTGGGCACATGACCGAGCGGGGGAATCTCGCCGATCTCGTAGAGATCCTTCAGCTGCGGCGCTGCGGCAACGGCGGCTGCCGTTTTCGACTTCTCCGACTTCATTGCCTTCGTTCCCGTCCCTGCCATCGCCTTGCCTCCGTGTGATGACGAAATCATGCTCCCCGTGCACACGCACCCGCGCTATCCGCTCGGGCCGTTCCGCGCGTCGTCCCGTGGACCATTGTCCCGCGCAGAACCAGCCCGCAGATGCAAGCCTCTGCTGCAGTGCAGCGGAATGGTCGAGCAGGCGAGGCTCAATTTCAAGTGTTTTCTGCATCGCACCATCAACGAGCTGGGTAGGAACGCTGCGCGGCACGCGCTCCTTGGCCGCCGCGGGTTAGCGGTCGGTTAAGTGCTGTCTGCTAGTGTTCCGTCCCATTCATTCGATTCCGGCGAAGCTGGATCAATGAATGGAAAGACGGAGTACAAACAAAGAGTTGGCTAGTGGGCTGGCCATTCATTTGGGG
>JANPDA010000242.1:0-5932 GCA_031431235.1 Hyphomicrobiaceae bacterium
CCTGGAAGGACATGCAGGCGGCTCGCGGCGGGCTTCGCCTCTTCGTCAAGCCGTCACGGCTGGCTTGACCTCTGACCGATGACTGCTAGAAAGCCACACCATGCTGACCCTGATCGACAACTACGACAGCTTCACCTGGAACCTCGTCCATCTGCTGGGCGATCTCGGCGCGCGCTGCCGGGTCTATCGCAACGACGAGCGGACGGTCGATGAGGTGCTGGCCGAGAAGCCCGACGCGATCGTGCTGTCACCGGGCCCCTGCACCCCGAATGAAGCCGGCATCTGCCTCGACATCATCCGCCAAGCCGGCGCGAGCGTGCCGATCCTGGGCGTCTGTCTCGGCCACCAGGCGATGGGGCAGGCCTATGGCGGCAAGGTCATCCGCGCGCCGAGCCTGATGCATGGCAAGGTTTCGACCGTGCGCAACACCGGCAAGGGCATCTTCGAAGGCGTGCCCAAGGCCTTCACGGCGACGCGCTATCACTCGCTGATCGTCGAGCGCAAGAGCCTGCCCGATTGCCTGGAGATCACGGCGGAGACCGACGATGGGTTGATCATGGGGCTGCGCCACACCAGCCATCCCGTCCACGGCGTGCAGTTCCATCCCGAGAGCATCGCTTCCGAGCAGGGACACGCGATCGTCGCGAATTTCCTGGGGCTTGCCGGGCTCGCTGGCAACCGCGGTGCCGCCAAGGGCAAGAAACGCGCCGCCTGAAACCTCGACTGGACAAACATCATGAGCACTGAAGCGCCCGACCCGTCAGCCCTGAAGCCATTCGTCTCGCGCGCGCTCGAATCGGCGCTGCCGCAGGCCGAGGCCGAAGCAGCGTTCGACATCATCATGTCCGGCAAGGCGACGCCCGCCCAGATCGGCGGTTTCCTGATGATCCTGCGGCTGCGCGGCGAGTCGATCGAGGAGATCACAGGGGCGGCGAGCATCATGCGGGCCAAGGTCAAGCGCATCGCAGCGCCTGATGGCGCGATCGACATCGTCGGCACCGGCGGCGACGGCCGCGGCACGCTCAATATCTCGACGGCGACCGCACTCGTCGTCGCGAGCCTGGGCGTGCCAGTCGCCAAACACGGCAACAAAGCGCAATCGTCGAAGTCGGGCGCTGCCGACGTGCTCGCCACGCTCGGTGTCAACATCGACATGGCGCCCGCGACGATCGAGCGCTGCATCCGCGAGGCCGGCATCGGCTACATGCATGCGCCCAACCACCATGCCGCCATGCGCCACGTGATGCCCGCGCGCATCGAGCTCGGCGTCAGGACGATCTTCAATATCCTGGGCCCTCTCACCAACCCCGCCGGCGTCAAACGCCAGCTGACCGGCGTGTTCTCGCGCGCGCTGACCCGGCCGATGGCAGAGACGCTCAGGGCGCTCGGCAGCGAGAAAGCCTGGATCGTGCACGGCATGGACGGCACCGACGAGATCTCGATCGCGGGCCCGACCTATGTGGCCGCACTCGAGGCTGGCCGCGTCAGCGAGACCCAGATCAGCCCGGGCGATGCGGGCCTGCCCGAGCATCCCTTCGGCCAGATCCTGGGCGGGTCGCCCGAGGAGAACACGCGCAAGCTGCGCATGATCGTCGAAGGCGGACAAGGCAAGGACGTGCTCGCCTTCCGTCACGCGGTGATGCTGAATGCCGCCGCCGCGCTGCTGATCGCCGACAAGGTGAAGACGCTCCCCGAAGGCGCCGAGCTTGCCGGCCGGGCCCTCGACGAGGGGCGCACCAGGGCGACGCTCGCAAAGCTCGTCGAGGTGTCGAACGCGTAGGCTGGGCTGAGACCGATTATATGTCAGCCGAAGCCCAGCATGGATCGCCGTCGTGTCGTGCTGGGCTACTCCCGCCGCTGGCGGGCTCAGCCCAGGCTACGCGCCACCTCGATCACGCCCCGCTCCACAAGTCCCGCGATCTCCGCCTCGCCATAGCCGATCGCGGCGAGCACGTCGGCCGTGTGCTCGGCGAGGCGCGGGGCGGCATGCTCGTGCACGAGCGGCGTGTCCGACATCAGGATCGGCGAGCGGACGCCGGGGACGGCTCCGGCTGCGGCACCCTTGGCCGGCAGATCGACGCGCATCCCGCGGGCGACCACCTGCGGATCGCCGAACACCTCGCGCAGC
This sequence comes from Hyphomicrobiaceae bacterium, assembly GCA_031431235.1. GTDB lineage: Bacteria > Pseudomonadota > Alphaproteobacteria > Rhizobiales > Hyphomicrobiaceae > JANNSW01. The sequence goes on from JANPDA010000242.1 coordinate 2,129, forward strand.
TCGTTGATCGGCCCTGCCGGCACATGCGCCTCGCCGAGCGCGTCGAGCAGCTCCGCCTTCGTCTGCAACCGGGTGCGCGCGACCAGCAGCGGGATCAGCTCGTCGCGATGCTCGACCCGGTCGGCGTTGGTCAGGAAGCGCGGATCCTTCGCGAGCCCAGGCACCTCCAGGATGCGGCAGACCTCGGCCCACTGCCGATCGCTGCCGGTGCCGATGATGGCGTAGCTGTCAGACGTCGGGAACACCTGGTAGGGCACCAGATTGGGGTGAGCGTTGCCCATGCGCTTGGGCGCCTTACCCGACACCAGGAAGTTCTGGGCCTGGTTGGCAAGAACGCCGACAATCGAGTCGAGGAGTGCCATGTCGAGGTGCTGGCCGCGGCCTGTGCGCTCGCGCGCGGCGAGCGCGGCCTGGATGCCGATCACCGAGTAGAGCCCGGTGAAGATGTCGGCAAAGGCGACGCCGATCTTCATGGGCTCGCCGTCGGCCGCTCCGGTCAGATCCATGATGCCGCCCATGCCTTGCGCGATGAAGTCATAGCCGGCGAGCGGGGCATAGGGTCCCGTCTGGCCGAAGCCCGTGATCGAGCAGTAGACGAGGCGGGGATTGACCTGGGCGAGGCTCGCATAGTCGAGACCATACTTCTGGAGGCCGCCGACCTTGAAGTTCTCGATCAGCACATCGGACCGGGCCGCGAGCCGGCGCACGATCTCCTGGCCCTCAGGCTTCTCGAAGTCGATCGCGATCGATCGCTTGCCGCGGTTGCAGGAGTGATAGTAGGCGGCGTCGAGCCGTCCGCCTTCCGCGTCCGTGACGAATGGCGGCCCCCAGACGCGGGTGTCGTCGCCCGCACCCGGCCGCTCGACCTTGATCACATCGGCTCCGAGGTCGGCGAGCACCTGGCCCGCCCAGGGACCGGCAAGGATGCGGGCGAGCTCGAGGACGCGGAGACCGGCGAGGGGTGGGGTGGGCATGCGTGAGCTCGTTAGGTCGTGAGGTCGTGCGCTCAGGTCGGTCGTCTGGCAGTTGCCCTGATCTCGATGATGCTGCCTTCGGTCCAAAGCTCCGTGATGCCGATCGCGGTCCAGGCCGGATAGGGCGCACGGATGTGCTCGTCCTTGATGCGGATGAAGGTGTCGAGGTGCTGCCTGAGGCCCACGTGGTAGGTCGTGAGATCGATCACGTCATCGAAGGAGAGGCCCGCAGCGGCGAGGTTCCGCCCGAGAAACGTGAACGCCTCGCGGATCTGTGTCTCCGGATCGGGCGAGAGCGTGCCGTCCGGCCGGACGCCGGTTTGCCCTGAGAAGACGACGAGTCCGTGCGCCTCGACAGCCGGCGACATGTGGAACTCTGCAGGGTAGTGCGCAAAAGCGGGCGCTGAGTGGACGGTCTTCATGCCCGCATTCCCACTCGCCACCTCGCCACCTCGGCCTTCAAAAAAACGCCTGTATCCCCGTGATCGCCCGCCCCAGGATCAGCGCGTGCACGTCGTGCGCGCCCTCGTAGGTGTTGACGGTCTCGAGGTTCAGCATGTGGCGCATGACGGGGAAATCGTCGGAGATGCCGTTGCCGCCATGCATGTCGCGGGCGGCGCGTGCAATGTCGAGGGCCTTGCCGGCATTGTTGCGCTTGACGATCGAGATCATCTCGGGCGCGACCTTCCCCTCATCGAAGAGCCGCCCGACGCGCAGCGCCCCCTGCAGCCCGAGCGCGATCTCGGTCTGCATGTCGGCGAGCTTCTTCTGGATGAGCTGGTTGGCGGCAAGCGGCCGGCCGAACTGCTTCCTGTCGAGGGTATACTGCCGCGCCGCGTGCCAGCAGGCTTCCGCCGCCCCCATGGCTCCCCAGGAGATGCCATAGCGCGCGCGGTTGAGGCAGCCGAAGGGGCCTTTGAGGCCCGACACGTTCGGCAGGAGCGCGCTCTCGGGGATTTCGACGCCATCGAGCACCACCTCGCCGGTGACGGACGCACGCAGCGAGAGCTTGCCCTCGATCTTCGGTGCCGAAAGACCCTTCGCGCCCTTCTCGATCAGGAAGCCGCGGATCTCGCCGCCGTGTGCCTCGCTCTTCGCCCAAATGAGGAAGAGGTCGGCGAAGGGCGCGTTCGAGATCCACATCTTGGAGCCCGTCAGCACATAGCCCTTCGCGGTCTTCACGGCGCGCGTCTTCATGGCTCCGGGATCGGAGCCCGCATCGGCCTCGGTGAGGCCGAAGCAGCCGGCGATCTCACCGGTTGCCAGGCGCGGCAGGTACTTCTTGCGCTGCGTCTCGTCGCCGTAGGCATAGATCGGATACATCACGAGCGAGGACTGCACGCTCATCGCCGAGCGATAGCCAGAGTCGACCCGCTCGATCTCGCGCGTGACGAGGCCATAGCTCACATAGGAGAGCTCCGCGCCGCCATAGCTCGCCGGAATGGTCGGGCCGAGCAGACCGAGCTCACCCATCTCGTTCAGGATCTTGCGGTCGAAAGTCTCGTTGCGGAAGCCCTCCTTGACGCGCGGGGCGAGCTTCTCCTGGGCATAGGCACGCGCGGTGTCGCGCACCATGCGCTCCTCGCCGGAGAGCTGGTCCTCGAGCAGGAACGGGTCGTCCCATTGGAACGATGCGAGCTTGGCAGCCTCGGCGCCGGTCTTGTGTGCCATTACAGTCATGCACTAGCCCTTCAATCGGTCTTCGATCTCTTGGAGCCGTTGGTCGAACTTGATCTCGAAATTCGTCTGAGATCCCATGATCTCCGATTTAAGTAAGATCTCGAGATCGTCTCGCAACTCCGCCAGGCGCTGATCGACAGCGGAAATGCGAGATTCCAGGCGCTGCTCGACTGCTCCAATGCGAGCTTCCAGGTTATGCTCGACTGCTCCAATGCGAGTTTCGAGGCGCTGCTCCATTCTGCGCAAAAGATCGACGACCTGCAGCAGTAACCGCCGATCCTGCATATGCTCCGCGCGAAACTCCCGTAGGAGCCGCAGCACCAGGTTGTCAGTCTCGTCAGCCATGGCTGCACCGATCCCAGATTTCCATCAGCCGCAACAATACACTGACGCGACGGATGCATCCACCTTTCAGTGCAAGCTTGCTGATCAAGCAACCCCCGCCGCCTCGGCCAAGGCCGCCTCGAAAATATCCATGCCCTCCTTGGCGAGCTTCGTTTCCGCCGTCAGCGGCGGCAGGAAGCGGATCACGTTGGCGTTGGGGCCACAGGTGAGGATCAGGAGACCCTTTTCCTGACACTTGGCGACGACGCGGCTGGTCAGCTCTGCGTCCGGCGTCTTCGACACGCGATCCTTGACCAGCTCGACGGCGACCATGGCGCCGATGCCGCGCACGTCGCCCATGCAGGCGAACTCGTTCCTCTTCTGCATCTCCTCGAGCCGGCCTTTGATCAGCTTGCCGAGCGCGACCGCCTTGTCGTTCAGCTTCTCCTCATCGATCACATCGAGCACGGCGGCGGCGGCCGACAGGCCGACGGGCGAGCCGGCATAGGTGCCGCCCAGGCCACCGGGCAGCGCGGCGTCCATCAGCTCGGCACGGCCGGTGACAGCGGCGAGCGGAAAGCCGCCGCCGAGGCCCTTGGCCATCACGATCAGATCGGGGATGACGCCCGCATGCTCGATCGCGAACATCTTGCCGGTACGCGCCATGCCGGTCTGGATCTCGTCGGCAATGAACAGGATGCCGTGCTCGTCGCAGAGCTTGCGCAGGGTCTGCAGGAAGGCAACCGGCGCCACGTAGAACCCGCCTTCGCCCTGCACCGGCTCGATGATGACAGCCGCGACCCGGGCCGGATCGACGTCGGCCGAG
>JANPDA010000243.1:0-2706 GCA_031431235.1 Hyphomicrobiaceae bacterium
TTCAGGCCGTATTGCACCACCCCGGATCGCAACGCCAGCCGAAGGTGCAATACGGCGCGTTGCGCCTCTCGAGAAACACATCCTGGCATCATCCGGGATCCTGGCCACGGGCGCAGCATCTGTAGCTGAGATCCCGGATCAAAGCCTTCGGCTCTGTCAGGGATGACGGGTGGATGGGTGTGCGCGAGACGTTTCCTCCGACACGCATTCCGGCCCTGCCGGTTGGGAAGCTATTGCACTCTACGCCGAGGCCCAACCGCTCGCGAGAATGATTCAGTTGTTGTTCGGGCTGTTCTTACAACAGGTGGAGGCTGGAGCGAACCGTCGATGCGGCACACCCGGGTCGGGTCAGGCAACGTCGATCGCATGACGCTGAGGATAGACGGGCGAGCAGCCACTCGCCCCTGCGAGGCATCATCGGATCGCGCAGGAGGAGTGACGACGCGCAGGAGTGCTCGAGCGCGCCTTGAAAGGCCGGGCGGCGGTGTCGGGAGGGCGCGAGCCCTTCCCTACCCCTACCCAAGACATGTACCAGTGCTTGCCAGGAAGCCCGGCGTCTTGCGCAATGGCGCGCCGTTCAAGGACTGGCTGCTGCCCGGGGCCATTGGCAAGGTTCGAGCGAAGCTCGCCGGCTCCGACGACGGCGCCACCGCCGCTCTTCGCGGCGCAGTCCTCGACACTGCGCGCCTTCGCGCGCGGGCAGATGGCCAAGATCCTCACCACGGATATCCTGGAGATGCTGGCGGCGCTGCAACTCGCCGGCATGCGTTCGGCCTTCGAGCACAGATGATAGCGGCGCTCCGGCGCGACCACGCCGTTGCGAGAGTCTCGCTCTCGACCATGCCGATCATGACGAGCCCCGGGAACTCGATCTCGCCGGGATGGCGGCGGTCGCAAACGAATTCGCCAATCCGCAAGCCCCGCTCTCGAGCGATTGCCCTGGGAATGCAACGAGCACACTTGTCAAATCCCGCCCCCGCGGCTACAAGCGCGCCATCTCACACGCGGACGCCTTGCCGCCTGCTGCCAAAACGGCAGTGCGGCCTCCGGTCGCGGGGACATCCGTCTCCCGTGTCAATCGTCCGCGGCGGAACAACCGGAAACGGAGCGACGTAGCCATGTCAGTCCCTGCATTCAACATGCGCCAGCTGCTCGAAGCGGGCGTCCATTTCGGCCACCAGACCCACCGCTGGAACCCCAAGATGGCGCGCTACATCTTCGGGGCTCGCAACAACATCCACATCATCGATCTGGCGCAGACGGTGCCGCTGCTGCATCAGGCGCTGATCGCCATCAGCGATGCCGTCGCCAAGGGCGGCCGCGTGCTGTTCGTGGGCACCAAGCGGCAAGCCTCCGACGGTATCGCCGACGCCGCCAAGCGCTCGGCGCAGTACTATATCAATCATCGCTGGCTGGGCGGCACGCTCACCAATTGGAAGACGGTTTCCCAGTCGATCCGCCGCCTGAAGCAGCTCGACGAGACCATCAATGCCGGTGCCCAGGGATTGACGAAGAAGGAGCAGCTCCAGCTGCAGCGCGAGCGCACCAAGCTGGAAACGGCGCTGGGCGGCATCAAGGACATGGGCGGTCTGCCCGATATCCTGTTCGTGATCGATACCAACAAGGAGCAGATCGCGATTGCCGAAGCCAACAAGCTGCAGATTCCGGTGATCGGCATCGTCGATTCCAACAGCAATCCCGACGGGATCACGATCCCCGTGCCCGGCAATGACGACGCCGGACGCGCCATCACGCTCTATTGCGACCTCATCGCCAGGGCCGCCATCGACGGCATCGGCCGCGCCCAGGGCGACTCCGGCGTCGACGTGGGTGCAGCGGTCGATCCCGCCATCGCGGAAGCAGCGCTCGCTGGCCCCGAAGTGATCGCCTTCGTCTTCAAGGGCCTCGATCAGCCGGTCGGCAAGGTCGACGACCTCAAGCGCATCACGGGCGTGGGTCCCAAGATCGAGCAGAAGCTGAACGACATGGGCGTGTTCCACTTCTGGCAGGTCGCCAAGTTCAGCAAGGACGAGGTCGGCGCGATCGAGCGCAAGCTGCGTCTGAATGGCCGGATGCAGGGCGAGGACTGGGTCGGCCAGGCCAGGAAGCTGCAGGACAGCACCGAGACCTGAGCAAGATCAGAACGGGGGCGCGGCAGTCGGCAGGGCGCCCCGCTCCGGCGCGTGGGCTGCCGCGATCACGGGATCGGCGCCAAGCACGTAACTGACGCGAAGCACGTAGCTGACGGCAAGCACGAAGGATGACAATCATGGCCGAGATCACGACAGCGCTCGTGAAGGAGCTGCGCGAGAAGACGGGCGCAGGCATGATGGATTGCAAGAACGCGCTCGTGGAGATGAAGGGGGAGGTCGAGGCAGCCGTCGATTGGCTGCGCAAGAAGGGCCTCGCCAAGGCCGACAAGAAAGCCAGCCGCGTCGCCGCCGACGGCTTGATCGGCGTGGCCTCGAACGGGCTCCACGGCGCGTTGGCCGAGGTGAACTCCGAGACCGACTTCGTGGCTCGCAACGACAAGTTCCAGGCGATGGTGCGGATGGTCGCCGACTTGGCCCTGCAGACGAGCGGCAATCTGGAAAAGCTGAAGGCCGCCAAGGTTCCCGGCACCAAGCTCTCCCTCGAAGAGCATCTGAAGGAGCTGATCGCGACCATCGGCGAGAACATGTCGATCCGCCGCACGGCGGCTCTCGC
>JANPDA010000244.1:0-9525 GCA_031431235.1 Hyphomicrobiaceae bacterium
ACGCCCGCCGCAAAGGCAAAGCCGAGCAACTGGAATGCAAGGCTGCGCGAGCGTTTTCTGATATGCCGTGGTGGCACGTAAGTCATGACCTGTGGCCCTTCGTTCGGGTCGGCCCGCACGCTTCCCCGGGAGGCGTCGCACGGCTGGCGTAGTCATAGCAGCGAATAAGGCTATTCGGCGCCCGGCTGCAGCCCGGATTGGCGCATCGACAGTGGCTGTTACTCTGCTGCAACAGCAAGCACTGCCTGCTTGCCTCGCGCCTCACTGGAACGGCACTCCCGCCAGCCGCTTCTCGAAGAAACGCTCGATGCCCTCGACAATCGAGGTCGAGACCTTGTTCCGCCACTCCTGCGATCCGAGCAGCTTCTCGTCCTCGCGATTGCTGACGAAGGCGAGCTCGATCAGGATCGAGGGAAAGTCGGGCGACTTCAATACGTAGAATGCAGCATGGCGGTTGGGCTCTGGCGTCATGCTGGTCGAGCCCTTCAGATGGCTGACGACGTCATCGGCGAGCTTCTGGGAGTGGATGCGGGTCTCGCGCTGCACCAGATCCATCAGGATGTCGGTCACGACGTCTCCGGTCGCATCGGGCAATTCCTCGCCGGCGACCACGTCCGACAGGTTCTCCTTCAGCGCCACCAGCTCGGCTTCACGCGAGGAGGCGCGGTCGGCGCGCGAGTAGACGCTGGCGCCACGCGCCGAGGCATAGCGCCCATCGACGGCCGAATCAGCATGCACCGAGACGAACAGATTGGCGCCGTGGCGGCGGGCGAACTCGATGCGGCCGTTCAATGTGACGAAATAGTCGGCATCCCGCGTCATCAGCACCTTATAGCGGCCGGTCGCCACGAGCTTGTCGCGCACGGCCAGCGCCATGGCGAGGACGACGTGCTTCTCTTTGAGCCCTTGGGGGCTGACCGCGCCGGAATCGGGGCCGCCATGACCGGCATCCACAATGACGACTGGCTTGGTCTTGCGCGGGTCCGCGAGGTGAGGCTTGGGGATGCTGGTGACAGCCGCTTCTTTCGTCGAGGTCTGCGGCTTGCGCTCGACCGTCTTGCTGAAGTTGGCCGCATCGGTCGGCGCGATCACGACGACCAGCGCTGCCGGCTTGCCGCCGGCCGCTTTTCGCACCTCCGCCCGCTCGATCACGAAGGGGCCCGAGATGCTCAGGACCGCACGCGATTTGTCCGGCCCGACCAGCCCGAAGCGGAACGCCGTCACGAGCCCCTGGCTCTGTGGGCCGCCGTCCTCGTGCATCTTGAACTCGACATTGGGCAGATCGATGATGAGCCGATAGGGCGAGCCGAGGCCGAATACGGCATAGTTGGCGGGCTTGGTCAGCTCGAGCTCGATGCGCGTACGCGTGCCTTCGCTCTGGAGATGGGCCGCGGTCACTCCAGTCGCCTTGCCGGCAAGGGCGGGCACGGGCATGGCTGTCAGCAGCACGCACATGGCAAATCCGAGCGCGGCCTGGAGGCTCACAGCGCTAAGGAGAAAACTCGGCTGGCGTCGCTTGGTCATTCCTGCACGCCTCGATTGCAACAATTCGGCTCGGGAAAATCGAACGGTTGATCGACTACATACCAACCGCAACGGATTCGTGGCAGCCCCGCGTTAACACCGTATTAGCCCGCGTACGCAAACATGACAGTTGCGGCAGCGTTGGTTGACGCTGGGGCATCAACACGCCCCGGCCATCACGCTTGCGTGGGTGCATGCAGCGAATCGCTTGCCAGCGCGCGCGCTTCGCCGCTATAAGTAAGTCACGGCCTCGTCGCTCGCAGCATGGCCGGAATTGCACGTTTTTCAATGTGCAACGGCGCGGGGACTGGATCGGGTTATCCCGATCTGCTTCCCGGTGTGGACGGTATCTGTCTCCCCTCGAGAAATCTCCCGCAAGGAGTTGCGATCGGACGGCAGAAGCGATAGACGAGATCCTGGAGGGTGCGGCAATCCGGCTCACCCGCCGCTGGCGCTTACGCTGGAGCCTCGAAGGCACTGGCGGCGAACGGTCCAGCCAGAGTGCAAAGAGGGTTTCCCATTAGGCCCCAGAGGCGGCGGCGAACGGCCGATCGCGTGCCGGGCCAGATGCGGTTTTGCGATCGACTGATGCCTTCGAGCGGCAGTCGGAACTTCGATGTCCCTTCGGGGACGGCGTGGAGACCGTGCAGACGCGAGCGACGGTCGACGCGCAGCTCAGCATGACAGGGTTCGCCCCGATGGACGGGCCCCGAGACAGAACATGACAAGAACAGGTCTGCAAGATTGCCGCAAAGAGAGGCCGGCTCCAGCCGGGGTCTCGTGCAAGCGCTCGCCCGCACGCCACCACACCAGACCGCACCCGTGCCGCCGTCGCGGCCGCCGGCCGGTTTTCGGTCGGCGTGCCCGCCGCGCATGGAGTCGCGTCGAGGATTCTATTCAATGACCAGCAAAATGCTTATCGATGCCAGCCACCCGGAAGAGACCCGGTTGGTTGTGCTGCGTGGCGACCGCGTTGAGGAGTTCGACTTCGAATCGGCAGCCCGCAAGCTGCTCAGAGGCAACATCTACCTCGCCAAGGTGACCCGGGTCGAGCCGTCCCTGCAGGCCGCTTTCGTCGAGTACGGTGGCAACCGTCACGGCTTTCTCGCTTTCAGCGACATCCATCCCGATTACTATCAGATCCCGATTGCCGATCGTCAGGCGCTACTGGCTGCCGAAGCCGAAGCTGCCGAGGAGGAGGAGCAGCCCCGGCAGGATGGTGGCCGGCGCCGGCGCGGACGCACTCGTGACGGCGCGCGCGGCAACAACCGCAACGGCAGGCGCTCGGAAGCCCTCGATCCCAACGGCAACGACGAGCACGTGGGTCCTGGCGATGACGCCCCGCTGGGCTCGGGCGACGACGCCGGCGGCTGGTCGGATCAGCCCGCCGAGGGCGGGGCCATGGCCGCGGACACGGATCGCGACATGATCCGCGAGGATCGCTCCCCGAGCCATGCCGGGGCCGATGACGTTGGGGCCGGACCCGATGATCGCTCCGATGACAACTATGACGACCGCGCTGACGCTCCTCGGAGCACTGGCCATCAGGTCGGGCTGGTCGAGGACGAGGGTGTCGAGGAGATCGCCGAGGACGACGAAGCCGACAGCTTCGAGCAGGTCGGCTCCGAGGACGCGATGGAGGAGGTGCCGGAGCGCCGTCGCCGGCCGCTGCGCTCCTACAAGATTCAGGAAGTGGTGCGTCGCCGCCAGATCATGCTCGTCCAGGTCGTGAAGGAGGAGCGCGGCAACAAGGGAGCCGCTCTCACGACTTATCTGTCGCTTGCCGGCCGCTACACCGTGCTGATGCCCAATACCGGCCGTGGTGGCGGCATCAGCCGCAAGATCACCAATGCCCTCGATCGCAAGCGCCTGAAGGAGATCGCGACCGATCTGGAGGTGCCCGAGGGCATGGGCCTGATCGTGCGTACGGCTGGTGCGGCCCGCACCCAGCAGGAGATCAAGCGCGACTTCGAGTATCTGTTGCGGCTGTGGGAGAGCGTGCGCGACCTGACGCTGCGCTCCACCGCGCCTGCCCTCGTCTACGAGGAGGGCGATCTGATCCGGCGCTCGCTGCGCGATCTCTACTCGGCCGATATCGACGAGGTGGTGGTCGCAGGCGATGCGGCTTACGCGGAAGCGCGCGACTTCATGCGCATGCTGATGCCGAGCCACGCCAAGAACGTGAAGCACTTCCAGGAGACCGAGCCGCTCTTCACGCGCTATCAGATCGAGCGCCAGTTGAGCGCGATGTACAGCCCCTATGTGACGCTGAAATCGGGCGGCTACATCGTCATCAACCAGACGGAAGCGCTGGTCTCGATCGACGTCAACTCGGGCAAATCGACCCGCGAGCATTCGATCGAGGAGACGGCGCTCGCGACCAACATGGAAGCCTCCAGCGAGATCGCGCGCCAGTTGAAGCTGCGCGACTTGGCCGGCCTCGTGGTGATCGACTTCATCGACATGGAGGAGCGGCGCAACAACCGCTCGGTCGAGCGGCGACTGAAGGATTCGTTGCGCCACGACCGAGCCCGCATCCAGCTCGGACGCATTTCGCACTTCGGCCTGTTGGAGATGTCGCGCCAGCGGCTGCGGACGGGCGTCGTCGAGGGCTCGACCTCGCAGTGCCCGCATTGCCTGGGAACCGGTATCATCCGCTCGACGGAATCGGTCGCCTTGACGGTCATTCGTGGCATCGAGGAGAAGCTCGTCGGCGGCGGACGCCACAATCTGATGGTGACCACCTCGATCGAGGCCGCGCTCTACATCTTGAACGAGAAGCGCGATTATCTCCAGGAGATGGAAGCACGCCACGGCATTACGATCACGGTCGCAGCCAGCGACAAGCTGCACGGCGCCAATTTCACGATCGAGCGCGGGGCGATCTCGACCAAGCCGGTCGATCGCAAGCAGCGGTCCGCCGTCCAGATGGATTGGACGTTTGCCGGCGCCGAGGATGAAGCTGTTTCGGACGACGCGCCCCACGAGCCTGCCGGCGAGCCGATCCAGCATGCCGAGATCGAGATGGTCGAGGAGGAGGAGGACGCCGCGCCCGCACCCGAGAGCGACGGTCAGCGCTCCAAGCGCAAACGCCGTCGCCGCGGCCGTGGCGGGGAGCGCGCGGAAGGGCAACCAGAGGCGCGGCTGAACGGTCGGCATCATCATCAGGACATCGGCCTGGGCGAGCAGCCCGATGGTCCCGATGACAGGGTCGAATCGATCGGTGGCGAGGGCTCGGATGGCGAAGAAGCCGGCGAGCCGGTTGCGGCAGTGGACGAGCGCGGAGACGGCGAGCCGAGGCGGTCGCGGCGGCGCGGTCGGCGTGGCGGGCGGCGCAATCGTCGTGGCGAGCGCGGTGAGGCCGAGCCTCTGGCCTCCCGGCTCGAGCCGGGTGGCAGCGATCTGGTGGCGGTCGCCTATGAGCCGGGCGATGGCCAACGGCTGGAGCCGGTGAGCCGAGCCGACGATGCGGCGGCGGGTAGCCCCGCAACAGAGGAGGCGCGCCTTGGCGAAGGCCACTCGCGCCCTTCGTGGCCGGGCCAGGAGTTCGACCGGCCCGGTCCTGGGTCAAGCGCATCATCTCGTTCATTCGAACGGGACATGACGACACCTGACAGCGAGATCCCGATCACGGCGTTCGTCGTCGAAGAGCGGCCGGCGGAGCGGGATCACAGGGGCGACGAAATCGGCGTCACCAGCGATCGACCGCCGGTGACGCACGCGGCCTACATCGAGCCGCATGCTCCGGATGTGCCCGCACCGACGCTGGTGCCCGAAGTGAGCGTGGTGGAAGAAACGCCCGCAGGTCCGCCGCGTCGGGGCTGGTGGCAGAAGCGCGATTGAGGCGATTGCTCTGGCAGGAGTGCCGAGCCGAACTCGTGGCAGCGCCGGGGGAGACCCCGGAGGCTTCCCGGGAGACAGACGGCTCATCGACGCGCATTGAAGTCGGAAGTACCGCCTCGCGATTGACGGTTCGGACGACAGCGCCTACCTTTCCAGATGGGACACCCCTCCCCACCGGGGGGCATCTATCTGGAAGGATAGCGCCATGCTACGACCTGCAGCTCCCGTGCGCCGCCCTGCCTGCGCGCATTTCTCCTCCGGCCCCTGCGCCAAGCGCCCAGGCTGGACCCCCCAGGTTCTCGGCGAGGCCCTGCTCGGACGCTCCCATCGCTCCAAGGACGGCAAGGCGAGGCTGAAGCTCGCGATCGATCGCACGCATGCGCTGCTGCAATTGCCCAAGGACTATGTCGTGGGCATCATGCCGGCTTCCGATACCGGCGCCTTCGAAGCCGCCATGTGGTCGATGCTGGGGCCGCGCGGCATCGACGTGCTCGCCTGGGAAAGCTTCGGCAAGGGATGGGCGCAAGACATCCTGAAGGAGCTGCGGCTGCAGGACGTGCGTGTGCTGGAGGCGCCCTATGGTGCGCTTCCGGACTTGCAGCAGACGGATTTCTCGCGCGACGTGGTGTTCACCTGGAACGGCACCACCTCGGGCGCCAGGGTGCCGGATGGTGATTGGATTCCAGCTGACCGCGATGGCCTGACGTTTGCCGACGTGACATCGGCCGCGTTCGCCCAGGCGATCGATTGGGGCAAGATCGACGTCGCGACCTTCTCCTGGCAAAAGGCGCTCGGCGGGGAAGCCCAGCACGGCGTGATCATTCTGTCGCCTCGTGCGCTCGGCCGGCTGAAATCCTACGAGCCGAATTGGCCGATGCCCAAGATCTTCCGCCTCGCCAAAGGCAGTCAGCCGGTCGCGGGCATCTTTTCGGGCGAGACCATCAACACGCCTTCGATGCTGGCGCTCGAGGACTATCTGGATGCGCTCGCCTGGGCCGAGCGGATCGGCGGCCTGCCGGTGCTGGTCGCGCGCGCTGATGCCAGTGCCGCCGCGATCGACGTCTGGGTTGCCGGCACGCCCTGGCTCACCCACCTCGCGCAAGACAAGGCCAGTCGCTCCAACACCTCGGTCTGCCTCACCTTCACGCCAGCCGCCGGTATCGCCGCCGATCACATCGAGCTCGGGAAGTCCATCCCCGCCCTGCTCGAGGCCGAGGGCGTTGCTTTCGACATTGGTGCTTATCGGGATGCGCCGCCGGGATTGCGGATCTGGACCGGCTGCACGGTCGAGACCAGTGACGTGGAAGCCCTGCTCCCCTGGCTCGACTGGGCCTACGCCATCGCTCGCCAGGAGATCCACCATGGCCGCTAGCAATCGGGCGAGACCGGGCCTGCGCGTGCTGATCGCCGACGAGCTGTCGCCCGCGGCGCTCGCGGTGTTCGAGGGCAGGGGCGTTGCCGCCGACCTGCGCACCAACCTCGGCAAGGACGAGCTGCTCGCTGCGATTCCCGACTATGACGGGCTCGCCGTGCGCTCGGCGACCAAGGTGAGCGACAAGGTGATTGCCGCGGCGTCGCGCTTGAAGGTGGTGGGCCGGGCCGGCATCGGCATCGACAACATCGACGTGCGGGCCGCGACCCAGCGCGGCGTGATCGTGATGAACACGCCCCACGGCAATTCGATCACCACGGCCGAGCATACGATCGCGCTGATGATGGCGCTCGCCCGCCAGATCCCGGCTGCCGACCGCTCGACGCAGGCAGGCAGGTGGGAGAAGACCCGCTTCATGGGGTCCGAGCTCTCCGGCAAGACGCTCGGGCTCATCGGCTGCGGTAACATCGGTGCGATCGTCGCCGACCGGGCGCAGGGTCTCCGGATGAAGGTCGCTGCCTATGATCCCTTCCTGAGCGAAGCCCGCGCGCTCGAGCTCGGCGTCGAGAAAGTGGAGTTGGACGAGCTGTTCGCCCGCGCCGACGTGGTGACGCTGCATACGCCGTTGACCGACAAGACCCGCAACATCGTCGACGCGGCAGCGATCGCCCGGATGAGGAAGGGCGTGCGCATCATCAACTGCGCGCGCGGCGGGCTGCTCGACGAGGTGGCTCTGGCGGCGGCCCTCGACAGCGGTCACGTGGCCGGCGCCGCGCTGGACGTGTTCGTGGTGGAGCCGGCCAAGGACAGCCCACTGTTCGGCCGCGACAACGTCGTCTGCACGCCGCATCTGGGGGCATCCACCCAGGAGGCGCAGGAGAATGTCGCCGTCCAGGTCGCCGAGCAGATGTGCGACTACCTGCTCGACGGCGCCATATCCAACGCGCTCAACTTTCCCTCGATCTCGGCCGAGGAGGCGCCGCGCCTCTCCCCCTTCGTCGCGCTCGCACGCCAGCTCGGCTCGTTTGCGGGCCAGTTGACCGAGAGCACGATCCGCGCGATCCGCATCGAATATGCCGGCGATGTCGCGGAAATGAACACTCGGCCGCTGACGGCTGTTGCTCTGGCCGGCGTTCTCGCTCCCCAGTTGGAGGGCGTCAACATGGTCTCGGCCGCTGTGATAGCGCGCGAGCGAGGGATCGCGGTCGAGGAGGTCAGGCGTGGTCGCGATGGCGCTTACGGCACCTATATGCGCCTCTCCGTTACCACCGATCAGTTGGAGCGCTCGGTCGGCGGCACCGTTTTCTCCGACGGTCGCCCGCGCATCATTCAGGTCAAGGGCATCAACATGGAGGCCGAGCTCAGCCCCCATATGCTCTACCTGACCAACGAGGACAAGCCGGGCTTCATTGGCCGCTTCGGCACATTGATGGGCGAGCTCGGCGTCAACATCGCGACCTTCAATCTCGGCCGCGACCACCCCGGCGGCAATGCCATCTGCCTCGTCGCCGTCGATACACCGATGACCGAGGAGGTGCTGGCCCGTGTCCGGGCACTGCCCATGGTGGTGCGGGTGCATCGCTTGAGCTTCTAGGCTGGTGTCCCGGCCACAGCGACCAAGCATCCCGGACGCCGCCGTGCCGAAGGCGCGCGTCTCCGGTACGACTGGTGTGGTCCGCGATGCCGGGTGTGGGTATGGTTGAGAGCATCTCCTTGGAATGCGGCGGATCGGGCATCTGCAACGTGCTTTTGCTTGATCTCGACGACCTCCCTGGGGCATGATCGACCTCAACTGGATCGTACCGAACCAAAGCGGAGGCCTCGATGCGTGCTGCACTCTGGCGGACTGCCGCCGTCCTGCTCTCTCTGGTTGCCCCAGCGGCTGCGTTCGCGGCGGAATGCCCCGGCAATCCCAACGCGCTCGGCGTCTCGCGCACTGTCGAGATCGATACGACCGGGGCGCCCGGCTTCGGTTTCGAGCACTACAAGACCTATGACTTCCTCGAGAAGGGCGAGGTGGTGCTGACCTTCGACGATGGTCCGCTGCCGACGCACACCCGGGAGATCCTGGCAGCCCTCGCGGCCCAGTGCGCCAAAGCCACCTTCTTTTCGGTCGGCAAGCTGGCGATCGGCTATCCAGAGGTTCTTCGCGAGGTCTTGAAGGGCGGCAACACCGTCGGCGGCCATACCTGGTCGCATCTAGACCTGAAAAAGCTCGAGGGCAAGAAGGCCGAGGACGCCGTGGCCGAGATCGAGCGCGGGATCTCGGCCGTGAGGATGGCAGCCGGCGATCTGCGCGTGGCCCCCTTCTTCCGGTTCCCTTATCTGAAGGATTCGCCGACGCTGATCGAGCATCTGGCGAAGCGCAACATCGCGATCTTCTCGACCGATATCGACAGCTTCGACTTCACGCTCTCCAATGCCGATGCGCTCGTCAAGAAGGTGATGGGCAAGCTCGAGAAGGCAGGCAAGGGCATCGTCCTCTTCCACGACATTCGCCCTGCCACGGCCAAGGCCATGCCCGAAATCCTGAAGCAGTTGAAGGAGAAGGGCTACAAGCTCGTGCATCTGACGGCGAAGGACGCCATGACCTCGCTGCCGGCCTTTGATGAGATCGTGGCCAAGGATTTCACCAGCAATGTCGCCAATGCGGGTGGCAAGCCCCTGGCAAGTGTGGTGAAAACCGTTGGCGCGTCATCGGGTGGAGCCGCCGCCACCACGACCGCGTCGGGCAGCAACGGTCTCACGGCCGAATAGCAGGCGGGGCAAGAGCCGGGTGTGGCGTC
>JANPDA010000245.1:0-4152 GCA_031431235.1 Hyphomicrobiaceae bacterium
GCCAGATAGGTGCGGCCCGGCTCGCGAAGGAAGGTCTCGGCAAATGCTCCATCGACTCCCTCGGCGGCATACATCACACCATACGATCCGTCTGGCGCATTGAACCGCGCACCATTCGAACGATCGAAATGAGCCGGACCGAAGCGGAGCGTGTGGAAACGGTGAAGCGATTCTCCAGAATCGAGCTTTCGCATGAGCGGCTTGCGGCGGCCGAGATCTGGCGGCGGAAGCGGCGCCGCGCTCACGCGCCGGGCTCGCCCATGCGACCCGCCGCCACGACCACCTCATCCGTCTTGCCTTCCCGCAACAGCTCGATCGGTCGCTGACCCCGAAGCCGGTCATCGGGATGGATCAGGAAATTCAGGACCGCCCACGGGTTCCGGGTCGGGAGGGCGCTCTGCACCTCGCTCAAGCCCGCGATGAGACTGCCGTCCTCGTTGAACTGCACGACAGGGTAGTGCCGCCGGTTGCTTGGGCCGCGAACAGCGAGGAGCAGTCCGGACCTGACCAGCTGGTCGACGCGCTGGCGCGAGATATCGTTGAGCAGGCGGCGGACGTGCTCGAGAGTATAGGTCCCACCGGAATCGATCAGATCCTGGCGAGCGATCTCGCGGCCACGCAGCACCGCCTGTGCTCGCGGGCCGGCAGCAAATGCTTCGCTCGCGACGCGGCCTTCCGGGGTTGAGGACTTCTTTTCGTTCGGCACATGGAGCTTCTTCGAGCGCCTCACTTCGCTAACCATGGGCCTCGGTTTTATCTTCAACGAGCTCGAGCGGGAAGGGCGTTTGGCCTTGCTCCTTGTTTTCGGCGTTGCAGTACTCGCCATCTCCAGCCTCCAAACGAACCAGGCGCCATTCCGATCGATGCTATGCAAGTTCAGCTACAAATGCAATTTCGACAATTTCGTCAAGACGGTCAACCTCACGCATTTCGCCCTCATCGCGACGCCAGGAACACGCCGCCGAGGATGAGGGCGGAGGAGAGGAGGAGTGTCGCCGTCAGCGGCTCGCCCAGCAACAGCGCGGCCAGCAACACGCCCGAGACCGGCTGCAGGAACTGGAACAGGCCCATCCGGGCGATGCCGCCCTTGCCGAGCGCCCAGTACCAGAGCACATAGCCGACGATGGTGACGGCGATCGCCTGATAGAGCACTGCTGCCCAGACATCGCCCCCGACGTGCTCCAAATCGATCCCGCCAAGGGAAAATGGCAGCACCGGCAGCAGCAGCGCCGCCATCAGCGCTGCACCCCAGAAAGTTGCGCCGGTCGAGGGATAGCCCATCTGTTTCAGGCGTGCGCCCGCCACATAGCCCGTAGAGGCAAAGAACGCCGAGACGAGGACGATGATGTCGCCTTCCAGGCTCGCGCCGTGGGTCCCGCTGCTGTCGCGCGAGGTGATGAGGAGCGCTTCGCCCGCAAGCGCGATGAGGCAGCCGACCCACCACAGTGCCGAGGGCCAGCGCCGTTCGAGCGCCATGGCGATCGCGCCCGTGTAGACCGGCAGCACGGCCAGAATGAGCGAGGCGTGATTGGCGGAGGTCTGCTTCAGACCGATCGTATATAGCATCGGAAAGGCCACGAACCCGCAGAACGCCGAAAGCGCCAGCATGCTGCGCTCGGCCGCCGTCGATGGCAGCGGCGTACGCATGGCAAGCGCCACGGGGAGCGCAGCCAGGCCCCCGATCACGGTGCGCAGCACAGCGACCGCGAGAGGCGGCAACCCCAGCACCGCGATCTTGGTGGCGACGGGCGAGGCACCCCAGAGGATGACGGCGAAGAGGGCGGCGATGATGACGGCGGGGGACATGGGGTGCGTTCATCGGGGAAGGAGCTGCAGCTCGCCCGCTTCAGAGCTCGGGCATGCCGGGGGCGAGCGGCAGCCCGCCCGCGGCTTGTTCATCGGATATGGCGGGCGTGCTACCGCTCGCCCCCACGCAATCCAGACCAACCGCGAAAGCGCGACCTACACCAGGCCTTCCGCCTTCACGTGCGCCCAGGTCTCGTCCAGCGTCTTCTCGACCATGACGATCAGCTCGTCGACCTCGGCCTTGGTGATCGAGAGCGGCGGGGAGATCACCATGCGGTCCCAGCAGGCGCGCATGATGAGGCCGTTCCTGACGCTCGCACTGCGGCAGAAGGTGCCGACCTTGCCTTCCTCGGGGAAGCGCTTGCGGCTCTTCTTGGAGGGCACCAGCTCGAGCGCGCCGATCAGCCCGACCATACGGGCTT
Organism: Hyphomicrobiaceae bacterium; assembly: GCA_031431235.1. GTDB lineage: Bacteria > Pseudomonadota > Alphaproteobacteria > Rhizobiales > Hyphomicrobiaceae > JANNSW01. The sequence continues at coordinate 2,229 of JANPDA010000245.1, forward strand.
GGCCCACGATCGGATGGTCGCCGAGCGCGAGCCACTGCTTCTGCAGATAGGGACCGATGTCGGTTTTCACCCGCTCGACGAGCTTTTCCTCCTCGATGATCGCGATGTTCTCGAGCGCGGCCGCGCAGCAAGCCGGGTGCCCCGAGTAGGTGTAGCCGTGATAGAATTCGCCCGCCTTCTCGATGAAGGGCAGCGCCACCTTGTCGGAAAGGGCGACCGCACCGATCGGCAAGTAGCCCGAGGACAGACCCTTGGCCATGGCGATGATGTCGGGCTCGATGCCGAAATGGTGCGAGCCGAACCAGTGCCCGGTGCGCCCGAAGCCGCAGATCACCTCGTCGGCGATCAGCAGGATGTTGCGCTCCCGGCAGACGCGCTGGATCTCCCTCCAGTAGTTGTCCGGCGGAACGAGCACGCCGGCCGCCCCCTGAATCGGCTCGCCGATGAAGGCGCCGACATTGTCCTCGCCGAGCCAGTCGATCATCTTCTCGAGCTGGCGCACGCGCTCGGCGCCGAGCTCGGCGGGCGTCATGTTGCCCTCGTGGCCGAACCAGTAGGGCGGGTCGATGTGGTGGATGCCGGGAATGGGCATGCCGCCCTGACGGTGCATCGCGGTCATGCCGCTGAGGCTGGCCGAGCCCATGGAGGAGCCGTGATAGCCGTATTTGCGGCTGATGATGCTGGTCTTCGTGGGCTTGCCGAGCGTGCCCCAATAGTGGCGCACCAGGCGGATGACGGTTTCGTTGGCTTCCGAGCCCGAGTTGGTGAAGAAGATGTGCTTGCAGGTGCCGGGCGTGAGGCTCGCCACCTTCTCGGCAAGCGCGGTCGCGGCCGGATGGGTGCACTGGAAGAAGGTATTGTAATAGGCGAGTTGCGACATCTGCCGATGCACGGCCTCGTTGATGCGCTCGCGGCCGTAGCCGACGTTGACGCACCAGAGCCCCGCCATGCCGTCGAGCAACTTCTTGCCGTCGGCTTCGTAGACATAGACGCCGTCCGCGCGCGCGATGACGCGCGTTTTCTGGTCGTGCAACTGCTTGGAATCCGTGAAGGGATGGAGGTGATAGGCGGCGTCGCTCGCCTGGATCTCCTCGGTCGGGGGCAGGTTGGCTCTGAAGGTCATTGGGGTCTCCGGTCAAGAGCGAATAGCGAGTAGCGAATAGAAAAATTGAACCTACTCGCTATTCGCCATTCGCAATTCGCTACACGCTCAACAACAAATGCTCTCGCTCCCACGGGCTGATCACCCGCATGAAGTTCTCGAACTCGGCGATCTTGATCTTGGGATAGAGCGCAGCGAACCCCGGCCCCAGAATCTCGTGCAGCTCCTCGCACTCCTCGAATGCGGCGACGGCGTCGAGCAGGCCGCGCGGCAGGCGGTGGGGGCTGTTGTAGGCGCTGCCGACGATGGCGTTGCGGGGTTTCAGCCGTTTCCTCATGCCGAGCAGGCCGCAGGCCAGCGAAGCGGCTATCACCAGATAGGGATTGGTGTCGGCGCCGGGCAGCCGGTTCTCGACGCGGCGGGCATCGGGCTGGGACGCCGGCACGCGCAGGCCGGTCGTGCGGTTGTCGACTCCCCATTCCACATTGATGGGCGCGGCGGCATCGGGGACGAGGCGCCGGTAGGAGTTCACGTAGGGCGCGAACAGGCAGGTTGCGGCCGGCAGGTATTCCTGCTGCCCGCCCAGAAATCCGTAGAACAGCTCGGTCGGCTGGCCGTTCTTGTCGGAGAAGAGGGTCTTCTTGGTTTTAGGATCGATCACGCTCTGATGCACATGCATGGCGCTGCCAGGCTCGTCCTCCATCGGTTTGGCCATGAAGGTCGCGTAGTAGTCGTGCCGGAGCGCGGCTTCGCGCAGCGTGCGCTTGAAGAAGAACACCTGATCGGCGAGCGCCATCGGCTCGCCATGGCGCAGGTTGATCT
>JANPDA010000246.1:0-5424 GCA_031431235.1 Hyphomicrobiaceae bacterium
AGATGCGCCAGACCTGCCAGAATTGCAGACTGATCGAGCGCCCCTCGGCAGGCGCGGTCGCTGGCGTGATCGCGATCGGCACCAGCGATAGCGATAGCAGCATGGCCACGACTGCAAGCGAGACGAACCCGTCAGCACCCAGCACCGGCAGCAGCAGCTGCGAGCCCGTCGCCGCCAGCAGGTCGACGAGGCTGTAGATCGAGAGCACGCGGCCGCGCGCCTCGTTGGAGGCAGCCCCATTCATCCAGCTTTCGATCGCGGTGAAGAGCCCGGCAAAGCAGAACCCCATGACAAACCGAACACAGATCCAGGTGACCGGCTCGATGTGCAGCAGCAGCACGAGCGTGCCTGCGGCTGCGAGCGCGGCGAGCGCCGCAAACACCCGGATCTGGCCAACCATGCGGATCAGCTGGGTCGCGACCAGGGTCCCGCACAGGAAGCCGAGGAAGTAGCTGGTGCCGATCAAGCCGATCAGCGTCGGACCAAAGCCTTCCCGGCTCGCCCTCACCGTAATCAGCGTAATCAAGAGCCCATTGCCGGCAGACAGGATGAAGGTCGAGACGTAGAGGGGCAAGAGCGAGAGCATAGGACATCCTGTGCAAGGTGGCCGTGACGCGATACCCCCACTGTGGGGCGAGCGCGACCCACACCGCAAGCTTGCGCTCGCCGCAATGAGGGGTCACGATAATTGACACGCGCCGGCCCCGTTCGGCGGCATAGTGCCAAAATTGTTCACGACTGGCAGGCTCGATTGCCAGAATCGCACTAGGGTGGCATCCCCATCCTGAGCTGTTCCAGGGGAGATCGCATGTCACGCCGTTATTTTGGCACAGACGGTATCCGGGGCCTCGCCAACACCCATCCGATGACCGCTGAGGTTGCGCTCAAGGTGGGAATGGCGGCCGGCAAGCTGTTCACCAATGGCGATCACCGTCACCGGGTCGTGATCGGCAAGGACACGCGCCTCTCGGGCTATATGATCGAATCGGCGATGGTGTCGGGCTTCACCTCGGTCGGCATGGACGTGTTCCTGCTCGGACCGATGCCAACTCCGGCCGTCGCCATGCTGACGCGCTCGCTGCGCGCCGACCTCGGCGTCATGATCTCGGCCTCCCACAACCCCTATTCCGACAACGGCATCAAGCTGTTCGGCCCCGATGGCTACAAGCTCTCCGACGAGATCGAGCTGAAGATCGAGGGGATGATCGAGGCGCCGTCGGCAACGCTGCTGGCCTCGCCAGAGCGGATCGGTCGCGCCACCCGGGTCGAGAGCGCGCAGGAGCGCTACATCGAGTTCGCCAAGCGCACGCTGCCGCGCAACCTGAAGCTCGACGGCCTGCGCGTCGTGGTCGATTGCGCCCATGGGGCCGGCTACAAGGTGGCGCCACTCGCGCTGTGGGAGCTGGGCGCGGAGGTGATCAAGATCGGCGTCGATCCCGACGGCTTCAATATCAACAAGAAATGCGGCTCGACCGCGCCTGATGCGCTCTGCGAGAAGGTGCGCGAGGGGCGGGCGGATGTGGTCATCGCGCTCGATGGCGACGCCGACCGGGTGATCATCGTCGACGAGCAGGGCCGCATCGTCGACGGCGACCAGCTGATGGCCGTCATCGCGGATGCCTGGAAACGGCGGCAACGGCTGGCGGGCGGTGGCATCGTCACGACGATCATGTCGAACCTCGGGCTCGAGCGCTATCTGAAGGAATTGAACCTCAGCATGCACCGCACGCCGGTCGGCGACCGCTATGTGGTCGAGCACATGCGCAAGCACGGCTACAATGTGGGCGGTGAGCAGTCGGGTCATATTGTGCTTTCCGACTACACGACCACGGGCGACGGCCTCGTCTCGGCACTGCAGATCCTTGCCTGCGTGGTCCAGAGTGAGCAGCCGGTCTCGACGGTGTGCAACCGTTTCGAGCCGCTGCCCCAAGTCCTGAAGAACGTGCGCTATACGGTCGGCAAGCCGCTCGAGAACAAGGCGGTCCAGAGCGTGATCGAATCGATGCGCAAGAAGCTCGGCAATTCCGGCCGGCTGGTGATCCGTCCGTCGGGCACCGAGTCCGTCATCCGCGTGATGGCCGAGGGCGACGACGAGGTGCTCGTCAACAATGCCGTTGGCGAGATCGTGGAGGCGCTGCGAAAGGCCGCAGCCTGACGGATTGGCGTGCGATCGATGCAGAAATTGCGGCACCTGGCATTTGGGGCATTGCGGACGGTAGCCTTGCTGCTTGCCGCCGGGATCGCCATGGCTGAAGCGGGCGATGCCCCTACCGTCGAGGATCTGCTCGGTAAGGCCCAATCCCAGTCGGAGCAGCATGCCGTCGAGCAGCTGATCGAGCAGCTGAAGGGGAACACCGCGGCCGCGCCAACCGAGTCGGTCACGGAGCCAGCCGCGACGGCGCCTCTGCCACAGACCCAGCCGGTCGCAGCGGCGCCCGAGCCGACCGTGGCACCCGCAGCTCAGCCAGCCTCTCCAACCGCTGGCGACGGGACGACCACACCGACACCACCGGCGATCGCCAGCACGCCGCCGGCGCCACCGGCCGCAGTCAGTGCCCCGGCGGCAGCGGGAGCGACCGCCGCCGCCACCCCGCCGGAGCCTCCGCCCGTGGCACCCGTCGTGCCCGCGGTTCCCAGCCAGGCAATCCCGGCCGCAACAGCTGCAGCGCCGACGCCTCTCCAACCCGAGGCAACCGCGCCAACGCTGGCCGGGCCGACCCCGGCTGCGACAGCCGCCGCGACAGCGGCGCCTGCAGCCGCTCCAGCTGCGCCGGAACCGGCGCCCGCGGCTGAAGCTGCCGGTGAGCAGGGCGATGAAGTCGCCCCCGCCGCTGCCGCAGCCCCAACGCCACCTGCCGCTGCCCCCAGCGTTGCGGCGACGGCCCAGACGCCACTGCCCAGCATCGACCTCGAGGTCCAGTTCGGTTTCCAGTCGGACGCGATCACGCCCGAGGCCGAGGCCGCCCTCACGACCCTTGGCCGTGCGCTCGCCGATCCCCGCCTCCTCGCCGACCGCTTCCTGATCGCGGGGCATACCGATGCGAAGGGTACGGCGTCCTACAACCTCGCCCTCTCCGAGCGCCGGGCCAATGCGATCCGCCGCTTTCTGATCGAGCAATTCTCGATCGCGCCCGACCGGCTCGTCGCCAAGGGTCTTGGCGAGGGCCAGCTCAAGAATGCCGCCGACCCCCGTGCCGCCGAGAACCGCCGGGTGCAGATCGTCAATCTGTCGGGCGCGCAATAGCCGGGCAGTTGCGCACGAGGCCGCACGGGCGACCGGCGGTTGCCACCTGCAAGTCACGACCCTTTGGCCCGCGGGCGCTCGCCAGTAGCCTGCGTGTGCTGGATGCTGGCGGCGCCGGTTCGTGAGCAGCGATAGACGATGCGGGGATCGACGTACTGGCTCTGTCGCGCAAGCCTGCCCGGCCCTTCAGCGTTTGGGCTTCTGCTCCGTGCCCGCCTTCCCGCTCTTGGCCGCTTCCGCCATCTCGGCGAGCTTTCGCACCATCGCACGCGTATGCTTCAGGCGCAGCTCGGGCAGCTCCCATTCGCCCTTGACGATCAGCTTGCCGTCGGGCTGCAGGCGCGCCACGGCCGCGTTCTTCTGCACAAAGCCGATCAGCGCCTCCATGTTGACGAAGCTCTTTTTGCGGAAGGTGAGGACCGCCCCCTTCGGCCCGGCATCGACCTGGGCGACGTTGGCGCGCCGGCACAACGCCTTGATCTCGACGATCTCGAGCAGATGTTGGACCTCTTGAGGCAGCACGCCGAAGCGGTCGACCAGCTCGGCGGCAAACGCATCGATCTCCTCGCGCGACGCAAAGCCCGACAGTCGCCGGTAGAGCCCGAGGCGCAGATCGAGGTCGCTGACATAGGTGTCTGGGATCAGCACGGCCGTGCCGAGCGAGATCTGCGGACTCCACTGGTCCTCGATCTCCGCTTCGACGCCTCCCTTCAATGTGGCGATCGCCTCTTCCAGCATCTGCTGATAGAGTTCATAGCCGACCTCGCGGATGTGGCCCGACTGCTCCTCGCCCAAGAGATTGCCGGCGCCACGGATGTCGAGGTCGTGGGAGGCGAGTGCGAACCCGGCCCCAAGCGTATCCAACGACTGCAGCACTTTCAGCCGCTTCTCCGCGCCTTCGCTCAGGCGCCGGTTGGGCGGGATCGTGAAATGGGCGTAGGCCCTGACCTTGGCGCGACCGACGCGGCCACGCAGCTGGTAGAGCTGGGCGAGACCGAACATGTCGGCGCGGTGCACGATCAGCGTATTGGCGCGGGGGATGTCGAGCCCGGACTCGACGATCGTGGTCGACAGCAGCACGTCGTATTGCCCGTCGTAGAAGGCGTTCATGATGTCGTCGAGCTGGCTTGGTGCCATCTGGCCGTGAGCGCGAGCGTACTTCAGCTCGGGCACGGTATCAGCCAGGAACGTGGCGATGTCGTCGAGGTCGGCGATACGCGGACAGACATAGAAGGTCTGGCCGCCGCGAAACCGCTCGCGCAGCAGCGCATCGCGCAGGATGACCGGATCGAAGGGCGCGACGAAGGTTCGCACGGCCAGCCGGTCGACCGGGGGCGTGGTGATGAGGGAAAGCTCGCGCACGCCCGACAACGCCAGTTGCAGCGTGCGCGGAATCGGCGTCGCGGTCAGTGTCAGGACATGCACGTCCTCCTTCAGCTGCTTCAATCGCTCCTTGTGCTGCACGCCGAAATGCTGCTCCTCATCCACGATCAGCAACCCCAGATCGCGGAACTCGATGCCCTTTCCCAGGAGGGCGTGGGTGCCGATCACGATGTCGATCTGACCGTCCTTCAGCCCCACCTTCAACTCGGCGAGTTCCTTGGCACCGACCAGGCGCGAAGCCTGCCCGATCTTGACCGGCAGCCCCTGGAAACGATCGATGAAGGTGCGGCTATGCTGGCGCGCGAGCAGCGTCGTCGGCACCACCACCGCCACCTGCTTGCCCGTCATCACCGCAACGAAGGCGGCACGCAAAGCGACTTCCGTCTTGCCGAAGCCGACATCGCCGCAGACGAGGCGGTCCATCGGCCGGCCGGATTGCAGGTCGGCGAGCACGGCTTCGATCGAAGCGAGTTGATCGTCGGTCTCCTGGTACATGAAGCGGGCTGTGAACTCGCCATATGCGCCCGCAGGCGGCTCCAGCACGGTGGCGCTCTTCAACAGGCGCAAAGCCGCGATCTTGATCAGCTCATCCGCGATCGCACGGATGCGTGCCTTCATGCGGGCCTTACGGGCCTGCCAAGCCGCTCCGCCCAACCGATCGAGCTGCGCACCTTCCGAATCCGAGCCGTAGCGAGAGAGCAGCTCGATGTTCTCGACCGGCAGAGAGTGCCGGTCGCCGCCGTGGGAGGTGAGATCCAGGCAATCGTGCGGCGCCCCCAACGCCTCGATCGTCCTCA
>JANPDA010000247.1:0-3199 GCA_031431235.1 Hyphomicrobiaceae bacterium
TGATCCATCTGGAGCCCGAGGACGAGGCGAAAGGCCGCGACGCGCTGGTGGTTTGAGGTCGACAACAATTCCGCCGTGCTACTGTTCCGACTCATTCATTCCGTACCCCAAATGATTGGCCAGACCACTAGTGGTCCAAATCCGACATTCGCATCCGCTGGCAGCACGCGCCCGAGCAAATGTCGGATTTACGAGGACCACTAGCGACTTTATGACTCTAGTGGAGCTTTTGAATTCGACATTTGACGTCGCGCCTTGCGGCAGTCGGGGCTCGAATGTCGAATTCGCTCCACTAGACAACTCTTTGTTTGTGTTCCCTCTTTCCATTCATTGATCCAGCTTCACCGGAATCGAATGAATGGGGGGAACACTACGCAGCTCGCCAATCCCTTGCCACAATAGCCACGCCCAACAACGAGCGAGTGCTGCCCGTGTCCGCTGCAACCGACCCCGCCCGCCCGTCCTCCGATCCCCGGCCCGTCACCTGCTATGGGCCTGACTTCCCCTTTGCCTATGACGATTGGCTGAAGCATCCCGCCGGCCTCGGCCGGCTGCCGGTCGAGCGACATGGAGCCGAGGTGGCGATCGTCGGCGCAGGCGCGGCCGGCATGACGGCGGCCTATGAGCTGATGCGGCTCGGGCTGAAACCGGTCATCTATGAATCGGCGCGTCTGGGCGGGCGGCTGCGGTCGGAGCCGTTTGCGGGCGCGGAAGGGGTCGTCGCCGAGCTCGGTGCCATGCGGTTTCCGGTCTCCTCGACTGCCTTCTGGCACTACGCCGATCTGGCCGGCCTCGAAAGCCGCCCGTTTCCCAATCCGCTGACGGCGGCCTCGCCTTCCACTGTGATCGACCTGGAAGGCCAGAGCCACTACGCCGAGAAGCCCGCCGACCTGCCCCCGCTCTTTGGCGAGGTGGCAAGAGCCTGGGAGGAGGCGCTGGAGGAAGGCGCCGACTTCGCGTCGCTCCAGACCGCGATCCGCGCGCGCGACACACAGCGCCTGAAGGCAATCTGGGATCGTCTGGTGCCGCTCTGGGACGATCGCACGTTCTATGGCTTCTGCGCCACGTCCGAAGCCTTCAAGAAGCGCTCGTTCCATCATCTCGAGGTGTTCGGGCAGGTGGGCTTTGGCACTGGCGGCTGGGACAGCGACTATCCCAACTCGATGCTCGAGATCCTGCGCGTGGTGGCAACCGCCCTCGACGACGACCAGCGCTTCATCGTCGGCGGCGTCGAGCAGCTGGCGCGCCGGCTGTGGCGGCAGGCACCGGATCGGCTCCTCCATTGGCCGGCGGGAACGACCCTCGAAAAGCTGCACGACGGCGCGGCGCGGCCGGGCGTGAAGCGCTTGAAGCGCGAGGCCGATGGCACCATTGCCCTCACCGACCGCTGGGGCGTGACGCGCAGCTACCCGGCCGTGCTCGTCACCTGCCAGAGCTGGCCGCTCACGACGCACATGGATTGCGACGAGAGCCTGTTCTCGCAGAAGCTCTGGATGGCGCTCGATCGCACCCGCTACATGCAGTCCTCAAAGACCTTCGTGATGGTCGATCGGCCGTTCTGGAAGGAGAAGGACGTTGGCACCGGCCGCGACCGCATGAGCACCACACTGACCGACCGCATCACGCGCGGCACCTATCTGTTCGACAATGGCGAGGGCCAGCCCGGCGTCATCTGCCTGACCTATTCCTGGATGAGCGACGCCTTGAAAATGTTGCCGCTTCCGGTCGACAAGCGGGTCGCGCTCGCACTGCAGGCGCTGGAAAAGATCTATCCCGGACTCGACATCCGCAGCCACATCATCGGCGATCCGATCACGGTGTCCTGGGAGAGCGACCCGAACTTCCTCGGCGCCTTCAAGGGCGCGCTGCCCGGCCACTACCGCTACAATCACCGCATGTACTGCCACTTCATGCAGGGCGCGATGCCGCCGGCCGAGCGCGGCATCTTCATGGCGGGCGACGGCGTCTCCTGGACGCCCGGCTGGGTCGAGGGAGCGGTGACGACGGGGCTCAACGCGGTATGGGGCATCCTCAATCATCTGGGCGGGACGTGCGACAGGGCGAACCCGGGACCGGGCGACCGGTTCGAGGAGCTGAAGCCGGTGGCGCTGAAGGAGTAGCGCTCAACGTCCGCCGGTGTGTTATCATTGATGAGATCGTGATGATCGTGGCTACAACTGGAGTTGATTGATGCACGACCCGGAGTTGGAGACCGAGCGACCCGAAGGCAACTCCTCAGCCGCACAGGCGAGCGTCGTAGGCGGAGCGGTGCCATCGGTCGGCCAGGAAGAGCTGCCGCCCATCAGCGAGATCATCGCAGCGATTGCGGCGAAGATCCCGGCTGAAGAATGGGAGAAGGTGCCGGCCGACCTTTCGAGCCGTGCGGACCACTACTTGCGGGCGTAGCCGTGGCGATAGCCGGACCGGTCTTCGTCGACACAACGCATTGGATTGCAGTCTTTTCGCCTAAGGACAACCATCACGACAGAGCCATGGTAGTCGGTGCTCAGATGAGTGGCGCCGCGCTTTGGACGACAGAGCTGGTGCTGATCGAAATCCTGACCCACTTTGCGGGGAGGGGCGGCCATCTTCGCTCAGGCGCAGTGCAAACGGTCGATTCGCTGCGACGACATCCCAAGATCAACATCGTTCCGCTGATCGAGACCCCGTTCGACGCCGCCTATGACGAGTATCGGAGGTCTTCCGACAAGGGCTGGAGCTTGACCGACTGCGCCTCGTTCCTCCTGATGCGGCAGAAGGGTATATCGATGGCAGCCGCCTATGATGGGCATTTCGAGCAGGCCCGGTTCGTCGTGGTGGAGTGAGCGGGTTTCGCGCTGCTGCATCACGGGCCACGTTTCATGAAGAGCGAGTAACCCATGCCCGTCACCCTCAACCACCTCGCCGACTTCACGATCAGCGAGCTGTTCGCGATCATTGCGGCCGAGATTCCCGATGAGGAACGAGACAAGCTGCCGCCGGACCTCTAGTCCAACTGGCATCGCTACCGGTCCGGTGACTTCGAGGGAGTAACATCCCCTCACCCAGCGTCGCGGGGAGAGGGGGAAGAGTCCGTGGGGATCGGCCCCGCCCCGACTACTGCGCCGCCGCCTGCCTCCCGGCGCGATGCCGACGATAGGCGTTCACGATCTTCAGCATCGGCTCCTCGATCATGCTCGCCGAATTGAGCCAATAGGCG
>JANPDA010000248.1:0-5019 GCA_031431235.1 Hyphomicrobiaceae bacterium
GAATCGATCGGGGGGTTCGTCACCTGCGCGAAGCTCTGCTTGAAATAGGTGTGCAGCGGCTTGGGCTTCGACGACAAGGCCGAGATCGGCGTGTCGTTGCCCATCGAGCCGACCGCCTCCTGGCCGGTCTCGGCCATCGGCGCGAGCAGGAACTTCAAGCTCTCCTCGGTGTAGCCGAACGCCTGCTGGCGATCCAGCAGCGAGACGTTGGTCTTGGGTGTCTTGGCGGCGACCTTGGGCAGGTCGGACACCTTGATCTGGGTGCGGTCGAGCCAGCCCTGGTAGGGGTGCTTGCCCGCGAGCTCGGCCTTCAGCTCGTCGTCGGTGACGATCCGCCCCTTCTCGAGATCGATCAGCAGCATCTTGCCGGGCTGGAGGCGCCACTTCTTGACGATCTTGTCCTCGGGCACGGCGAGCACGCCCGCTTCCGAGGAGAGGATCACCCGGTCATCGCTCGTCACCAGATAGCGCGCGGGCCTGAGACCATTCCTGTCGAGCGTCGCGCCGATCTGCTTGCCATCGGAGAAGGCAATCGCAGCCGGTCCGTCCCAGGGCTCCATCAGGGCGGCGTGATACTCGTAGAAGGCACGGCGCTTGGCATCCATCAGCGGATTGCCGGCCCAGGCTTCCGGTATCAGCATCAACGCTGCGTGCGCGAGCGAATAGCCCCCCATCACCAGGAACTCGAGCGCATTGTCGAAGCAGGCCGTGTCCGATTGCCCTTCGTAGGAGATTGGCCACAGACGAGAGATGTCCTTGCCAAACAGCGGCGAGGAGACGGAGGCCTGCCGCGCCGCCATCCAGTTGACGTTGCCGCGCAGCGTGTTGATCTCGCCATTGTGCGCGACCATGCGGTAGGGGTGCGCGAGCTTCCAGGAGGGGAAGGTGTTGGTCGAGAAGCGCTGGTGGATGAGGGCCAGCGCCGAGGTGAGCCGGCCATCCTGCAGGTCGAGATAGTAGGACCTGAGCTGGTGCGACAGGAACATGCCCTTGTAGACGAGCGTGCGGCTCGACACCGAGACCGGATAGAAGCCGATGTCGCGCCCCTGCGTCTCGTCGTAGATGACATTCGAGATCACTTTGCGGATCAGGTAGAGCTTGCGCTCGAAGGCCACCTCGTCCTTCACGCTTTTTCCCCGGCCGATGATGACCTGGCGGTGCACCGGCTCGGTCTCGGCGACCGCTGCCGACAGCCCGCTGCCATCCACCGGCACGTCGCGCCAGCCCAGGCAAAGCTGGCCTTCCTGCAGGATGACGCGGCGAACGACGCCCTCGCAATGGATGCGGCGCGCCTTGTCGCGGGGCAGGAACATCTGGCCGACCGCATAGTGACCGGGCTCGGGCAGCTGGAGGCCGAGCTGCTTGCACTCCGCACTGATCAGCTCGTGGGGGATCTGGATCAGGATGCCGGCGCCATCGCCCGCGTTCGGATCGGCGCCCACCGCACCGCGATGGGTGAGGTTGGTCAGGATGGCGAGCGCATCCTCGACGAGAGTGTGCGAGCGGCGCCCCTTCATGTCGACGATGAAGCCGACGCCACAGGCGTCGCGCTCGTGCCGCGGATCGTAGAGACCTTGCGCCTCGTTCGCCATGATCGGGCTCCGTCTTGCGAAAAAGGACAGTATAGCTGACCTATCCGGCGCCAAGTTGCCATAGTTCGCCTGGGGCGACAAGCGGGGGGAAATGTACCACGGAATGGCGGTTTGCGGCCGTGTGCCGTGCAGGTTCTGCACAAGGCCCGCCGCGCGCGTAGGGTGCGATAGGCCGCAGGCCGTATCGCACCGTTATCCGCCCCTATGTTTGCCAATGGCGGGATACGGCCTGCGGCCTATCCCGCCCTACCCCGGTGGAGCCAAGCCATGCCCATGAAAAACCCCGCCCATCCCGGCCTCATCATCCGGGATGCCGTGATCGAGCCGCTGGGGCTCTCGGTGACGGAGACCGCCCTTGCGCTCGGCGTCGCGCGGCCGACGCTCTCCAAGCTCCTCAACGGCAAGGCCGGCCTTTCGGCCGAGATGGCGCTGCGGATCGAGAAGGCCTTCGGGCCGAAGATGGATCATCTGCTGCGGATGCAGCTCGCCTACGACACGGCGCAGGTCCGCATGCGCGAGGGCGAGATCAAGGTGAAACGCCACAAGGCCGTCCGGCAAGCGCAACCAACCTGATCGCCACACCCCGTTCGCCAACCTCGCCTGTGCCGTTTGCGAAGCGTGGCTCCGATCCTGTAAGCTTGTGCCCAGACGAATGATTTGCGCGCACTGCGAGCCCCATGCCCAAGATCACCATCTACACGACCCCGCTCTGCCCCTACTGCCACGCCGCCAAGGCGCTGCTGAAGCGCAAACGGGCGGTTTTCGAGGAGATCGACGTATCGCGCGATTCGAGCCTGCGTGCGGCGATGCGCGAGCGGGCGAACGGGCGCCAGACCGTGCCGCAGATCTTCATCGGCGACCGGCACGTGGGAGGCTGCGACGACCTCCACGCCCTCGACCGGCAGGGCGGGCTCGACCCGCTGCTGGCAGGCTGACCAGATGACCACGGACCGGCGCTTCAAGGCAGCACTCGTGCAGCTCCGCTCGGGCCGCTCGCTCGAGGCCAATCTGGCGGAGGCCGAGCGTTTGGTGCGCGAGGCGGCTGCTGCCGGCGCCCACTACATCCAGACGCCGGAGAACACCGGGATCATGGAGCTGGACCGGGCGTTGCTGTTCGCGGCGGTGGCTCCTGGACGGATCGAGCCGGCAGTCGCGCGGTTGCGAGCGCTCGCCAAGAACCTCGGCGTCTGGCTGCACATCGGCTCGCTGGCGCTCCAGGTCGCGGAGGGCAAGCTCGCCAACCGCTCGTTGCTGATCGCGCCCGACGGCCGGATCGCTGCCAGCTACGACAAGATCCACATGTTCGACGTCGATCTGGCAGGCGGTGAGCGCTATCGCGAATCCGAGCGCTTCGAGCCGGGCACGACCGCAGTCGTCTGCACGACGCCGTTCGCCAGCATCGGCCTCACCATCTGCTACGACCTCCGCTTCCCGGCCCTCTACCGCACCCTGGCCGAGGCCGGCGCCGAGATCATCGCCGTACCCTCCGCCTTCACCCGCCAGACCGGCGAGGCGCATTGGGACGTCCTGCTGCGCGCCCGCGCGATCGAAACTGGCTGCTACGTGCTGGCGGCGGCCCAAGGCGGGCGCCACCAGAACGGCCGGGAAACACACGGCCACTCGATCGCCATCTCACCCTGGGGCGAGGTGCTGGCGCAAGCGGGCAGCGAGCCCGGGGTGATCCTGGCCGAGATCGACCTGGCGGCCGTCCGTGCAGCTCGCCAGAAGATCCCAGCGCTGGAGCACGCCCGCCCGTTCACCGTGGTGCGCCATGGGCAAGCCGAAACCTCGGGGGCCGCATCGTGATCAGATACGCGCTCAAGTGCTCGACCGGCCATGAGTTCGAAGCTTGGTTCCGCTCGAGCGCCGCCTATGACGAGCAGGAAGCCAGGGGCCTCGTCGCTTGTGCAGTGTGCGGTTCGGAGAAGGTCACGAAGGCGCTGATGGCCCCGAGCGTGCGCACGAGCGAAACGAGAATGCCTGTGCCGGCTGGCCCATCGACCGAGTCGCTGCCTGCGCCCCAGCCCGCCGCAGCCCACGTGCCGCGCGAGGTGGTCGAGCTGATGCGCCGCGTCCGCGATCATGTGCGCGAGCACGCCGAGTATGTGGGCGACAAGTTCGCCGACGAGGCCCGCAAGATCCACTACGACGAGGCCGAGCACCGCGGCATCTATGGCGAGGCGACACCCGAGGAAGCGCGCGCACTCGCCGAGGAAGGCATCGACGTCCATCAATTGCCGGTCCTGCCGGAGGACAAGAACTGAAGCGGCGTGTGGCATGACGCGCGAGGCGAACGAGACGCTGCCCGATCGGCAGCCCACGCAGGGCATCCTGCTGATGGTCGCGGCCATGGTGGTGCTGCCCTATGTGGATACCACCGCGAAGCTGCTCTCGGATGATTTTCACATCCTCCAGATCGCCTGGGGCCGCTATGCCTGCCAGAGCGTGTTTGCCATTCCGATTGCGCTCAGGCTCTACGGCATCCGGGGTTTCTGGCCGGCGAAGCCCGGCCTTCAGGTGTTTCGCGCCTGGCTGCTGCCCACGTCGAACATCCTCTACTTCGCGGCTCTGCCATTCCTGCCGCTCGCCGAAGCGCTCGCCATCTTCTTCATCTTCCCCTTTTTCGTGACGGCGATGGCGCCGGTGCTGCTTGGCGAGCGTGTCGGTCCTTGGCGCTGGACCGCGGTCGTCGTCGGCTTCCTCGGCGTCCTCTGCATCGTGCGCCCGGGCTTCCAGGCGCTCTCGCCGGGCGTCCTGCTCGCGGTCGGGTCGGCTGCCGCCTTCGCGTTCTACGCGATCGCGACGCGCCGGCTCGCGGGCGCCGATCCGGCGTTCCTCACGCAAACCATCACCTGCATCCTCGCAACCATCGTGCTCTCGCTCGCGATGCCGTTCCTCTGGGTCGAGCCCAAGCTCACGGACTGGCTCCTGTTCCTCGCGCTCGGACTCTCCGGCGGCATCGGCCACCTGCTCGTCACCATGGCCTACGAGCACATCGACGCAACCGCGATCGCCCCCTTGAGCTACCTCGAGATGGTGAGCACGGTCATTCTCGGCTACCTCGTGTTCGGGGAATTCCCCGTGCTCGCGACCTGGGCCGGCATCGCCTTGATCTGCGCCAGCGGCATCGTGATCGCGTGGAGGGAGACGGTGCGGAGGCGGGGCTAGTGTTGTGACTCATACATTTGGTACCCGTCTTCCCGGCGGCGCGAAGCGCCAGCCGGGACCCAGGAGTTCCGGGCTCTGGGCCCCGGGTAGCCGCTGCGCGGCTCCCGGGGAAACGGGAATCGAATGAATGCGCCGGAACACTAGGGACGAGAACGGACGTATCCGCTTCTGGGATTCGCCCTCACTCCCCCTTACCCCCTCCCCGCTCACCGCATTCACCATCGCCTCACCGATCTATCCGCGCCGACTTCCCCGCCCC
>JANPDA010000249.1:0-4729 GCA_031431235.1 Hyphomicrobiaceae bacterium
GGCTGCCCACCTTCGAGCAAATCGAGCAGTTCATCGCGGAAGGGCCGGACGACGTCGAGGTTGGCGGGGATTGCGATTGCGGGGGGCGTGAGTTGCTGGCGCAGCGAGCCGAGCATCTCGTCCTTCTCGGCCGTTGGAATGCTCGCGTCGGCCTGGAGGCGTGCCATCTCGTCCTTGATCTGGGCGATCGTCTCCGGGCTCTCCAGCTCGATCGCCTGCAGGGCACTCATCACGCTGCCCGAAACGCGCTCGAACTCGGCGATACCGGCAAAGCCATGCTTGCGGACGAGCGTGTCGAGCGCGGCCTCCGCTTCGGCCGAGAGCTCCTGGGGCTCGCTTTCCTGCCCCGCGGCGCCAGCCTCGTCCTCACCTTCGCCCTCGCTGGCGCCGGCTTCTTGCTCACGCGACTTGAACATCTCCTCGGAGGCGGCCATCATCGCCTGCACCAGGCCCGGCGTGAGGGCGACTTGCTCGGCCTCGCCGACCCCGGCCAGCGTCGGCGCGCCAAGCCCGAGCCATGCCGCCAGCAGCGCCACAGCAATCGTTTGCGACCACAGACTCTTCCCCATGCCCCGCTCCTCGTCACGTTGGCACTTCCCGGCCCACCGCAGACCACACGAACCCGCCACCAGCATGACGATCGAGGCGGCGCGAAGGCAATGCCATCGCGCGGTTTTTGCGGGTAACCTGATACCACAATCATAAGGCATTGTAATTGCTACATTGTTCGTTCGCCAATTGAATTGACAGCGCGACCTCGCACCGGTAGCACTGTCGCGTTTCCTGGGCTGCCCATTGCGGCGCCGCGGAAACCTGGACATTCGGCTCGATGCGGGCGGCCCTGCTGCTAGGCCTCTCGAGCACTTGGAGACAACATGACACCGCAAACGACCACGACCACGTCCGTGAAAGCAGCCGACGTCGAGAAGAAATGGGTGCTGATCGACGCTGAAGGCCTCGTCGTCGGCCGCCTCGCCGCCGTCATCACTCGCATTCTGCGCGGCAAGCACAAGGCGAGCTTCACGCCCCACGTCGACTGCGGTGACAACGTCGTCATCGTCAACGCCGAGAAAATTCTCTTCACCGGCCGCAAGGCGAAGCAGAAGCTCTATTTCTGGCACACCGGCTACCCAGGCGGCATCAAGGAGCGGCGCGCCGACAAGGTGCTCGAAGGCCGCTTTCCCGGCCGCGTGATCGAGAAAGCCGTCGAGCGCATGCTGCCCGAGGGCCCGCTCGGCACCCGCCAGCTCCGCAATCTCAAAGTCTACGCCGGACCCGACCATCCCCACGCCGCACAGGGCCCCGTCAAGCTCGACGTCGGCGCGATGAACCCCAAGAACATGCCGAGAAGGAAGGCCTGAGCCCATGTCGATCACGGAACCCAGAACTCTCGAGGATCTCAGGTCGATGACGGGCGGCGCACCCGCCCAGCCGGTCGAGGCTCCCAAGCACGAGAAGAAGGTCGACAGCCTCGGCCGCGCCTACGCGACCGGCAAGCGCAAGAATGCGATCGCTCGCGTCTGGTTGAAGCGCGGTCATGGCAAAATCACGATCAACGACAAGGACCATGTGCAGTATTTCGCCCGGCCTGTGCTGCAGATGATCCTGAAGCAGCCGCTCGCCACCGTGAACCGCCTGAGCGAGTACGACGTGATCTGCACGGTCAAGGGCGGCGGGCTGTCCGGCCAGGCCGGCGCCGTGCGCCACGGCCTCTCCAAGGCGCTCACCTATTACGAGCCCGACCTGCGCGGCGTGCTGAAGAAGGCGGGCTTCCTCACCCGTGACAGCCGCATCGTCGAGCGCAAGAAGTACGGCAAGGCCAAGGCCCGCCGCAGCTTCCAGTTCTCCAAGCGCTGAGGCGGCGCCTGGATCATTGCTGTTGCCGATGGCCATGGCCGGGAGCGATCCCGGCCATTTCTGTTGCGGGGGCGGGGTCCGCCGACGATCGGCCTTGAGACTCACGCCTGCTCGAACGCCGTCGCCTCGATCTCGACCCTGAACTTGCGTTTCTTCAGCTCGGCGAAGAACTCCGGCGGCTCGAAATATTCTTCCGGCGCATGCACGCCCGGACGCAGCGGCCGCCGCAACATCAATTGCACCCCGATCGACATGCACATGGAGGTGGCGGCGTCGCCGTAGCCGGCATAGAGCGGATCGGGGGAGGCGGCGACGCTCGCTTTCACCCGCGCCGGCCGGCCATTGCGCCGCCCCTCGCCGATCGCGAAGTGCAGCTCGTGATAGTCCTGCGCCGGCATGCTCGCGGCATTGCGCTCGCGGGTGCGCCGCAGCAGCGCGTCGAGGAAATCGCCTGGCTCGATCGACGCTTTCCCGATCACGATCGGGTCCTCGAAGTCGCCGAACCCGGCCTTGACCAGCGCCATCCAGGCCTGGTGCTCGTGCTCGGGCAGCGACAGCTTCCAGGTCATCTCGCGGATACCTTTCTCCGCGATCCCCTTCGCGAACGGCACCGTCAGCGGCTCGGAGTGGATCGTGTACATGAACTCGGCACGGCCGAACGGGGAAGGCAGGTCCATCGTCTCCTGGCCGGTGCGAGGCGGCACCTCCCGCAGGCGGCCGTCGAGGAATTGCTGGCTGGGCTTGGCGTATTCCGCGAGCACGGTCGAGACGGCGTAGGGCGGCACCAGCACCGGGTTCTCGGGCCCGAGCAGGCGCGCGATCCAGTAGAGGCCGATGCGGTCGATCGTATCCAGCCGGTCGGCGGCGGCGCGGCACAGCACGTTGGAGAGGCCGGGATCGGCGCCCAGACTGATCACGGCGGTCGTACCGGCAGCAAGCCAGCTTTCGTGCTCGGCCTTCTGCTTCACGGTGTAGATGCCGAGCCCGCCATAGTCGGCGTAAGGAACGCGGGCTTCCAGCGCCGCGCCGAAAATCTCCATCTGATGGCCGAAGAGGGTCGGCACGCCGTTGACGACGAGGTCGGCTGCCCGCATCAGCGCGAGCATGGCCGCGCGGTCGGCGATGTCGAGGTGGACGGCGCGCAGGCGCGCGTCGCCAGGGAAAGACGCGGCAAGAGTGGCGAGCGCCTTCGCGCTGACGTCGGCCGCGACCACCTCGCTGATGCCACTCGACAGCGGCGAGAGCAGATCGCGCACCGTGCCCGCGCCCATCGCGCCCGCACCACCGATGATCAGAATGCGCATTTGTCCTCCGGTTCGTGTTGGTTCAGGGTCTCCATAGCTTGCATTCCAGGGAAAGCGAACCGATGCGGCGAGGGAGACGTCGGTCCGGGTTTGCTGCGCTTGCGGTCAGTCTGCAATATCGGCGGAGAAGCGAGCACGCAACAAGGAGCATTCGGATGATCAAATCTCGATCCTATTCTGTGCACGGATTATACTCAGATAATACTGCGCTTGCGCGGAAATCAATTATGGGTGATAGTTGGTCAGCGCGGGGTGAGGAAACCACAGTCCATCCTGCTCTTTTGCATTAGTATCATCAGGCGCCGAAAGGTTTACTCCGCTCCAGCAGGAGCATCGCAGCATTCACCTGCCTAACGCATGATAACAATTCAAGGGAGTTGAGGCATGTTGAAGAGTTCGGCCTTCGCGGCTATGTGTCTGGCGTCCGTGATGACCATCGCGGGTGCCCCCGTTGCTCAGGCGAAAGAAACGTGCAATTTCGCTGATGAGAAAGAAAAGTGGCTCGGCGCCAATGATGCGTTCTACGAGGCCTCCTCAGCGCTCGACAGCCTCCAGGACGAAAAGAAGTTCCCGCCAGCCAAAGCGTTCAGCTATGACGAAAAGAAGCAGATGGAGCTGCAGGAGCAGGCCAATACGCTGGTTAGGAATGCCAGAGAGGCCTTCGACGGTTTGGTCAACTCGATCATCCGCAACCAGTCGGAGGCATGCGTCGTCTGTGGCCTGGTGGAAGACTACAATACCGCGAAGTCTGCCGGGGAAAAAGATGCCACGATCGCCGAGCTGAGTGATCCGGCGGTCAAGGAAGCGCTGGCGACCGTCGTTACCCTGAACGTCTCGCTGGCCGCATTCCAGAAAGACTACGATACGAAGTACGCAAAGGACAAGACCGGCGCAGCGACGACAAAGGCGAAGACGGCGCTCGCAAGTACGAAAGCCCTGATCGCTCAAAATCTGCAGGCCCTGACGGATTTTCGCGACGCTCATAAGTCAGACCCGCTCCCCTCCCCTATGATGAAGGACAAGGTCAGCAAATTCGAGTGCACCGACTAAACGGCCAAGCAGCACGTGGGAGCGGTTGATCTGTACAGCACCCGCGGCGGTCGCTCGGTCGTCGATGATGCCTGGGTATTGGCGCAACGAACCGACGGGAAGGCACCATGAAACGCCCCATGCAACGGCTGTTGATCTGCGTACTTTGCCTTGTGGCAACCACCGCCAGTGCCGCCGCCGAAACGAAGGCGGAGAAAAAGGCGAAAGCCGACGCGGCCGCGCTGCTCGTCTGCGACCTGAAGGACGTGCAGACGCGTTGGATCTCCGACCACAAGGCCATCGCGAAGGCGAAGGAAGCACTGACGGCACTCAACAAGGACGTGCCGGGATATAAGGATGTTGATTTCGGTTATGATGGCGAATCGCAATTGTTCGGGAAAACAGCGGCGACCGAGCTGTTCGCGGCCGCTTCGACCAAGTTCACCGAGCTGATCGAGCAGATCGCCTCGCGCAAGACCCGGGCCTGTGCCGTCTGCAGCGTCAAGAAGAAGTACGAGCTGGCCGCGGCCGGCGGCATC
>JANPDA010000250.1:0-2864 GCA_031431235.1 Hyphomicrobiaceae bacterium
TTCGTGCGCATGTCGCTCGGCGGCGTTCGTGACGAGGCCGAGATCCGTGGTCACCGCCGCACCTATATCGGCTCGATGCCCGGCAAGGTCATCCAGTCGATGAAGAAGGCGAAGAAGTCGAACCCGTTGTTCCTCCTCGACGAGGTGGACAAGATGGGCTCGGACTTCCGTGGCGATCCGGCGGCGGCCCTGCTCGAGGTGCTCGATCCGGAGCAGAACCACACCTTCAACGACCACTACCTCGAGGTCGACTACGACCTGTCGAGCGTGATGTTCGTGACGACGGCGAACACGCTGAACATTCCCCCGGCGCTGATGGACCGGATGGAGATCATCCGTATCGCCGGCTACACCGAGGACGAGAAGGTGCAGATCGCAAGGCGCCATCTGATCCCGGAGAACCTGCAGGCGCACGGGCTCGACCCGAGCGAGTGGCAGCTCGACGACGACGCACTGAAGGAGCTGATCCGGCGCTACACCCGCGAAGCGGGCGTGCGCAGCCTCGAGCGTGAGATCTCCAAGCTCTCCCGCAAGGCGGTGAAGAACATCCTGACCAAGGGCGTCACCTCCGTCGCCGTGACGATGGACAACATCGCCGACTATCTGGGCGTGCCGAAGTACCGCTATGGCGAAGCCGAGAGCGAGGACCAGGTCGGTGTCGTAACCGGGCTTGCCTGGACCGAGGTCGGCGGCGAGCTGCTGACGGTGGAAGGCGTCATGATGCCCGGCAAGGGCAAGATGACAGTCACCGGCAATCTGCGTGACGTGATGAAGGAATCGATCCAGGCGGCGAACGGTTACGTGCGCTCCCGCTCGGTCGACTTCGGCATCCCCGCATCGATGTTCGAGAAGAAGGACATCCACGTGCACGTGCCGGAAGGCGCGACACCCAAGGATGGCCCCTCTGCGGGCGTTGCCATGGCGACGACCATCATCTCGGTGCTGACCGGCATTCCGGTGCGCCGCGATCTGGCGATGACGGGCGAGGTCACGTTGCGCGGTCGCGTGCTGCCGATCGGCGGCCTCAAGGAGAAGCTGTTGGCGGCCCTGCGCGGGGGCCTGAAGACTGTGCTGATCCCCGAGGAGAACGCCAAGGATCTCGCCGAGATCCCCGACGAGGTGAAGAATGCGCTCGAGATCATCCCGGTGTCGCGGGTCGAGGAGGCTTTGCGACATGCCCTGACGCGGATGCCCGAGCCGATCGAGTGGGCCGAGGAGGACACGGCTACTACGGTCACTCCGGTTGCCGCCGATGGCGATCAGACCGGTGTGATCGCCCACTGACGATACGTTCCCCGGCATGATTTCGCCGCCACGCGACAGCCAAATGGGCCCCTGCAGCCACTGCAGGGGCCCTCTTCATGTCGAAAAGCCCGATTTTCAGCCTCCGTTTGCACTTTTCCTGCTAGCCAAGCCCGTTATCAGCGGCTATAGCCGGAGCCGGTAGCGAGGAAGGAACTTCAAGCCCATAGCCGCCGTTTCGACCTGGGATCTCTTCGGGAAGAACAGTCGAGAACAGACGGGGCTAGCAGCAAAGCATTCCGCGAGCGACGCGCTTCAGAAGGGAATGGCGGCCACGGCTGCCAGCAGTTCCGCCTGACCGTGCCACTCGGCGCTACCCGATCGATCGACAAGGGGCGTGATCGACCCCAAACGATGAAACTCGAGGAAAGGCACAAGCGATGAACAAGAAAGATCTCGTATCGGCCATCGCCGAAGAGGCGGAGATCACCAAGGACAAGGCCGGGACGATCTTCGACATGATTTTCAACTCGATCGAGAAGACCCTGAAGAAGGGCGACGAGGTCAGCATCCCCGGCTTTGGCAAGTTCAAGGTCACCAAGCGCAAGGCCCGCGAGGGGCGCAATCCCGCGACCGGCAAGCAGATCAAGATCCCGGCGATGAAGGTGCCGCGCTTCACGGCCGCCAAGAACCTGAAGGAAGCCGTGGCGAAGTAGCGCCAAGGCGCCGCGAAGGCGCCAGGCTTGCGGGCTTGGTGCATTGCGTGACAAAGTTCGATGGGGGCGGTTAGCTCAGCGGTAGAGCGCCTCGTTTACACCGAGGATGCCGGGAGTTCGATCCTCTCACCGCCCACCATCGCGACCGGGTCTACATTGGCCTTCACAGGAAGATATTGGCCTTCACAGGAAGATGCCGGCGTTGGCGACATAGACGGCGCCCCCGATCGCTGCTGCGGCGAGGATCGCGCCAAGCGCCCGGTTCTCTGTCAGGAACCACCATGCGGAGGTGACGGCCATGATGACGAGGCCCATTCTCAGCATCGCGTCGCCGGTGCCGGCAAGGTCGAAGATGTCGCCCATGTGATCATCACCCCCGCTTCGCCCGTCGGTATCGCGGCCCTGGTTGTCGCCTGGGGTCTCGAGGACACCAATCTCCATATGGGGCATCCTACACCTTCCGCGACGGGGCCTTCCACGGTTCCTTGATTTTCGGTTAAGCCCGGCCTTGGAGTGCCGGCGGCGGTGAGCCTGGCGTCGGCGGACGCTCGATCCGAAGCTGCAGGCGCGAGGCGGTCGCAGGCGTCGCAGTGGGCGCGCCTCGCCAACGGCAATCGATCGCGCCGCTGTCCATTCACGGGTTGACGGCAAGGCGCCGATCGCCCTACCAAGGCGGCTCTCGGCTTTGATCGATGGGGCGTAGCCAAGTGGTAAGGCAGCGGATTTTGATTCCGTGTACCGGAGGTTCGAATCCTCCCGCCCCAGCCAACTGATGTGCCGAGGACCAGAGGCGCACCCGAAGCGGCCGGACCCCGAACCCGCCGCGGATCGCCAGTATCGCAATACCGGGCTGAGCAGGCTGTCGAGGTCCCCGGACTCCGCTCGCTCGCCATGGCGCTGCTCCCT
>JANPDA010000251.1:0-5658 GCA_031431235.1 Hyphomicrobiaceae bacterium
GCGCCGGATGTCTTGCGGGCGGCGAAGGCCGAGCGCGACCGGCGGGCGGCGGGCGTCGAGCTCGGGCCGGTGCTGCTCGGCGCGCGGCGCACCATGCGCGAGGAGGCGGAAGCGTTCTGGGACGGGACCTGGGTGGAGGCATAGACTGTTGCGCCAATGGAGGGAAATCCCATGCATCTGGGCCAACTGACAGCCCCGCAGGCCGGCCGCTTCGAGGTGAAGCCGGGCATGCGCACCATGCTGGCGGTCGTCACCACCGGCAATGGCGGCTACGATCGGCTCGAGATCCGGCGCGTACCGGTCCCCGAGCCGGGACCGGGCGAGGTGCTGCTCGAGGTGCTGGCAGCCGGCGTCAACAACACCGAGATCAACACCCGCATCGGTTGGTACTCGTCCTCGGTCGAGGCCGGCACGCTCGAAGCCGCCGTCGCCGCGGAGGAGAGCGCAACCCCGAAGGCCGACGGGGGCTGGAACGAGGCAACCCCTTTCCCCTTCATCCAGGGTACCGACTGCTGCGGCCGGGTCGAGGCGGTCGGGCCGGGAGGCGATCAGGGTTCGATCGGCCGGCGCGTGCTGGTTCGCCCCTGCATGCGCGCGGAGGGTTTCGCCTCGCTCGAGAACGTCTGGATGGCGTCCGATTTCGACGGTGCCTTTGCCCAGTACGTCAAGGTGCCCGCGTCCGAGGTGTTCGCGGTCGATTGCGGCTGGAGCGATGCCGAGCTCGGCACGATCCCGTGCGCCTATGGCACGGCAGAGAACATGCTGCACCGGGCGCGGGTCAGCCAGGGTGAGCAGGTGCTGGTGACGGGGGCTTCCGGGGGCGTCGGCTCGGCCGCCGTGCAGCTTGCCAAGCGTCGAGGAGCGATCGTGACGGCGGTCGCTGCCCGCGCGAAGATGGCAGCGGTCGGGGCCCTCGGGGCCGACCGGGTGATCGAGCGGTCCGAGGATACGGCCGCCGCACTGGGCGAGAGCAGCCTCGACGTGGTGGTCGACAATGTGGCGGGAGCGGCTTTCGGCAGCCATCTGAACGCTTTGAAGCGCGGCGGTCGCTATGTATCGTCAGGCGCGATCGGCGGTCCGTTGGTCGGCCTCGACATGCGGACCCTCTACCTGAAGGACCTGACGCTGATCGGTTGCACCGCCTGGGACGAGCCAGTGTTCGCCAATCTCGTCTCCTACATCGAGCGCGGCGAGATCCGCGCGTTGCTGGCGCAGACATTTCCGCTCGAGGCGATCGCCGAAGCGCAACGCATCTTCCTTCGCAAGGAGCACGTCGGCAAGATCGTGCTGATCCCGCCACAATAGGGATTTGCTGAAGGGGTGAACCAGCCTAGCCGCCACCAGCAGCGGCAACCGAGCGGCTCGGCCTCTCCCACTTGACTCCTCCGTAATGTCGTAACATAACATCTCGCGAGGCTACCTCTCTCCCCCGCCAGGTGTTCCGGTGCCGCGTCCCAGTGCCATCAGTCAGAACGACAAGGACATCCTCGCGGTGTTGGCTTCTGCCTGCCGGCCGCTGTCGGCCTATGACATCCTCGCCGAGGTGCGCTCGGGGGCGATCAAGGCGCCCAATCAGGTCTACCGCGCGCTCGACAAGCTTGGCCGCGCCGGCCTCGTGCACCGCATCGAGGCGCTGAACGCCTTCGTCGCCTGCAACCACAGCCACCACGCCAAGCCCGCCTTCGTGATCTGCCGGGACTGCGGCAAGGTGAAGGAGTTCGAGGATGAGCGGCTGACCGCGATCGCGCGCTCGGTGACGCGCACCGGCTTCGAGGTCGAGACCGTCTCGCTCGAGATCTACGGCCATTGCGACAAGTGCCTGGCCGCGCCGGGGGCAACGCCATGAGCGGGATCATTCCGATCACGCTGCTGACCGGCTTTCTCGGCTCGGGCAAGACCACGCTGCTGACGCGCGTGCTCGCCGATCCGCGCCACGCCGCGACCGCTGTCATCGTCAACGAGCTCGCCGATATCGGCCTCGACCGGGCGTTGATCGCAGCCGTGCGCGGCAACGTGATCGAGATGACGACGGGGTGCCTCTGTTGCAGCGCGGGCGGCGACGTCACCCATGCCCTCGTCGACCTCGCGCGCCGCGCCGAGCACTACGAGATCAGCCCATTCAACCGGGTCGTGATCGAGACGACCGGCATCGCCGACCCAGCGCCGCTGGTTCCCACCCTGATGCTGGATGCCCGCATCACCGCGCGCTACCGGCTGACCGCAATTCTGACGACCGTCGACGCTATCCTCGGCGACCCGATGCTCGACCGGCACGACGAGGCGCGCCGCCAGGTGATGCTCGCCGACTGGGTGGCGGTCACCAAGTCCGATCTGGCAGTCGATCGGGCGTCGAAAGCCGAGCTGGCGCGGCTGGTCGAGCGGATCGGCGTGCTCAACGGCACGGCGCGCATCGTCGATGTGCACGACCCTGACGCCGACCTGCATAGGCTGTTCGACGGCGGGCCGCTCGGCCACGATCCGGTGTCGGCCATGCGCTGGCTCGCCGCTCAACCGCGAAGGCTCGGAGCGGCAAGCCCGGTTTCGCAGCGCAGCACGACGTCCTCGCCGCACGCGAGCGGCATCGCGGCAACGAGCCTGTCCTGGAGCGAGCCCGTCGAGCAGAGCCGTTTTCTGGCCTCGCTGGAAACGCTGGCCCGTCGCCTCACCCCGCGGGTGCTGCGGATCAAGGGTCTGATCGCAACTCGGGAGAACCCGGAGCGCCCCCTCGTGGTGCACGGCGTCGGCCCTTATCTGAGCCCGCCTGTCCGCCTCGAGCGCTGGCCTGACATCAGACGCGATTCACGCCTTGTCGTCATCGCCGATGGCGTGGCGGAATCCGAGATCCGCGACCTGCTCGACCTGGATCAGGCCGCACAGCACGATCCTGCTCGCAGGGCTGCCCGATGACGGCTCCCCATGAGGCTCACACCCATGCGCACTCGGACGACCACACGCATGCCCATGACCATGGGCATGCCGCCGCGCCGGTCCGCCGCATCAGGCGCGTGCCCGTCAGCCTGCTGCGGCTCGGCCTCGCATTGCGGCTCGGGATCGCGGCGGGCGTGATCGCTCTCATCTGGCTCCTCATTCTCGGTGTGCTGTCATGACCCTCACGCCCACCATGCTGCGGTTCGACGATCTGACGCTCGGCTATGAAGGGCATCCGGCCGTGCATCATCTGACCGGCAGGGTCGGAGCAGGCTCACTGATGGCCATCGTCGGTCCCAATGGCTCGGGCAAGTCGACACTGCTGAAGGGCATTGTCGGGCTATTGAAGCCGTTCTCGGGCCGCATCCTGCGGGAGGGCTGCAAGCCGCGTGAGATCGCCTACCTGCCGCAGCAGGCTGACATCGACCGCGGTTTCCCGGCAACGGTTCTCGACCTGTTGACCCTGGGCCTGCTCGACCGGCTCGGCCTGTTTGGAGCCGTCACGTCGTCCGACTACGAGCGCATGGGCCGAGCGCTGCGGACGGTCGGGCTGGAGGGCTTCGAGGATCGCCCGGTCGAGACCTTGTCGGGCGGGCAATTGCAGCGCGCACTGTTTGCCCGGGTGCTGCTCCAGGACGCCCGCGTGATTCTTCTGGATGAGCCCTTCAACGCAATCGATACGCGCACCGTCACCGACCTCGTCGCGTTGATCCGGCGCTGGCACGGCGAAGCCCGCACCATCATCGCCGTGCTGCACGACATCGAGCTGGTGCGCGAGCATTTCCCCGAGACGCTGCTGCTCGCCCGCGAGCCGATCGCCTGGGGCGAGACGCGGGAAGCGCTGTCGGCGGAGAACCTGTTGAAGGCCCGCCGCATGACGGAGGCCTGGGACGACCGCGCGCCCTGGTGCGACGATCGGCAGGTGGCGTGAAAGCGAGGGAATAGGGAGTTGGGAGTAGAACAGCAGTAGCGCTCCCTACTCCCTACTCCCTACTCCCTACTCCCTACTCCCTACTCCTCGAGTTGTTTCACATGCCCATCTACGACACCCTGCTCGCGCCGTTCATCGACTATCCGTTCATGCAGCGAGCGCTGGTCGGCTCGATCGTGCTGTCGGTGAGTGCCTGTCCGGTCGGCGTGTTCCTGATGCTGCGCCGCATGAGCCTCACCGGCGATGCGATGGCGCACGCGATCCTACCCGGCGCGGCGGCCGGTTTCCTGTTCGCGGGTCTGCAGATCCTGCCGATGACGATCGGCGGACTCGTTGCCGGACTCGTGGTCGCGCTGCTTGCCGGCGCCATCTCCCGCCTCACCGTGCAGCGCGAGGATGCCAGCATGGCTGCCCTCTATCTGATCTCGCTGGCGCTGGGCGTGCTGCTCGTCAGCATGCGCGGCTCCAGCATCGATCTGATGCACGTTCTGTTCGGCACCGTGCTCGCGCTCGACAACGATGCGCTCGTGCTGATTGGCGCCATCGGGACCGTCACGCTGCTGACGCTCGCCGCGGTCTGGCGGCCGCTCGTCGCCGAGTGCTTCGATCCGGTGTTCCTGCGCTCGGTGCACAAGGCGGGCCCGGTCGTGCACTTCCTGTTCCTGATGCTGGTGGTGCTGAACCTGGTCGGTGGCTTCCAGGCGCTTGGGACACTGTTGTGCGTCGGATTGATGATGCTGCCGGCGGCGGCGGCACGGTTCTGGACGCGAAGGCTGGAATCGATGTGCCTCGTGGCGATCACGATCGGCATCGCCTCGAGCGTGCTCGGCCTGCTCGTCTCCTACCATGCGAGCCTGCCGTCGGGGCCGGCGGTGATCTTGACGGCGGGCGCCCTCTACCTCGCCTCGCTGCTCTTTGCCCCGCGCGGGGTGCTGTTCTCGCAACTGCGCCCGCGCATCCACCGCACAGCCTGAATCCCAACGGAGGAATTCCAGATGAAGCGATTACAGCTGGGCCTTGCGTTGACGGCCTTGGGCGCAGCCCTGCTCGCGAGCGTCACTGCCGCACCCGCCGGTGGGAAGCTGAAGGTCGTTGCCAGCTTCTCGATCCTGGGCGACATGGCCGCCCGCGTCGGCGGCGACCGCATCGAGCTCAGCGTGCTCGTGGGTCCCGATGGCGACGCCCACGTCTTCGAGCCCACACCCTCCGATGCCCAGACCGTCGGTCAGGCCCGCATCATGCTCGTCAATGGGCTGGGCTTCGAAGGCTGGCTCGAGCGGTTGATCGAGGCGAGCGGGTCGAAGGCTGGGATCGTCACCGTTTCCCAGCATGTCGTGGCGATCGAGCCGAAGGAGGGCGAGGAGCATGACGACATCGATCCCCATGCCTGGCAGAGCGTCCCCAACGCCATCACCTATGTCGGCAACATCGCCAAGGCGCTGTGCGATGCCGACAAGGCCGGCTGCGAGACCTACGAGAAGAACGGCGCGGCCTATGTGAGCGAGCTGGAGGCGCTCGACGCCGAGATCCACCAGATGATCGGCGCCCTGCCGAAGGACCGCCGCACCGTCATCACCAGCCACGACGCCTTCGGCTATTTCGAGCACGAGTACGGCATCGAGTTCCTCGCGCCCGAGAGCGTCTCGACCGAAGCCGAAGCCTCCGCCGCCGACGTCGCCGAGCTGATCGACCAGATCAAGCAGGACAAGGCGAGCGCGATCTTCGTCGAGAACATCTCCGATCCCCGCCTGGTCGAGCAGATCGGCAAGGACACCGGCCTGAAAGTCGGCGGCACGCTC
>JANPDA010000252.1:0-6683 GCA_031431235.1 Hyphomicrobiaceae bacterium
CGGTCTTGGCGAAGGCATCGAGGCTCATCATGCCGTCGTGCGGGAAATCCGGCATCCGCCAGGCGCCCCGATGGTAGCCCAGCTTGTAGACGGAGAGCCCCAGCGACATCTGCTTCGAAGGTTCTGCCATGGCTGCCTCGCCTTCCTCACCGGGGCGCCGCGATCGGTCGGTGGCGCACGCCGTTCCGCCGAGTGATGACGCTATTCTGGCCGACAACAATGCCATCCCGGCATCGCCCCGTGCAATGCTCCCCAGCCAGGACAGCAGACCATGAGCTTGGCACCACCGTCGCCGGAGGCCGCTGGCGCGCGCAGCGGCCATCCCGCTCAACTCCGCTCGAACCCGTGCCGCAGCTCCCAGTCGGTGATGCGCCGGTCGTACTCGAACAGCTCCCAGCGGGCGGTGTTGAGGTCGTGGTCGATGGTGGTCTCGCAACAAACCAAGCCGGCCCTTTACACCTGAGGCGGGGTGGCCTGCATGAGCTCGATCACACGCCTCAGTTCAGTCAGCTCGACCCGTACGATTTCCCACACGATCTCGCTGTCGACGGCGTGGTACGAGTGCCTGATCCGGTTGCCGATATCAGCGATCCGCCGCCAAGGGATCGAAGCATGTCGGGCTTTCCAATCGTCCGGGATATGCCGGTCCGCTGCTGAACCAACTCGATCGAGTCGACGATGTGCCCCAAGCGTTCCGATGGCGTGGGCATCGCCATCAGAACACCGGGACGAGGTCATCGGCAATCCGTCGGGCGAAGTCCGCCGGCACGGATCGCCGCAACACCACCTGGGCGCCGAGACCAGTTGCCTCTTCGATGAGGAGCGCAACCCCGGAGAGATTGAGGAGGGAAAATCGCACATCGGGTCTAATGTCGATCAACACATCGAGATCGCTGTCGGGGCCAGCGTCGTCGCGCGCACGTGAGCCGAAAATAGCCAAGTGCTGTACCCCTTCCGCATCGAGGGGCAAGCGAGCGCCGTGCAAGCGAGCAATCAGATCCGCCTTCGTCATCCATTGAAAATAGCAGATCAACCCAACCCAGTCATCCGTTTGGAAGTAGCAATGAACCGCCAGCACCGCCTGCGGGCTCGCCTTCGCCGACGCGACGACACCCTCAGCTGCGCTCGAACCCGCGCCGCAGCTCCCAGTCGGTGATGCGCCGGTCGTACTCGAACTGCTCCCATTCGGCAGTGTGGATGTAGTGGTCCATCACGTCCTGGCCAAAGGCCTCGTGCAGCATGGCCGAGCCTTTCATCGTGCCGATCGCCTCGCGCAGGGTTTTGGGGATCTCGCGCAGGTTCTTGGCGGTGTAGGCATCGCCCGCGAACACCGGCTCCAGCTCGAGCTTCTCCTCGATGCCACGCAGGCCGGCTGCCAGCAGCGCCGCGTAGGCGAGATAGGGATTCAAATCCGCCCCCCCGATCCGGCACTCGACCCGCACGGCTTTGCTCTCCATCCCGCAGACGCGAAAACCCGCCGTGCGGTTGTCGAACGACCAGATCGAGCGCGTGGGCGCGAAGGTGCCGACCATGAAGCGCTTGTAGGAGTTGACATAAGGGGCGAGGAACCAGGTGATCTCGCGGGAGTATTTGAGCTGGCCCGCGAGGAAGAAGCGCATCATCTCGCTCATGCCGTGCTCGGCGGTCGGGTCGTAGAACAGCGAATGACCGTTCTGGTGCCAGAGCGACATGTGGATGTGCGAGGAGTTGCCGGCAAGGCCATAGTCCCACTTGGCCATGAAGGTGACGGCCTTGCCCTGCAGGTGGGCGATCTCCTTGATGCCGTTCTTCATGATGACGTGGCGGTCGGCCATGTCGAGCACGTCCGAATAGCGGACGTTGATCTCCTCTTGCCCCGGCCCCCACTCGCCCTTGGAGTTCTCGACCGGGATGCCGGCGCCCATCAGCCCGTTGCGGATCGCCCGCATGAAGGGCTCTTCCTTGGTGGTCTGCAGGATGTGATAGTCCTCGATATAGCGGCCGGCGGTTTTCGCCTGCTTGTAGTGCTTGTCGGCGAGGGCCTCGTAGCTCTCGTCGAACAGGAAGAACTCGAGCTCGGAAGCCGCCAGCGCCTTCATGCCGGTCGCGGCGATCCGCTCGGCCTGCCTTTTCAGGATGCCGCGCGGGGAATGCGGCACGTCGGCGTGAGTGTGATGGTCCTGCACGTCGGCGAGGACGAGCGCGGTGCCCTCGAGCCAGGGAATGCGGCGCAGCGTCGTCATCACCGGCTTCAGGGTGAAATCGCCATAGCCCTTCTCCCAGGAGGCCGCCTTGTAGCCGGGCACCGGCTCCATGTCGATGTCGAGGGCGAGCAGATAGTTGCAGGCATGCGTCTCCTCGTAGGCGCCCTCGCAGAAGAACTGGGCATGGAAGCGCTTGCCGATGAGGCGGCCCTGCAGATCAGGAAAGCAGACGACGACCGTGTCGATCTCGCCCTTGTTGGTGAGGGCCTTCAACTCGTCGAGGGTGAGCATGCCTTGCATGATGCGTTTCCTGTGCTCTTGGTTTTTAATGGGGCAGGTCTAGCCGGGTCGCGGAGCAACTCAAAGCGGGCGACGCCGTAAAATGGAAAAGGCCGCGCCTCGGTGGCGCGGCCCCATCTTTCGTCGCAGGCCTAGCTGCGCTCGCCGACAGCCTTCTCCTCGGCCGCGATTTGTGCCTTGCGTTGGGCGATCTCATCGCCGACCGGTGGGCCATTGAAACGCTTGCCGCCGAGCATGAGCGACAGCAATACCATCGCTGCCACCGCTGCGGCGAAGAAGATCGACCCTTCCCGGGCCAAACCGAGGAAGGTATCGCCGCCGCTGATGTCGAAGCCAGCCATGAAGTAGTAGACGACGGCGATTGTCGCCAGCGCCAGGAGCCCGCCAAGGCCCCGGTTGCCCTCCATGGATGCCCAGAACGAGGCGAGGCCGAGCAGCATCACCACGATCAGGTAGAGCACCTTCTCCTGTGGCGGTTGCACGCCGACGAAGATCAGAACCGCGCAGCCGATGATGGCGAGGACCGCCACCAGCATCGAGGCCCACCCGAGGCTGAACGGGCCCTTCGTCGACCACGCGCCGCTCATCTCGGCCCGCAGGCCGGCCGCGATCGGCATCAGGTAGGAGAGGTAGAGGAACACCGCGCAACCGGTCGACAGCACCAGGAACGCGCCGCCGTAGAGGGTTGCGAGCACCGACAGGATGCCGCCGACCCAGATGGCGGCACCCGGTGTACGCAGCGACGGGCTCACCTTGCGGAGCAAACCCGACATCGGCAGGCCGCCGTCTCGGGCGAACGCGTACATCATGCGCGACGTCGAGGTCAGGCCGGCGAGCGCGCACAGGAAGTTCGACACGACGATGCCGACGATCAGGATCGCCTTCGCCACACCGGGCATCCCCGAGCTGGCCATCAGCCAGTTGAACGAGCCCCAGCCCTGCTTGGCAGCGGCCGTGACACCATCGATCGTGACCGTCTTGGTGGCATCCAAAGGATCCGGCCCGGTCTGGTCGGGCAACGCCAACACGAAGGCACAGACCATGATGTAGCCGACCAGGAACGACCACCACACCGAGCGGATCATGCCCCTGGGCACCTCGCGCGGCGCGTTACGCGTCTCCTCGGACGTATGCGCTGACGCATCGAACCCGGTGATCGTGTAAACGCCGTGCAACAGGCCGATGCCCAGAATGTAGGCTGCGACCGTCGCAGCCGGCCAAACTCCGCCACCCGCATCACCCGTGAAGTTGGTGAAGGTGTAAAGCCGGCTGAAGTCGAGCGACGGCGCAAAGGCGAGGAAGCCGAGCGTCAACAGCACGGCCGTCGCCAGGATCAGGTAGCCGCTGAAATCGGTGAGGATGGTCGTCAGGCGCAGGAAGTAGTGATTGAGGATCGCCTGCAGCGCCGTGATGCCGGCGATGAAGAAAGTCTGCGTGTACCAGCCCTGATCGAACGGCACCGCCGACACCCAGCCCGCCGCCGCCACGTCCCAGCCCATCACTTGAGCGAGGAACAGATCGCGGGTGAGCAGGAACACGCCCATGTTGACCGATGAGACGACGAAGATGAGACCGAGCAGATTGAACCACGCCGCCGCCCAGCCCCAGCCGCGACCACCCAGGATCGAGGCCCAGTGGTAGATGCCGCCCGCGGTCGGATAGGCCGAGGCGATCTGACCCATG
Organism: Hyphomicrobiaceae bacterium; assembly: GCA_031431235.1. GTDB lineage: Bacteria > Pseudomonadota > Alphaproteobacteria > Rhizobiales > Hyphomicrobiaceae > JANNSW01. The sequence continues at coordinate 4,167 of JANPDA010000252.1, forward strand.
GCCGCAGCCACAATCAACGCGAACACGGAAGCGATCGGCCAGCCGATGCCGATCGAGGCGCCGCCGCCTGCCGACAGCGCCGTCGGGAAGGCGGTGATGCCGCCGGCGACGATGCAGATGATGGCGAACGAGATCGCGAAGTTCTGGAACGCGCCCATGCGCCGCGTCAACTCTTGGGCATATCCCATCTCATGCAGGACCTTCTTGTCGGCCTGCAACTCTTGGTCTGAATAGCCTTCTCGAGCCATAGCTCCCCCTTGCCTGGGGTCCAAGGCGGACCCCTGCGTGCGATCCGCAGTGACCCTCCGATCGAGGGGCGTTGATTTCACGGATTCGCCTGGAGGCATATTGCCCCATTGCCGCCATCTTTGCCAGCTGGACAGGAGGAACGCCGGATTCCATCGGCGAAGGGGGTCAGGGGGCCTTCAGGATCTCGCTCAGGAGTGTTTGCCCGCCGAGCTGGCGCGCTGTATCCTCGAAATGCTGCCGGAAGGCTTCGCCGAGCGCGCTATCGTAGCCGATACCTCGTGCATATTCAACGAAGTAGCGCAGATCTTTCTCGGCATTCTCGACACTGAACAGATATCCCCTGAAATCACCCTTCATGGCCGCCACCATGATGCGCTCGAGGCTGCCGGAGCGGGCAGCGCCTGCCATGTTGACCTCGTAGAGCTTGCCCCAGTCGAGCCCTTCGGCCCTGGCGATCCGGTAGGCTTGGGCGACGAGGGCAGCCTGGCCGAGCGCGAGCAGATTGTTGAGGAGCTTGGCACGCATCGCGGCACCGACCGGTCCCATGTGCACGGCGATCTTGGAGTAGCACCGCGCCCAGGGCTCGACGCGGGCGAAATCGGCCTCGCTCGCCCCGACCAGGGTAGCGAGCTCGCCGGCCGCCGCCTGCTGCGCGCCGCCACCCATGGGGGCATCGGCATAGCTCGCGCCGGTCGCGGCGACGCGCTCGGCGAGCCGGACGGTCGACGACGGGTCGGAGGTGCCGGTGTCGATCACGATCTGGCCGGGTTTCAGGCGCGGCAACATCGCCTCCACGGCCCCCTCGACCTGTCCGGAGTTGGCGACGCAGATGAAAATCGCGTCCTGTCCGGCGGGCATCTCGGCGATCGTGCCGACCTCGCTCGCCCCTTTGGCGAGCAGGTCCTCGACTGGCTGGCGGTTGCGATGGGCCCAGACCGTGACCGCATGGCCCTTCGCCAGCAGATTGGCGGCCATGCCGTGCCCCATCATGCCGATGCCGATGAAACCGAGCTTTGCCATGGGGGTTCTCCGTTGGGGTTCAGCTTGTGAGTTGTGAGATTGTGAGTTGTGAGGTTGTGAAACAAAGTTTATATTGCCTCACTACTCACTACTCACAATTCACAATCTCACACCTTCCTACAACGACCACCCGCCATCGATCACATAGGCGCCCCCGGTCACGAACGTACTCTCGTCGGAGGCGAGCCAGACGGCCAGATGCGCGATCTCGCTGGCATCGGCGAAGCGGCCGAGCGGCTGGCGCGCCTGGAAGAACTTGCGGTTCTCCTCGGGACTGCCGGGCATGGTCTGGATCCGATCGACGAGCGAGGGCGTCTCGACGGTACCCGGGCAGATCGCATTGCAGCGGATGCCGTCCTTCACGAAATCGGCGGCGACCGACTTGGTGAGGCCGAGGATCGCCGCCTTGGTCGTCGCGTAGACCGCGCGTTTCGGCGCGCCCTTCAAGGAGGAGGCGACCGAGGCCACGTTGACGATCGAGCCGCCACCTTTGGCGATCATGCCGGGCAGGAAGGCATTCAGCGTCCGCCACATCGATTTGACGTTCAGATCGAACGAGAAGTCCCAGGCTTTCTCGTCGGTCTCCAGGATCGTTCCGGTGTGGACATAGCCGGCACAATTGAACAGCACGTCCACGGGGCCGGTGCGCTTGGCCGCCGCGTGCACGGCCTTGGTGTCGAGCGCGTCGAGTTGGAAGGTCTCGATCCCCTTGCCATCCGACCTGAGCCTCTCCAGCAGCTCGGGCTTCAGGTCGGTCGCGAGCACGCGGGCGCCTTCGCGGGCGAAGGCGAGCGCCGTGGCGCGTCCGATGCCTTGACCGGCGGCGGTGAGGAAGGCGGTCTTGCCCTTCATGCGGTCCATGGCAGTGTTTCCCCGAATGTCGCTCTGATCGGCAACACTGGTGCAGCAGTCGGTCGCTTGCAAGGCTCCTTGCGATCGGCGAGCGTTGCAAGGATTTCACACGTGCCGGGAGCGGTACCATGTCGAGCCGTTTCGTGATCGCCTTCGCCGCCGCGGCCTGCCTGGCGATCGTAGCCACCCCGGGTCGCTCGAAGGAGCTCAATTGCGGGGAGCTGTCATCGAATGTCGAGATGACCGAATGCCAGCACCGCCGCTACGAGACCGCCGACAAGGAGCTCAACCGCGTTTACGGCCTCGCGCTCGAGAGCATAGCCAGCAGGAACATCTGACCGCGAAGCAGCGCAGCGACTGGGAGGACGCTTTCCGCCGCGCGCAGCGTAGTTGGGT
>JANPDA010000253.1:0-8321 GCA_031431235.1 Hyphomicrobiaceae bacterium
CGCTGCGACGATCGACAGGGCGTGCAAATTCCGAGCCGGGCAAGAAAACTGCTTCGTCCTCCAAGCCAGTCAAAGCGCATAGGGCCGCCGCTGCTGCCACTGCCGACCCGGTCAAACGAGGCAAGCCGAGTGCGGCCGCAAAGAAGCCTTCCGCAAAGGGCTGATCGAAATGGCTCGATCGCTCCAGATATACCGGGACAAGCGCGATTTCGTCACGTCCCCGGAGCCAGACACCGTCCCACGCCGTTCGCCCAGCCGGTGGTTGTCGCCACACGAGGCGCTCCGATTTGTAGTCCAGTGGCATCGAGCGCGCCGCGAGCATTTCGATCTACGACTCGAACTCGAAGGTGTAATGCTGAGCTGGGCCGTCACCCGCGGGCCGAGCGCCAATCCGAAGACTAGACGATTGGCCGTGCGCACCGAAGATCATCCCATCGGCTACGCTGACTTCGAAGGTACCATTCCCGACAAATCCTATGGCGCGGGACCGGTGATGATCTGGGACCGTGGCACGTGGGCCATCGTCGGCGCCGATCCAGCACAGGCCCTGGCGGATGGTCACCTCAAAATCGTACTCACCGGCGAGCGCATGCGCGGCCGTTGGGCGCTCGTGCGGCTGAAGGACGCCGGCACCAAGGAGAACTGGCTGCTGGTCAAGGATCGTGATTCGTTCGCGGAACAAGACGATTCACTGGCACAGCGTTTCGACGCCAGTGTGATATCCGGCCGGACGTTTGCCGACATTCTCACGGGTAAGAATGCTGCGCCACGCAAGCCCCCGGTCACACCAAAATTCGTTGCACCGATGCTGTGCATAGCAGCCAGTTCGCCGCCACAAGGTGATGACTGGCAATTCGAGATGAAATACGACGGCTACCGACTGCAACTCGCCATCGGCGAGGGCACTGTCGCTCTGCGCACACGTAGTGGGCTCGATTGGACTGACCGGTTCCCCGACATCGTCAATGCCGCAAAGCAACTCCGTGTGAGCAAAACCATCTTGGACGGCGAAGCCATCGTATTTGGCACGGACGGACTTGCCGATTATTCAAGGCTGGTGGCTGCCATCAAACAAGGGGGCGTCGGAGTTCAATTCGTCGCCTTCGACCTGTTGCGCCGTGAAGACCGTGATCTAACCGCGTTACCACTCAGCGATCGCAGAGCGGCACTCGAGACGATCATTGACGAGCGAAGATCCAGCGGCAGCGCCATCCGCCTCGCTCCTGCTGTCACAGACGGTGGAAGGGAACTGCTTGCTCGCGTGGCGGAGGCCGGCGGCGAAGGCATCATCGCCAAGCGTCGCTCATCCGCCTACCATTCGCGCCGCTCGTCGTCGTGGCTCAAGATAAAGGCCATCCTGCGTGAGGATGCCGTGGTGATCGGGTGGGTGCCGTCACCCGCGGGACGGCATTTCGCCTCGCTGTTGCTCGCATTCCGGTTGCGAGTTGGACTGCGCTACGTCGGGCGCGTTGGCACGGGGTTTACCGCGCGCGTCGAACGCGAAGCCTTCGCCCGGCTGTCCCCGCACGTGAGAAAGGCTCCAGCGTCGGGGATCGCTGGCTTGGAAGCGGCTCCGGCCAACACTCGATGGGTCACCCCTCAATTCACGGCCTCGATTGCGTATGGCGGTTTGACCGGCGACGGACGTCTGCGGGCCGCCCGCTTCCTCGGTTGGCGTGATGATGTCACCGCTCCGAAAGCGAGATCGATCGCGCAACCGGAGGCGCGTCAACCCGAGCCTCAAACGAGCCCGCCTGTCACCATCACTCACGCGAGCCGCATCGTGTTTCCAGATGTTGGGTTGACCAAAGCCGACGTCGCTGCATACTACAAGTCAGTCGCACCACGGATCATGCCGCATTTGGAGCATCGCCCGGTCAGTCTGTTGCGCGCACCCCAGGGCGTGGGTGGCGAGACGTTTTTCCAGCGTCATCCCATGCCGGCCATGCGACGCGGCATTCAGCTCATCCCCGCGCCTGATCAGAAGCGCGCCGAATACTTCTCGGTGACTGGCGCTGACGGCTTGGCGACTGCCGTTCAATTCGGTGCCATTGAGTTTCACGGCTGGGGCGCGCGCATGCCGGATCTCGAAACACCCGATCGCATGGTTTTTGACCTCGATCCGGCCGATGACGTGCCCTTCAGCGCGGTTCTGACGGCAGCCCAACTGATCCGCCGGATCCTCGCGACAGCCGACTTGAAAAGCTTCCCCCTCGTCTCAGGTGGCAAAGGCATCCATGTGGTCGTGCCGCTCGACGGAAGCCAAGGCTGGTCCGAGATCGAGACGTTCACCAGCGCACTGGCACGCACGTTGGGTCGGTCCGAACCGGAGCGCTATGTCGCATCGGCGTCGAAGGCGCGTCGCAAGGGGCGCATCTACATCGATTGGCTGCGCAACAAGCGATCGGCCACAGCGATCGTCCCCTATTCCTTGCGCGCCCGGCCGACCGCCAGCATCGCCATGCCCGTGACATGGCAGGATTTGGCGGGCTTGCGCAGTGCTGCTCAATTCACGGCCACGCAAATGGCATTGGCGCCCGTCGATCCATGGCGGGGATTTTTTGCACTTCGCCAACACGTGTCGGCCGATGTCTTGGACGTTCTGCGGCAATTCGGACGACGTTGAACCGCAACTCGAGGCGTGGTCGCGTGACGTGGCTGATGTGCGCATTCACGGCACCACGGCTGAGCCGCCGATCGAACGGTTCCAGGCTCAGGAAGGCAAGGCGCTGAAGAGCATCGACGGCATCGGGCCATTCCATGCGGAGCACGAGCTGGTGCGCGTCGCGGCGACCAGTTCTTCATGTTGCCGCCGGACCAGTTCCTGATGTCGCTTGACAGCGAACAGACGTACGCACTGAACATGTTAGAAAAGCCAATTTCTGCCTCCGGACCCAATACGAGCCAAAACACAAGACCTGGATCGGGGCGCACAGCCGCGAACCGCTGCGGCTGAATTCAGCATGGTCCTCGGGTTTGACGCCTATCGGCTATGCAATCCTCACCAGCGGCTCGGCCGGGTGCAGTAGAGTGTCGCGCCATGAACCGTCAGGCTCGAGGGCACCGTGATCGTTGGCATCGTCTCGGAAGAGAGCTTGAAGAGGAGGTCATGGATGGTGGCGTTGTTCTGGTGGACGACCTCGCGCCACGCAGGCCTGCACCATAGGCGATACTCAGCGCCGCCTTGGACTTGAGGCCGGGACCGGGCGCGGCCTCGAGCAGTCGGCCGACGTCCTGGGGTGAGAGCACGCGCGGCAGCGTCCTCGGATAGCGCGTGCGCACGAGCTGATGGGCGAGATCCACACGGACGAGCATGATCGTCAGGTAGCAGCGCATCGCCGGTCGCCGTGTCGGGCGAGCGGCCAAGGATCCTTGCTTTCGATGATTGTAGCTCAATCCAAGCACGATTAGAATGTGGTCATGATCGCAACAGCCAAACCCCGCCCCCTCCGCCTCGGCGTCAACATCGACCATGTGGCGACGATCCGTAACGCTCGCGGCGGCAGCCTGCCGGATCCGGTCCGCGCCGCGCTGCTGGCCGTCGAAGCTGGCGCCGACGGCATCACAGCCCACCTGCGCGAGGATCGCCGCCATATCCGTGACGCCGACATGGCACGGCTGAAGGCCGAGCTGTCGAAGCCGATCAACTTCGAAATGGCTGCGACCGATGAGATGGTCGCGATCGCACTGCGCACGCGCCCGCATGCCGTCTGCCTGGTGCCGGAGAAGCGCGAGGAGCGCACGACCGAGGGCGGGCTCGATGTCGCGGGCGGCCACAACCAGCTGCGTCCCGTTGTGCAACGCCTCGCGGACGCCGGCATCCGCCTCTCCATGTTCATCGCCGCCGATCCGCGCCAGATCGAGGCCTGCGCCCGGATCGGCGCGCCTGTGGTCGAGTTGCACACCGGGGCCTGGTGCGACGCGCTCGCCCAAGATCAACGCACCGAGGCCGAGCACGAGTTGCAGCGCCTGATCGAGGGTGCCCGGATCGCCGCCGCCGCCGGCCTCGAGCCGCACGCTGGCCACGGCCTCGATTTTCTGAGCGCCGAGCGTATCGCCGCGGTGCCCGAGCTCGCCGAGCTCAACATCGGTCATTTCCTGATCGGGGAAGCGGTTTTCATCGGCCTCGCGGAAGCCATCACGCGGATGCGCGCCGCCATGGATCGCGGCCGGGCACGGGCCCCGCTCACAGCATGATCCTGGGCATCGGCAACGACCTGATCGACATTCGCCGCATCGAGAAGGCGATCGAGCGCCACGGCGAGCGCTTTCTCGACCGTATTTTCACCGAGATCGAGCGGCAGAAGTCGGATCGCCGGGTCCAGCGGACAGCATCCTATGCCAAGCGCTTCGCAGCTAAGGAAGCGTGCTCGAAGGCGCTCGGCACTGGCCTCAGCAGGGGCGTATTCTGGCGCGATATGGGCGTCGTCAATCTGCCCTCGGGCCGGCCGACCCTGCAACTGACGGGGGGCGCGGCACGCCAGCTCGCCACCTTGACGCCTGAAGGGTATGAAGCACGGATCGACTTGACCATCACCGACGAATTCCCGCTTGCCCAGGCGATCGTGATCATCTCCGCGGTTCGTCTGAAGGATGGCGGGCGATAGGGCAAGCGACCCGCCAGCTGGCGGCCACGAGCGTCCCGTCGCATTGCCAATCACGCATTGCGGGGTCTATAGGGCCTCATCCACGCGGGCCAAACAGGTCGCTTCCAGCAATTGTGGGAGCCATAGGAGCCACCCATGTCTGCCGAAATCGATACTGACAAGCCGCGCCGGAGCGAGCTCTGGGATATCGTGAAGGTCGTCATTCACGCCCTCATCCTGGCGGCGGTGGTGCGGGTATTCCTGTTCCAGCCTTTCAACATTCCCTCGGGCTCGATGATGGGCACGCTGCTGGTGGGCGACTATCTGTTCGTCTCCAAGTACAGCTACGGCTACAGCCGCTTCTCATTCCCGTTCGGAGTGGTCGACTTCTCCGGCCGCGCCTGGGCGGGTGAGCCCGAGCGCGGTGACGTCGCCGTGTTCCGCCTGCCGCGCGAGACCTCGACCGACTACATCAAGCGGGTGATCGGGCTGCCCGGCGACGAGATCCAGATGCAGGGCGGCGTCCTCTACATCAACGGCAAAGCCATCCCCAAGCACAAGATCGAGGACTATGTCGGCACCGACGGCTACGGCCACGAGGCCCGCATCCCCCGCTTCGAGGAGACGCTGCCCAACGGCGTCAAGTACCTCGTGCTCGATGCGCGCCCGGACGGCGAGCTCGACACCACCGGCATCTACAAAGTGCCCCCCGGCCACTATTTCATGATGGGCGACAACCGCGACAACTCCCAGGACAGCCGGGTCACCCACGCGGTCGGGCCGGTGCCGGTCGAGAATTTCGTCGGCCGCGCCGAGATCATCTTCTTCTCGATCGATGAGCGATCGAGCTGGTGGCGCTTCTGGGAATGGCCCTACTACATCCGCTGGTCGCGCCTCTTCGACTTGACGCGCTGAGGGGCAGGTGGCCAGACCGCACGCCCACAAGGAGTTGGAAAAGGCGCTGGGCTATCGCTTCAAGGATCTGGAGCTGCTCCGGCGCGCACTGACCCATTCGAGCGCTCGCAAGAGCGAGCGGTCGGACGCCGACAACGAGCGGCTCGAGTTTCTCGGCGACCGGGTGCTCGGCCTCGTGGTCGCCGAGCTGATGCTGGAGGCGTTTCCCGAGGCCAGCGAAGGCGAGCTCGCACGCCGCTTCAACCGGCTGGTGCAGCGCGAGACGTGTGCCGAGATCGCCCGCGAGCTGAGCCTTCATGATCATGTGATCCTGGCCGACTCCGAGGCGGCGGCCGGCGGGCGGCAAAAGGACGGAATTCTGGCGGACGCCTGCGAAGCGGTGATCGGCGCCGTGTTCCTCGATGGCGGCTTTGGCAAGGCACGAAAGTTGATCGCCGCCCGCTGGACCAGGCGAGCCGAGGAGGTCGGACCGGTGATACCGGATGCAAAGACAGCGCTGCAGGAATGGGCGCAAGGTCGCGGCCTGCACATTCCGCGCTATTGCGAGATCGATCGTAGCGGCCCGGCCCATGCGCCCCACTTCCAGACCGAGGTGCGCATCGACGGCCTGCCGCCGGCGAGTGGATCGGGTCCGAGCAAACGTGCCGCCGAGCAGGCCGCCGCCCTGGCACTGCTGACGCGTGAGGGCATCTGGGAGCATCGCAATGCCTGATACCAAGATCGACGAGCCCGCGCCAGCAGCGCACTCTGGCCCGACCCGCGCCGGTTTCGTCGCGCTGATCGGAGCGCCCAACGCCGGCAAATCGACCCTCGTCAATCGGCTGGTCGGTGCCAAGGTCTCGATTGTCAGCCACAAGGCCCAGACCACGCGTTCGCGCATCCGCGGCATCCTGATGGTCGGCGCGACGCAGCTGATCCTCGTCGACACCCCCGGCATTTTCGCACCCAAGCGCCGGCTCGACCGGGCGATGGTCAGCGCGGCCTGGGGCGGCGCCGGCGAAGCCGATGTGACCGCGCTCATCGTCGATGCCGCACGCGGGCTCGACGACAATGTGCGGGGGATCCACACCCGGCTCGGCGGCGGCCGCCACGTGCTCGTCCTCAACAAGATCGACCGGGTCAAGAAGGAGCGCCTGCTAGCGCTCGCCGAAGAGTCGAACCGGCTCGGCGGATTCGAGGCGACCTTCATGGTATCGGCGCTGGACGGCTCGGGCCTCGAGGACCTCGCCAGCCATCTGGCCGGCGCGATGCCGGAAGGACCGCTGCTCTACCCCGAGGACCAGGTGGCGGATGCGCCCATGCGCATCATGGCGGCCGAGATCACGCGCGAGCGGATCTACCATTGGCTGCACGAGGAGCTGCCCTATGCTTCGACTGTCGAGACCACCTCGTGGAGCGAGCGCAAGGACGGCAGCGTGCGCATCGAGCAGACCATCTTCATCGAGCGCGAGAGCCAGCGCCGCATCGTGCTCGGTCACAAGGGCGAGGCGATCAAGCGCATCTCGATGGAGGCCCGCATCGAGATCGGCCGGATGCTCGATCAGACCGTGCACCTGTTCCTGTTCGTCAAGGTGCGCGAGAACTGGGGCGACGACCCCGAGCGCTATAGCGAGATGGGGCTGGAATTCCCCAAGGATTGAACGGGTTGGCTCAGTCGCTCACTACGCCGGCGAAAATGGCCCGGTTCCAGCGCCTGACGATGACGTTGTGGCGCAGACCAGCCTTGGTCGCGGGATCGGCGTCGAACAGGGCCATCGCCTCGTCGCGGCTGTCGACATCGAGGACGAGGAGGCTGCCGATCGGGGTCAGGCCGTCCTCGCTCCTGAGGCTGCCCGCGCACAGGATCTTGTCCTTGATCGACTGCTCGTAGGCCCAATGGGCATCCATCAGCGCCTGGTCGCGCCTGAGCCCCGCGCCATTGGGCCCGTCATCGCTGACGATCATCCAGGGCATCCAGCACTCCCTACTTCGGCGCCCCGATCATCCCGCCGAGCGCCTTCCTGATCGTCTCGTTGCCGGCGAGCACGCCGCCCGACTCGAAGATCCGGTCAGCCCCCTCGCAATCGGTGACGAAGCCGCCTGCCTCGCGCACCAGCACGATGCCGGCGGCGAGATCCCAAGGTGAGAGACCGCGCTCCCAGAAACCATCGAGCCGGCCCGCCGCCACATAGGCGAGATCGAGCGCGGCAGCACCATAGCGCCGGACGCCGGACACTTCCGGCATCAGCCGCTCGCATTCGCTGAGGAACAGCTTGTGACCGCTGTCGCCGCGATTGGGGATGCCGGTGCCGATCACGCAGTCGGCGAGGGTCTTCCTCGCCGCAACCCGCAGCCGGCGATCGTTCAGGAAGGCGCCCTTGCCCTTCTCGGCCGTGTAGAGCTCATTCGTCACCGGGTTGTAGATCAGACCCGCGACCAAGGCGCCTTCCCGCTCGAGCCCGATCGAAATGGCGAAATGGGGAATGCCGTGCAGGAAGTTGGTGGTGCCGTCGAGCGGATCGACGATCCAGCGGTGGGTCTGATCCTTGCCCGCGACCGCGCCGCGCTCCTCCATCAGGAAGCCATAGCCGTCACGTGCCCGCGCCAGCTCCTTGTAGAGGATGTCCTCGGCTTTGTGGTCGGCGGCCGAGACGAAATTGCCGGGCCCCTTGATCGACACCTGCAACTGCTCGACCTCGCCGAAATCGCGGGCGAGGCTGCGGCCGGCCTTGCGCGCGGCTGCGCACATGACGTTCATGAGTGCGGTAGGGGGCATCGCTCTCTCTGGCGGGTCGGGGCCGCAGTGGAGAGCGGGACCGGGCAGCGATGTGATGGCGAAGC
>JANPDA010000254.1:0-1714 GCA_031431235.1 Hyphomicrobiaceae bacterium
CGTCTCATCCCTCCTCAGGACGAAAAATCCTGCGCGTTGCTGCTATTTCGCAAGGGGCTCATCAGGTTACACCACCTTCATGAGCGTCACGAATGGTCCCTTCGAAGGCATGATTGCGCAGATTCTATCGATCAGGGAGAATGATCGCGTCGTCTTGCTCATGGAGTTGATTCAGCGCACCGTGCCCGTCGTGTTGCATGTTGGCGATATCCGGGTGACATGAGGCAGCGCGGGGCTGCCGCAATGGTGCCGCGTTGTTTGCTTCCGCCCGGCGCCATAGCAGCTCGAATGGCCAGGCGGTTTGCTGAAGTGGCGGCTCGCCAGATGCCGCCGGACCCGATTGCGACAGAAGGAGTCCTGTGCCATGCGCGGCAAGGTTGCACTCATCACCGGCGTCACTGGGCAGGACGGGGCCTATCTCGCTAGGCTGCTCCTAGACAATGGATATGTCGTACACGGCGTCAAGCGGCGCTCCTCCTCGTTCAACACGGGCCGGGTGGACGAGTTCTATGTAGATCCGCATGAGGTCGAAACGCGCTTCAAGCTGCACTACGGCGATTTGACGGATGCAACCAACCTCATCCGGCTTGTGCAAGAGGTTGCTCCCGACGAGATCTACAACCTCGCAGCGCAAAGCCATGTGCAAGTAAGCTTCGAGACCCCTGAATACACCGCTAATGCAGATGCCCTGGGAACTCTGCGACTTCTCGAGGCGATACGGATCCTACGCATGGAGGCGCGTACCCGATTCTATCAAGCCTCGACCTCCGAACTCTACGGCAAGGTGCAGGAGGTCCCGCAGCGTGAAACAACGCCTTTCTATCCCAGGTCACCCTATGCAGTGGCCAAGCTCTATGCCTACTGGATCACGGTCAACTACCGCGAGGCTTACGGATTCCACGCCTCTAACGGCATTCTCTTCAATCACGAAGGGCCCACGCGCGGAGAAACCTTCGTCACGCGCAAAATAACGAGGGCCGTGGCGGCCATTGAGCTCGGAATGCAGCAGCACCTGCATCTCGGCAATCTCAACTCCAAACGCGATTGGGGCCACGCCCGCGATTATGTCGAAGGAATGTACCGGATCCTGCAGCAGGATGCTCCCGATGACTATGTGCTCGCCACCGGCGAGATGCATTCCGTGCGGGAGTTCGTCGAGCTGGCCTTCCGCGAGGTCGGCAGGACCATCGTTTGGCGGGGATCAGGCGTCGATGAGGAGGGCTTGGACGAGCGGACCGGCGCGGCACTCGTCAGGGTCGATCCCAGGTATTTCCGGCCGACCGAGGTCGATCTTCTGGTGGGCGATCCTACCAAGGCCAGGGAAAAGCTCGGCTGGCACCACAGAACCAGCTTCCGGGAGCTCGTGTCCGAGATGGTCAAGTCCGACCTGTGCGAAGTGGCCCAGGAGAACAGGCGCTGGGACCGGGGCGAACATTGAGCCTCTTGCGTTGCGCCTTGAATGCAAGATTGGCATGATTGGAAGCGACGACAGCAAATGACCCCCTACTCCCTCGAGCAGAAGCGCATATGGGTCACCGGTCACCGCGGCATGGTGGGAGCGGCCATCGTGCGGCGCCTGCTGAACGAGCCGTGCCGGGTCCTGACGGCCGACCGGCGAGCGCTTGATCTAACGCGGCAAGCCGACGTCGAGCACTGGATGTCGACGGAGAGGCCGCATGCGGTCGTTCTGGCGGCCGCCCGTGTCGGCGGCATC
>JANPDA010000255.1:0-5603 GCA_031431235.1 Hyphomicrobiaceae bacterium
GCTGTCGCTGCTGGTGTCGGAGTTCCGCAAGTTCGCCGGCGGATCGGTGACGGTGCGGATCGGCGATCTGGTGCCCTTCGATCAGCTCGCGGCGGGCAGGGACCGCAAGGCGTTGACCGAGGAGCTGCACGCCATGGTGCACGCGCTCGCCAAGCCCGACCCCGAGCGCAAGCGCTCTCGCCTCGGCCGGGTGAAACGCAAGGCCCGTGGCGTCGGCCGCCTCGCCCGCTGGAAGGCGAGGGGTGTCGGCCGTGTGGCACGGCGCAAGGCCGCCTCGGTCGGCCGGCTCGCCCGCATGCGCATGCTGCGGCGCCTCGGGCCCGCGGACGGCGACAGCCCGACCCGGCGTGACAACACGACGATGCTCTAGTGTTCCGACCCATTCATTCGGTACCCCAAATGAATGGCCAGCCCACTAGCCAACTCTTTGTTTGTACTCCGTCTTTCCATTCATTGATCCAGCTTCGCCGGAATCGAATGAATGGGAGGGAACACTAGGCCTGCCGAGCCGGGCGGGTCGCGATCGCGTCGCTACCTGCTACCTCGGCACCACGATCTCGAGCTGCTTGGCCAGACCGGGCTCCAGCAGCAAGGGCTCGCCATAGCGTTCGCCGCCCCGGCTCGCCTCGACCAGATAGCGGCCAGGCGCCAGCACGTGGGTCGGGAGCGCGCCCGCGCTCTCGTTGACGATCTCGCCTTCGGGCGTATAGATGCGCCACGTGACATCGGCGAGCGCTTCGCCGCCCCGTTGCAGCACCAGGCGCAACGAGACCGGTGTACCGGTGTGCTCGACGACGACCTCCGTCAGCTTGCCGGCTTCGACCGAGATGTCGGCTGCAACCGCGGCATTGACATCGCCGTAGGTGCTGACGAGGTGGTAGATGCCGGCGTTGAGGCGGATGACGATGCCGGCCTGGGCGCCACGCAGGATCAGAATGCGATCGCCGCGCCGGTCGCGCTCGTCGGCATAGACATCGAAGGTCACGGACTGCGCTGGAATATCGCTCCCGCCCACATGCTTTGCCGACAATCGCAGTCCGCCAGCGTTGAGCACGAACTGCTCGGCCAGTGGCACGCCATCGACGACCTTGATCCGGCGCGTGAGATTGGCCCGTCCGTAGGCGACGTTGACCAGGAACTCGCCGGCGGGCAGCGCGACCGTCGGCTGGGGCTGGCGATAGGTCGCGAGCAGCTTCGGGTCGGCGTCACTGGGGCCAATCCCATCGTAGATGCGCCAGACCAGGCCCGAGGTCAGCTGCGGACCGGGATCGGCGAGCAGCCCCGTCAGGGTGATCGATGAGGTCGAACGCCCGGCCGCGAACTCGGCCAGAGCCTCGCCCTCGGGCGAGGTCTCGCCGAAGGCAGCGGTTGCGGCAGCGGCAACGTCGCCACCGGCCTGCGGGGTGCCCGCGCCCTCTGCTTCGGTCGTCCAGCCCGCCGCGCCTTCGCCAGTCGCTGTTGCCGGATCGCCCTCGAGGACTGCCTTTTCCTCCAAGGGCGCCGCCAGCGAGGCGACGATGGCCGCACTCAACGCCGAGGCGAGCTCGACGGCGCTCGCGATCCCGGTAAACGTGCCGCCGGTCTTCTTGGCGACACACTTCAGCGGCTTGAACGCGGAATGCTCGGCGCTGCCGATCGCGATCACGTCGATCCGGATCGCCCGCGTTCCGGCCAGCAGCGTTGCGACGGCACAAGGATCGGCTTCGCAGGTGTCCGGGCTCGCCGTCACGAGCACGATGCGTGCCGGCCCTTGGCTGCCAGAAACGGCCCGCGAGGCAAAATCGATCGATTTTGCAATCGGCGCCGGCCCCTGAGGCTTCAGCTCCGCGATCATCCGCACGATCGTCTCGTCGACGGGCGCGCGGACCGCCTTGATGATCTCGATATCGTCGCAGGTTCGCTGCCGGCGATGGCCGAATGCGATGACGCCGATGCGATTGCGCCGGCCATACCGTTCGAGCGTGCGTGCAACCGCGTTGGAGGCTGCCACCATGCGCGTGTCGGCCTCGAGCGGCTGTTGCATGGCGACGGAGGCGTCGAGCACGATCACGACCTCGGTCCGGCGCGACGCGCCGAGCGCCGGCACAACGGCAGCCAGCGCCGCGAGCGCGAGCAGCAGAGCCCGTCCGCACCAGAGCCAATGGAATCGCGAGCGCATCGCCCCTCTTTCACCCGTCGGCAATCCGGACCCGCCAGAACCGCGCGCGGTCGGTGACCGGGCACAAGATCGGCTATCATTCTGTCGAAATGTCGATGCTCTTGCTCTCGCCCGGCGCGAGAGTGAATTCGCGCGATTCCTCCTTCGTACCGGTGGCGGCAATGAGCTTGTAGTCGCCAGCCAGCAGCGGCACGCGCGGGCTTTGCTCGATCGTGCTCCAGACCGGCTCGCCATCCGCGTCGAGGATCTCCCAGAACACCTGCCGCAGCGGCGTGCCCGACCCGTCGTGCGCGGAGAGTGCCAGCATCCCGGCCTTGTGCTCGACCACGAGCTTGGCGGTCTGTCCGTCGGCAAGCTCGATCTCGACACGCTCGAGGGCATTGCCGGTCCCGTAGCGCGCCATCACCAGATAGCGCCCGGCCGGCAGATGCACGGTTGGCGCCGGCCGGCTGGTCGAGAGCACCTCCTTGCTGGCTCCCTCGGCGGCGTCGAGCCGCTCGATGCGATAGCTCAGGCGCTCCTGCAGCGGCTCGGCGGCGCCCTGCAGCCGCGAGGTCAGCGAAAGCGTCGCGGTCGTGACAGTCAGCGTTTCGCGCGTCTCCTGATCGGCCCGCACGAGGACATCCTGGCGAGTCTCGGCAGCTCCGAGCCGCACATGCACGTGATAGAGCCCGGCCGGCAGCGTGAACACGGGACTGCGCGCGGCGGAGCGTGCGATCTCGCGGGTGCCGCCCTGGGCGGCGGGATCGTCCTCCGTGATCCTGAAAACGGCCTCCTCGATCGGGGCACCATCCCCGCTCGAGCGGGCATCGAGCGCAAGCCGTCCGACATGCAGCACCACATCCTCACGGATCTCCCGGCCCGATTCGAGCACGATCGACCGCTCGACCGTCGCAAGCCCGTGCTCGACCCTGATGCGATAGGTTCCCGGCCGCAACACCAGGCGCGGGAACCCGTCGCGGGCGATCGCGACATTGTCGGTGGTCGCGCCCGTGGCGTCGGTCTTTGAAAGCGTGAAATAGACGTTCTGCAGCTCGCTCACGCCGTCATTGGCGAGCGCGCGGACCGACAGGATGCCGGCATCGATCGCCAGCTCGGCGGCGGTCGTCCCTTGCTCCTTCACCTCGTAGGTCTCACGTGCGACCGCGGGACCCGCGGTCGCCTCGACCTCGTAGCGTCCGGGCGGCAACTCGACGCGGGGAGCCGCCTCGTCGCTCGCATAGACCTCCTCGCCAGCCTTGCCGCTGGCATCGAGGGTGGCAATGCGCCAGCCCAGCCCTTCGCCGAGCGGGGGGCCGTTGGTGCCGAGGCGAGCGGAAAGCCGAATGGCAGAGGGACCGGCAACAGATTCCGGCGGCGTCGGGGGAACCGCGATCCGGTCGAGCAGCGTGGCGAGTGCCACAACGAGCTCATCACCCGAGCGGGCGTTCACCGCTGTGCCACGAGCATTGCTGGCGATGCACTGCATCTGCCTGAAGTCGTTGCTGGATGGCGACAGGCCGACCACATGAATAGCAAGCTCGGGATGGGCGCTGGCCAGGGCAGCCGCTTGCTCGCACGGGTCCTGCTTGCAATTGTCGGCCCCATCGATCAGCAGCACGATCGCGCCGGAGGACTTGCCTTGCGGCCCGGCCAGCAAGTCGGCGGCCTCAGCGAGGGTTGCCGCGATCGGCGCCTTGCCGCGCGGTTTCACCTGATCGAGGCTCGCGGCGAAGGCAGCCGGGTCGAGCGACTGCGGCGGCAGCAAGCGCTCGATATCGCTGCAGCTCCCCTTCTTGCGGTGGCCGAAAGCAACGAGCCCGAGCTCGATGCGCCCCGCATAGTCCGGGAGGATCTTGGCGAGGCTCGATTTCATGGTTTTGATCCGGTCGGTGTCGCCCAGCTCCGTCCACATCGACCCGGAGCCGTCGACGACGATGATCGCCCGCGGCAACTCGGCCGCGCGGGCAAGACCTCCGGCTCCGGCCACCGCGATCAGCAACATGCACGCGAGCGCAGCGATCTGGCGAGGACGGATCATGACGTCACGCTCCCTGGGGTGGGTTTCCGGCGATTCCCGACGCCGATCGTATAGCCCGCCTTTGTGCGCTAGTGGAGCGAATTTGACATTTGAGTCCCGGTTGCCGCCAGGCTCATGCTCAAATGTCAAATTTAAAAGCTCCACTAGAATCCAAAGATTGCTAGTGGTCCTTGTAAATCCGACATTTGCTCGGGCGCGTGCCGCCAGCGGATGCAAATGTCGGATTTGGACCACTAGCGAAAAGGCCATTGGTAACCGGGGATCACTCATGAGCACGAGCAACCTCCATCCAGCTCTCGACCTCTTGTTGCGGCGCCGCTCGGTCGCGGCCCAGCAGCTCGGCGAGCCCGGCCCGGATGCCGCCCAGCTCGATCTGATCCTGACGGCGGCGGCCCGTGTGCCCGACCACAAGAAGCTCGTGCCCTGGCGCTTCATCGTGATCGAGGGCGAGGCACGCGTCCGGTTGGGCGGGCAGCTCGCGGAAATTTTCGCGCACGAGACTCCTGGCGAGGCAACGCCCGAGCGCCTGACCATCGAGCGCAGCCGCTTCCTGAGGGCGCCGCTGGTCGTGACGGTGGTCTCGCGGGTGGTGGAAAACCCGGGCGCGCCCGAATGGGAGCAGCTGCTCTCGGCGGGAGCCTGCTGCCAGAACCTCACCCTTGCAGCCAACGCCCTCGGCTTTGCGACCAATTGGATCACCGAGTGGTGCGGCTACAGCCGTGGCGTCGCCGCGGCGCTCGGGCTCGGCGCGGGCGAGCGGGTCGCCGGCTTCATCCACATCGGCACGCCCAAGCTCACGCCGCCCGACCGGGACCGGCCGAATCTCGCTCAGATTGTCACCCGGTTTCGAGGCGTCTGATGTTCTATGAGCCGTTGAAACGCAATCATGGGTTGCGCCACGATCCCTTCAAGGCGCTCGTTGCGCCGCGCCCGATCGGCTGGGTGTCGACGGTATCGCCCGATGGCGTGCTGAACCTCGCCCCCTACAGCTTCTTCAATGCGGTTTCCGAGCGTCCGCCCTATCTGATGTTCTCCTCCGCCGGCCGCAAGGACAGCCTGCGCAATGCCGAGGCGACGGGCGAGTTCGTCTGCTCGCTGGCGACCTGGGACCTGCGCGAGGAGATGAACACCAGCTCCGCGGGCGTCGCACCCGAAATCGACGAGTTCGTGCTCGCCGGGCTCGAAACGGCGCCATCGCGCCTGGTCGCGCCGCCACGCGTCGCCGCCAGCCCCGTTGCCTTCGAATGCCGCACCTGGAAGCTGATCGAGCTGCCGGGACCGGACGGCGCCAAGGGCGAGTACATCATGGTGATCGGCGAGGTGGTCGGCATCCACATCGACGAGCGCTTCATCAAGGCCGGTCTCGTCGACACCGCCGCCATGCGCCCGATCGCGCGACTGGGGTACATGGAGTACGCGGTAGTC
>JANPDA010000256.1:0-19705 GCA_031431235.1 Hyphomicrobiaceae bacterium
GGCGCGGTGCGCGCCGCTCTCGAGTCGGGCAACCGCTGGCTGAGTGATGCGCATACGCCTTGCAATCTCGGATTGGCTCAATCCCGCCTTCATTCTGGCCTGCATCAGGGCCGACATGATCTCGAACTCTTCCGCGAGCGCATCGTACGCCGCAAGGTAAGCCGGATCCTTTCGCCACTCGGCGTGCGCCTTCGCGGCGGGTATGAGCTTGGCTTTGCGTCGGTCGATCTTGCGTTCATTCATCAAACCTCCTCGGCGCGGGCCAGCGCCAATTTGATCTCCCGCGGCGGAGTTTTCCGAGTCTTCTTGGTGAAGACCCGAACAATGATGAGCCGTTGCTCTCTTCGCGTTACATAGAGTGCCCTCGAGATTCCGTCCTTGCCCTTGAGACGCAGCTCCCAGAGCCCGTCCCTGAGGTGACTGACTGTCTTTGGCGGAAGCAAGTCAGGGCCATGCTCTTCAATCACCTCGGTAAGTCGCTCGAGTCGGGCGCGAATGTCGGTCGGCTGATCATTGGCTTCATCGAGCGCTGCTGGGTGATAGGAGACCGTCCAGGGCATGCTTCACCCTTCGGTCCATAACACGAATGCTATGATATTGCAATCGTCGCATGCCGCGCCCGATCGCGTGACTGGCCATGCTTGGCAAGGCCCCTCAATCGAGATCGCCCTTCGCCAACACCTCAAAGCTTCCCCGCATACGCCGCCAGGAACAGCCCTTTGGCGGCCGCTTCGGTCAGCTCGACCGGATTGGTGCCGGTCGAGGGATCGACAACGGCCATTTTCGCCATCTGATCGAACTTGGAGGTATCGGGCACACCGAGCTCCATCAGGGTATGCGGCACGCCGATCTCGCTCCTGAGCGCCAGCACCCAGGCCATCACCCCCTCGGTGCCGCCCTTCAGGCCCAGCACCTGGGCGAGATAGTCCATCTTCTCCCCGATCGCCGGCCGGTTGAAGGCGAGCACGTAGGGCATGAAGGTGCCGTTGGTCAGGCCATGGTGCGTGTTGTAGAGGCCACCGACCGGATGGGAGAGCGAATGGATCGCGCCGAGCCCCTTCTGGAACGAGACCGCACCCATGGCGCCAGCGCTCATCATGTTGGCGCGGGCATCGATGTCGCCGGGCGTCTGCACGGCCTTGGCGAGGTTCTCCTTGACCAGCCGCATCCCCTCGATGGCGATGCCGGCCGACATCGGGTGATAGGTCGGCGCGCAGAAGGCCTCCAGGCAATGGGCGAGCGCGTCCATGCCGGTACCGGCGGTGAGCCTGGCTGGCAGCGGCACCGTCAGCTCGGGATCGCAGATGGTGACGACGGGGAGCATCTTGGGGTGGAAGATGATCTTCTTCTCGTGCGTCACCTCGTTGGTGACGACCGCCGCGCGACCGACCTCCGAGCCGGTTCCCGCTGTCGTGGGAACCGCGATCACCGGTGCAATCTTGCTCGCGTCCGCCCGGGTCCACCAGTCGCCGACGTCCTCGAAGTCGAACACCGAGCGGGTCTGTCCGTTCATGAAGGCGACGAGCTTGCCCTGGTCGAGCGCCGAGCCGCCGCCGATCGCGATCACGCTGTCGTGCTTGCCCTTGGCGTAGACGGCCAGGCCTTCCTTCATGTTGGTCTCGGTCGGGTTCGCCACCACGTTCGCCCAGACCGCTGCTTCGAGGCCCGCCGCCTTGCAGCTCTCGAGCGCCTTGCCGATGACGGGCAGCTTGGCGAGGCCTGGATCGGTCACGATCAGCGGCGCCATCATGCCATTGCTCCTGGCCGCCTCGCCCAGCTCGGCAATGCGCCCAGGCCCGAACAGGATGCGGGTCGGATAGCTCCAATTCGTTTTCATCGGCTTGCTCAGCATGGGTGCGCTCGCTGGTGGTGTGGGGAAACCGCTTGATTCTGGCGGATGGGGAGCCCGCTCAACCCCTGTTCGCGGGTATCCGAGGCTAACCGGCGAAAACCCAGATTTCAAGCGGATAGCCAGCCTCACTGTCCGTGACCGTCCATCACAATTCGCCGCGACCCGCCTATCCCTCCAGTGTTCCCTCCCATTCATTCGATTCCGGCGAAGCTGGATCAATGAATGGAAAGAGGGAGCACAAGCAGAGAGTTGCCTAGTGGACTGGCCATTCATTTGGGGTACCGAATGAATGGGTCGGAACACTAGGGCGAAGTGGTGATCGATGGGGCAGCCTTCGGCTGGCGGTCCGTGCGCTACAACGCTACAACCCCCACCGCAAACCCGCCGTGTGCACCGGCGCATCCCAGAGCATTGCGATCTCGGTGTCGAGGCGTGTGACCGTCACCGAGCAGCCCGCCATGTCGAGCGAGGTCACATAGTTGCCCACCAGCGAGCGCTTGACTGACAGCCCATGCTTCTCGAGCAGGCGCTTGGCCGCGTTGAACATCAGATAGAGCTCCATCGCGGGCGTACCGCCGAAGCCGTTGAGCAGGAGGAGGCAGTTGCCGCTGGCAGCTGGCCCGAAGTCCTCGACGATCGCTCCGACGATCTCCTCGGCGATCGCGTCCGCGCCCATCATCTTGACGCGCCGGCGGCCGGGCTCGCCATGAATGCCGACGCCCATCTCCATCTCATCCGCACCGAGGTCGAATGTGGGTTTGCCGGCAGCCGGCACGGTGCAACTCGTCAGCGCGACGCCCATGGAGCGGGTTTGACCGTTGACCTTGTCGCCGAGCGCCTTGAGCGTCGCGAGATCCATGCCCCGCTCGGCGGCGGCGCCCACGACCTTCTCGACGACGAGCGTGCCGGCAACGCCGCGCCGGCCGGTCGTATAGAGCGAATCCTCAACCGCCACGTCGTCATTCGTGCGCACGGTCATGACCTGACGGCCCACCATCTCGCAGGCCATCTCGAAGTTCATGACGTCGCCTTCGTAGTTCTTCACGATGAAGAGCACGCCGGCCCCCTGATCGACCGCCTCGGCGGCCGCGATCATCTGGTCGGGCGTCGGCGAGGTGAAGACCTGGCCGGGGCAAGCAGCATCCAGCATGCCGAAGCCGACGAAACCGGCATGCAATGGCTCGTGGCCCGAGCCGCCGCCCGACACGAGACCGACCTTGCCGGGCTTCAAGTAAGCACGGCGGACGAACTTGCCCTCTGCTCCGAGCGCCACGATGTCGGCATGGGCATCGACGAAGCCAGCGAGGCTCTCGGCAAGCACTTTGTCGACGGCGTTGATGAGCTTCTTCATGGTGCGATCTCCCCTGGCTCGATTATTTCTTGCGGCGGCTCTTGTTGAAGGTGCGGCCGAGGTCATTGGCGAGCTTCTGCATCAGCGCCTCCAAACTCGCGTTCAGCTCGTCATCGCCGAAATCTGGCAACCGGATCGTGACGCTGCGAGTGCGCGTGGCGCGTGGTTGCTCCTGCCGGCTACCTGGGTGCGCCTCGTCATAGGCCTTCAGAAAGCTCCCCCGGTCATCGGCCGAGAAATGGCACAGATCGAAGATCGCGGCGAGATGGCCGGCGGGAACCGGCGTGTCGTAGGCTGGGTTGGTGATGTGGCTGACGAAGCTCCGGTTCTTGCCGAGAGCTTCCGCGAGACGATTGCGCATGCCAGAAGGGCGCTGTTCGAGCACCGCTTTCAAAACGGCCTTGTAGGCCGAGATCGCCTCGCGCCGATCGGCATGGGAGCGGACCGGCTTATCCACGGCCGGCGCCCCCAAGACCGAGCGCATGGCCGAGACGGCGCGCCAAGCTCTGGCGGCGGTCGCGCGGCCGCTCGCGGCGGAAGCTCGAGACGACGCGTTTCACCTCGCCCACGCGCGCGGGGGCGACCGAGACAGACCTCAAGCCTGCGGCCAACAGCAGCGGCAGCACGCGCGGATCGGCACCGGCTTCCCCGCACAGGCTGGCCGGAATACCGAGCTCGCTCGCGGCGCGTGCGACCATGCCGACGAGGCGCAGGACCGCCGGGTTGCCGGCATCGGCGAGCGCCGCGACGGCGTCGCTGTCGCGTCCCGCGGCCATGGTGTACTGGACGAGGTCGTTGGAGCCGATCGACACGAAGTCGGTCTGGAACAAATCGAGCGTCACCGCTGCAGCCGGCACCTCGACCATCATGCCGAGTGCCGCCGCTCGATGCCGGATTCCGCCCCGGTCGAGCTCCGCGCGAGCCTGGCCGATCAGCGCACGCACGCGCTCCATCTCCTCTGGAATGCTCACCATCGGAATCATGATCTTCAGTTGCCCCGCAGTCGAAGCCCGCAGCAGCGCCCGGAGCTGGATCCGGAAGACCTCGGGGTGCGCGAGCGAGAGGCGGATGCCGCGCAGACCGAGGAAGGGATTGGCCTCACCGTCGAGAGTGAGACCTGGGATCGGCTTGTCGCCGCCGGCATCGAGCGTCCGGATGGTGACGGGGCGACCCTTGGCCCAGCGCAGCATCCGCGCATAGACCTCAGCCTGCTCGGCCTCGCCCGGCAGGCCGTGCCGCTCGTGGAACAGGAACTCCGTGCGCACGAGGCCGATGCCGTCGCAGATGGCGGGGTCGAGGTTGTCGAGCTCGGCCGGGTCGGCAATGTTGATATGAACCTCGACCCGTTCACCGTCGGCCGTCACGGCTGGCCGCTTCGCCTGACTAGCATCCTGTTGCCGGATCGACTCCAGCTGGGCATGACGGGAGTTGAAGCGCCTCTCTGTCTCGGCATCGGGGCGTAGGACGAGGCAGCCTTCCGCCGCATTGAGCAGCGCCCGTTCGCCCGGGAGCACCGCCAGCGGGCCGAGCCCGACCAGCATCGGCACGCTGCGCGAGCGCGCGAGCATGGCCACGTGACTGGTGGCGCTGCCGGCTTCCAGCGCAATGCCGCGACCGTCCCAGGGCAGCGACAGGAAGAGTGAGGGGGCCAGATCGTCGGCGACGAGGATCGCGCCTTCCGGCAGGTCCGGCCGCTGGGTGCTGCCGGAGAGAACATCCAGCACGCGTGTCTCCAGATCGCGCAGGTCGCCGGCGCGGGCGCGGAAATACTCCTCGTCTGCCGCATCGTAGTCGGCGATCAGCGTTCCAACTGCCTTCTGCCAGGCAGAGCTGGCAGGCTCGCCCAGTCCGATCGAGGCAAAGGCCGGCTCCGTCAGAACGTCGTCCTCGACCAGCGCGAGCTGAAACGACAGAATGTCGGAGGCTTCCCCTGTCGTTCCCGAGACGAGGTCCGAGAGGTCGTGTCGGGCATGGGCGAGTGCGGCCACGAGCGCGGCACGCTCCGCTGCCGGGCCAGCCGACTGGGGGGTAGCAGCAGCTCGCTTCGTCGGCTCGAGCCGCACGATTGGTCCGGCTGCAAAGCCGCCCGAGGCAATCCGCCCCTGACGGCTCTGCGGACCAACCTCGATCTTGGGCTCTCCATTCATGCTCATTCCGGCACGCCTTCGAAATCACCGGCAACCAGAGCGACCAGCGCGTCGACCGCGCTCTGCGAATCGGGTCCCTCCGCACGGAAATGCAGCACCGTATTCTGGGGCACTTTGAGCCCCATCACCCTGACGATGCTCTTGGCATCGGTCCAGGGGCCGGTCGCGGACGCCGCCAGCTCGACCTTGGCGGCAAATGACTTGGCGAGCTTGGTGACCTTCACCGATGGCCGGGCATGCAGCCCGACCGCATGGGTCATCAGGATCGAGCCCGTGGCGGTCGTCATGGGGAGTTACATCCTTCTGTCTGCTATCGTTCGCCACCCGGGGTAGGCCACACTCAACGCGGCGACAGCTCCTCGGCGGTCTTGCGGACCTCATCCAGGCTCGAGCCGCTCCAGGCTTCCGTAGCCGCCATGATCGAGCCCTCAACGATCGGGGCATTGCACAAGGCGACCTTGCCGCGCTTGTCCTCGGGCAGCATCTCGATCGCCATCTCGCTGTTGGTCTCGGCGCCACCGAGATCGACCAGGATCGCGACGCCGGCCGGTGACCAGGCCTCGTCGATCGCCTTCAGGATCTCGGCGACGTCGGTGCCCAGGCCGCCATCGGGATTACCGCCGCAATGGGCGACCGCAAGATCTTTGCCGACCATCTGGCGGACCATGTCCGCAGTGCCGCGCGCGACCTCGGGAGAGTGGGAGACGATGACGATGCCGACCTTGCCGCTCATACGTTTTCCTCCAGGACGTCACAGACTGCCTCGATCAAGAGTTGGCTCGAGCGGGCACCGGGATCCATGTGCCCGATCGAGCGCTCCTTCAGGAAGGATGCCCGGCCACGGATGGCGAGCATCGGCACGGTTGCCGCCGCAGCTTCGGCCGCCGTCTGGCGGATCGCTGCCAGATCGGCTCCTGCAGCCAGCCGTGCCGCAACCGGTACGAGCACGTCGAGCATCGTCTTCTGGCCGACACTCGATTTGCCGCGCTTCTCGACATCACCGATGCCGGCCTGCAGCGCTGCAACGAGCCCTGCCCGGTCGAGCGGGCCGGTCAGCCCCTTGCCAATACCCAGGAAGAGACTGCCATAAAGGGGGCCGGAGGCCCCGCCGACCTTCATGACGAGCTCAGTGCCGATTGCCTTCAATGCCTCGGCTGGCGACTTTGCAGCGATCTCGTCCGCCTTGGCGAGCACGGCCTCGAAACCACGCTTCATGTTGAGGCCATGGTCGCCGTCGCCGATCGCCTGGTCGAGCGCGGTCAGCTCCTCGGCGTGGGTGATCATGCGTGTCGCGATCGCCTCGATCAGCCGCCTCTGCCGTGTCGCTTCCATGTCTCGTCCCCTCAACTCGTTGCCCAGCCCGTGCGGATGTGGGTCGAGCCTTCGCGCCAGACCTGCTCGGGTGCCGGGAAGAAATCGCGCCAGACCCGCGTCGCCGCCGCCAGCTCCGGCAGTGCCCGCCCGAACGCCTCGATCGTCAGCCAGCCGTCATAGCCAGCGGACTTCAACGACGACAGCACCGGGCGGCGAGCCTCGGTCACATGGGTCGTCCGAAGCAGCACGTTGAAGCCGATTGTCATGGCAGTCTTCCCACCTCACGCAGCCCTGAGACGGCGTCCATCGCCATCGAAGAAGAGCGCGTTGTTGAGCCTGATCCCGACCTCGTCGCCGACACTGGGGACGCTGTGGGGATCGACGAGAACGGTGAGCTGCTGGCCGGCGACGCTGACATGGAGATGGCTCTGGTCACCCAGATGCTCGATGCGCATCACCTTGCCGGCAATGCCGCCGCCCGCGATCGGCGCAATGCCGATGTGCTCGGTGCGGGCACCGATGGTGTGAGTGCCTTTGGGAGCACCCGAGACCGGCAGCGCTTCCGCCGGCATCAGGTTGATCCGCGGCGAGCCGAGCCGGGTCGCGACGTAGATGCTGTCGGGGTCGGAATAGATGCTGCGCGGGTCGGCGAACTGCACCAGCCGACCTTGTGCGAGCACGCCGATGGCGGTCGCCATCGTCATCGCCTCGATCTGATCGTGGGTGACATAGAGGATGGTCGCACCGAGCTCGGCCTGGATCCGCTTCAACTCGAGGCGCAAGTCGGCTCGCAGCTTGGCGTCGAGTGAGGACAGCGGCTCGTCCATCAGGAAGATCGAGGGCCTGCGCACCAGCGCGCGCCCGATCGCCACGCGCTGCATCTCGCCGCCCGAGAGCTGCGTCGCCCGGCTCTGCAGCTTGTGGGGAATGCGCAGCATCTCCGCGATCTCAGTGACGCGGCGCTTGATGTCGGGCTCGGCCACGCGACGGGTCGGCGAGCGCAGCGGAAAGGCGAGATTGTCGAAGACGGACAAATGGGGATAGAGCGAATACTGCTGGAACACGAAAGCCACGTCACGCACCGCCGGCGCGGCACGGGTCATGTCCTCGCCGCCGATGGTGACACGGCCAGTGTCGCACTGCTCCAGGCCGGCCACGAGCCGCAGTGTCGTCGTCTTGCCTGCCCCTGTCGGGCCAAGCAACACGACGAAGGCGCCGTCGGGTACATGGATCGACATATCCTCGACCGCCACGGTCTTGGCGAAGCGCTTGGAGACACCCTCGATGCGGACCTCAGCCATGGACGCCTCCTTGCCGGGCATGGTGCAAGGCCGAGGGGATCGCCCGGCCACTCGCAGCGTCGAACAGCGACAGCCGGTCGGAGGTGAGCCGCAGCCACACCTTCTCACCTGGCTTCAACCTCATGTCGGCGCCGACACGGGCTTTGAGCGACCCGTGATCGGTCGTCACCGTTACGATCTGCGTCGTGCCGAGATACTCAGTGCCATCGACCATGCCCTGCAGCGGGCCAGCATCGGCAAAGCGGATATGCTCCGGGCGCACGCCGAGCGCGAGGCTACGCTGCGTCACGCCCTCGCGGACCGGCGGCAGATCGACAGCAGCACCGTTGATCCGGATGGAGCTTGCGCCGGGCTCGATCGCGCCTTCGAACTTCAGGAAGTTCATGGGCGGCGAGCCAATGAACGCGGCGACGAACATGGTGGCGGGCCGGTCGTAGATCTGCTGGGGCGTCGCGAACTGCTCGACAACGCCATGGTTCATCACGACGATCTTGTCGGCCATCGACATGGCCTCGAGCTGATCGTGGGTCACGTAGACGGTGGTTGCGCCGATGCGATCGTGGAGTGCGCGCAACTCGTGGCACATGATCTCGCGGAACTCGGAATCGAGTGCGCCGAGCGGCTCGTCCATCAGGAAGGCGAGTGGCCGGCGCACGATCGCGCGCCCGAGCGCGACACGCTGCCGGTCGCCGCCGGCAAGGCCAGAGACGGGCTTGTCGAGCAGATGGTCGATGCGCAGGAGCCGCGCCGTCTCCTCGACCCGCGACCTGATCTCGGAGCGCGCCACGCCCTGGCAGGCGAGCGGGAAGCCGATGTTGGCCCGCACGTTCATGTGCGGATAAAGCGCGAACAACTGGAATACGAAAGCGATGTCGCGCTCGCGGGCGCGCTTGAAGGTGACATCCTCATTGCCGAGGAAGATCTTGCCCGAGGTCGGTAGCTCGAGACCGGCGATCATGCGCAACGTCGTGGTCTTGCCGCAGCCCGAGGGCCCGAGCATGACGAAGAACTCGCCGTCGGCAACGGTGAAGCTGCTCTCCTTTACCGCGATGAACTCGCCGAACTGCTTCTGCAGGGTTTCGATCCGGATCTCAGCCATGGGCGCGTTTCCCGCAGGTAGGGTCGAGTCCTTGGCGAGACCCAACGGGCTGCGAGCATGTGGCGTTGGGTCTCGTTCCTCGACCCAACCTACGATTCGCTCCCCGGATCTGGGCCATGGCGCTACTCCGGGAACTTGCTGACGACGACGAACATCAGCGTGCCGACGAGCGTCGTGACGAAGGAGTAGGTGTAGAGGGCGAGTGCAAAAGGTTGCATCAGCATGAACACGCCGAGCGCGATCACGATGGTCGCCATGCTCTCCCATGGGCCGCGACGAAACCTGAGAAGCTGGGCGAGGAAGCCCGGTGGCCGCTCTGGCAGCGCGTCTCGGTGACTGTGGTCGGTCATTTGCGCACCGCTCCGAACGTGATGCCGCGCAGGAGATGCTTGCGCAGCAGCACCGTGAAAACGAGGATCGGGATCAGGAACAACGTCGTCCCGCCGCCGACGGCCGGCCAGTCCATGCCGCCTTCCCCGATGATGGTCGGGATGAAGGGCGGCGCCGTCTGCGCCGTACCCGAGGTCAGCAGCACGGCGAAGGCGTACTCGTTCCAGGCAAAGATCAGGCAGAAGATCGCCGTCGCGGCGATGCCGGTCGCGGCCTGCGGCAGCACGACCTTGCGGAACGCCTGCAGCCGCGTGTAGCCGTCGATCATGGCGGCTTCCTCGTATTCGCGCGGGATCTCGTCGATGAACCCCTTGAGGAGCCAGACGGCGAGCGACACGTTGACAGCGGTGTAGAGCAGGATCATGCCGAGCGCGGTGTCGGAGAGGCCGATCTCGCGGTACATCAGATAGATCGGTATGGCGACCGCGATCGGCGGCATCATCCGCGTCGACAGGATGAAGAACAGCAGATCGTCGGCGAGCGGAACCTTGAAGCGCGAGAAGCCATAGGCCGCGAGCACTCCCAGCGCGACCGCGCAGAAGGTCGAGCCGAAGGCGATGATCAGCGAGTTGATGAAGCGCGGCACGTAGTTCGATTGACCCGCGATCACCATGTCGCGATCACGGGTGATCTTATCACAGACCGTGGTCGGCTCGCCGAGCGCCTGGATGTACTCCTTGGTCTGGCGCGTGCGGGTGGTGAAGAGGTTGCAATAGCCCTCCAACGACGGCTCGAACACGACCTTGGGTGGATAGGAAATCGAATCCGGCGGCGTCTTCATGCCGGTCGCGAAGATCCAGAGCAGCGGGATCATCGTCACCACCGCATAGGTGATGACGAGGATGCCAGCGATCCACTTGGCGCGCCCGCTCGGCTCGACGATCGAATGGGCGGTAGTCCGGGTCGCACTCATCGCTGCTTCACCCGGTTGAGCGCCTTCACATAGATGTTGGCGAGGCCGAACACGGTGACGAACAGAATGATCGCGAATGCCGAGGAGTAGCCGGTACGCCACTTCTCGAAGGCTTCCCGCTTCAAGGTGATGGAAGCGACTTCCGTCGTTGAGCCGGGCCCGCCGCCGGTCAGCAGGTTCACCATGTCGAACATCTTGAAGTTCTCGATGCCCCGGAACAGCACGGCCAGCATGATGAAGGGCAGCGCCATTGGCAGCGTGATCGACCAGAATTGGCGCCACGGCGAGGCACGGTCGACCTCGGCCGCCTCATAGATGTAGTTGGGGATCGAGCGCAAACCGGCAAGGCAGATCAACATCACATAGGGCGTCCACATCCAGGTATCGACGATCACGATCGACCAGGGCGCCAGATTGACGGAGCCGAGCATCTCGAAGGAGGACGGCGGCACGCCGGTGAAGAAGGAGATGATGTAGTTGAACAGGCCGATCTGGGGCTGATAGAGGAACTTCCAGAAATTGCCGACAACCGCTGGCGACAGCATCATCGGCACCAGGATCACAGTGGTCCAGAAGCCGTGGCCGCGGAACTTGCGGTCGATCAGATAGGCGAGCGTGAAGCCGATCAACGTTTGCAGCGTGATGGTCCAGATTACGAAGTGGGCGGTCGCCTGCATCGCCTCCCAGATCTCGGGCTTGGTCAGGATCGCCCGATAGTTATCGAGCCCGACGAACTTGGCGGCTGCCGTACGATTGGCGCGGTAGTTCGTGAAGGAGAGCTGGATCGTCCAGATCAGCGGGAAGATGTTGATCGCCAGCAACAGCACAATGGTGGGCGCGATGAACAGCCACGCAATCGCCCGGTCCGAGAGGCCGCGCACACGCCGCGCGATCGGCTCGGGCGTGGCGATCGCCGTCCGCTCCACGAGGGTCTGGCTGGGGGTGTCCATCTGGTGTGGCGGTCCCCAGCTTGTCGTAGGGCGCTCGCGCCGGTCGCGATAACCCACGCAAGCCGGATGACGAACGCGATGTTTCAGCACGAAAGGTAATGGTAGCCAAACAGGATCCAACCAGCGAGCATCGACCAGCCCCTCCCCTGCCCTCATGTGGAGCAGGAATCCCCCGAGAGAAACACAGGGGAGGAGCGTGTCAGGCTTCAGGCAGCGGGAGGAGGCCTGCCTGATCTCAGAGCTTGCCTTCTTCCTTGAAGACCTCGGTCCAGTCGACGATCAATGCGTCGAGCGCTTCCTTGGCCGTGCCTTTGTCGGCGACGACGAAGTCGTGGAGCCGCTTCTGCATGGCCTGGAGGAGCGAGGCATAGGAGGGCTCCTGCCAGAAGTCGTTGACGCCAGCCATCGCTTCGAGGAACTGCGCAGCGAAGGGCTGGGAATCCTTGAAGGAGGGATCGTTCAGCACGGCGTTGTGGCAGGCATAGCCGCCGAGCGACCACCACTTCTTCTGCACGTCGGGCTGGGCGAACCATTTGATGTAGGCGAGTGCGTCGTCCATGTTGTCGGTGTTGGCGACAACCGAGATGCCCTGGCCGCCCAGCGTGGAAGCCGCGACCTTCTCAGACGGGTTGACGAAGAAACCGGTGACGGCGCCGACCTTCTCATCCTTGGCCATGCCGGGCATGAAAGCGAACCAGTTCATCATCATGGCGACCTGGCCCGACTTGAAGGCATCGAGGCCTTCACCCATGTAGCTGTCGGTGTATCCGGGCGGCGTGCAGCACTTGTAGAGCGACTTGTAGAACTCGAGGCCTTTGATGGCGTCTGCCGAGTTGACTGCGCCCTCCATGTCGTATTTGCCCGGCGTGTTCTCGTACTTGAAGCCGAACGAGTAGAGCGCCGAGGTGGCACCCATCGTGATGCCTTCGGAAGCACGCTCGGTGAAGATCGCGGCGCCGTAAACCTTCTTGCCGTCGACGTCGCGGCCCTGGAAGAACTCGGCGATGTCCTTCAACTCGGTCCAGGTCTTGGGTGGAGCCAGATCGCGGCCGTGCTTGCCCTTGAACTCGGCCTGCAGCTCGGGCTTGGCGAACCAGTCCTTGCGGTAGAACCAGCCGTTGGCGTCGCCCATGGCGGGCAGGGCCCAGTAGTTCGGCGTGCCCTTCGGCCAGGTCGAGTAGGCGTAAACGGTTGCCGGCGCGAAGTCGCTCATCTTGATTCCTTCCCTATCGAAGAAATCATTGAGCTTCACGTACTTGCCGCCCTCGGCCGAGCCGCCGATCCACTGGCTGTCGCCGATCAGCAGGTCGCAGAGCTTGCCGTTGGAGTTGAGCTCGTTCAGCATGCGATCAGCGAAGTTCGGCCACGGCACGAACTCGAACTTCATGGTCGTGCCGGATTGCTTCTCGAAGTCCTTGGAGAGCTCGACGAGGGCGTTGGCCGGGTCCCAGGCGGCCCAGCATAGCGTCAGCTCCTTGGCACTTGCGCTCGTGCCGGCGGTTGCGGCAACCGCGAGGCCGAGCGAGGCGGCTAGCAGTACTTTCCTCATGGCAGTGTTACCTCCCTTAATGTTGGCGCGGCGGCGGGGCGAGGAGTGCCCAACCGACCATCCAGGGCTGTCTCGCAGCCACTGAATTCCAAGAAAGCGCTCGCGTCTCCTCCACGCATCCATGCCGTGCCGAAGGCCGGCATGTGTTTAGTTGTTTTGTTTAGTAAGCACAAAATCACTAAACAAGACAAGCGGATTCTGCAGGCCACTTTCGAGCACCTGGAGCCGGTGGATGTTCGACTAGAGGGACACCCATTGCCCGCCAGCGCCCGACGAGCGGACACAGGCCTCGATGAAGGCAACGCCCTCGACGCCGTCCTCGACCGTTGGGAACATGACGTCAGATGCAACGGCCTCGCCCGAGCGGCGCGCGCGGATCGCACGTGCGGCTTCCGCATAGATGTTGGCGAAGCCTTCCAGATAGCCCTCCGGGTGGCCGGGCGGAATACGTGTCACGCGGCCAGCGACGGCTCGCGAGCCGGAGCCGCCGCGGGTGACGAGACGCTTGGGCTCGCCCAACGGCGTGAACCAGAGATAGTTCGGGTCCTCCTGCGCCCATTCGAGGCCGCCACGCGCGCCATAGACCCGCAGCCTCAGCGCATTCTCATTGCCGGGCGAGACCTGGCTCGCCCACAGCAGCCCGCGCGCTCCGCCGTGATAGCGCAACATGACGTGCACATTGTCGTCGAGCTTGCGGCCCGGAACGAACGTCGTGAGGTCGGCGCAGACGGCTTCCGTCTCGAGGCCAGTCACGAACTGGGCGAGGTTGTAGGCGTGCGTGCCGATATCACCGACGCAACCGCCGGCGCCAGAGCGCGTCGGGTCCGTGCGCCATTCGGCCTGCTTTTGACCGGTATCCTCCAGCTTGGTCGACAGCCAGTCCTGCGGATACTCCGCCTGAACCACCCGGACCGGCCCGAGCTCGCCCGACAGCACCAGGTCGCGCGCCTGCCGCACCATCGGATAGCCGGTGTAGTTGTGGGTGAGCGCGAAGATGCAACCCGACTTGGCGACGGCATCGGCCAGGCGGCGCGCGTCCTCGAGCGTCGACGTCAGCGGCTTGTCGCAGATCACGTGGATGTTGCGCTTCAGGAACGCCACCGAGGCGTCATGGTGCATGTGGTTCGGCGTCACGATTGCGACCGCCTCGATGCCGTCGGGCCGCGCCGCCTCCTTCTCCGCCATCTCCTCGAACGAGCCGTAGTTGCGGTCGTCGGAAAGGCCGAGCTCGCGCCCCGAAGCGCGCGATCTCTCAGGCGTCGAGGCGAGCGCTCCCGCGACCAGCCGGTAGTTGTCGTCCATCCGCGCCGCGATCCGGTGCACGGCCCCGATGAAGGCACCTTGTCCACCACCCACCATGCCGAGCCGGATCGGACCCGTCCCGGTATCGCTTCTGCCTGAGATTGTCATGGATTGCCTTTGGCCTCAATGGCTGTTCCCGAGTTCATCGATCCTTGCGCAGCCGGCGCCGCGTTATCTTCCGGCGGCCATGCACGACGCGAAGCAGGCGGACCGCATCCTCGTCCGATCGATAGATCATCACGAAGGGCCATACGACGACGATCCGGATGGACTTCCCGAGGCGTGGACGTGAAGCGCCGCTGTCGGGAAAGTAAGCCAGGCGTTCGAGCTGCGCAATGATCCGGCCACTCCAGACCCGAGCCCGCTCGTGACCGGCCTTGGCGATGAGGCGGTCAGTCAATGCGTCGATGTCGGCTTCGGCCTCCGGCGAGACGATGACAGGGCGCGGGGTCATTTCTCATGCCGGGCAAACTTCGTGGCCAACCGAGCCTTGACGTCGTCAAGGGACACTCCTTCTCCCCGAGCGAGCGACGCTTCCGCCTCCGCGATCAGCGGCTTCGTCCAGTCGAGATCACTGGTATCGATCTCGAGGCCTGCGATGGCGGTGTCGATAGCCTCCTCGACGCTTTCGAATTCGCCGGCCGAGATGAATGCCTCGAGCTTGCGAGCCTGCGCGGCATTGAGTTGGTAGCCCATTCCCGATCCTTCCTTTTCTTACGGGGTCGCTGGCCCATTCGAACTGGTCTCCCAAATGTCAGACATGCGGCGGCGACAGTCGCGACGCAAGTCTCTCTTCTCTTCCTGCAGGTTCTCGCGTTTGACCTAAGAGGTACCAACGCGTGAAAGGCCGCTCCACCAGTCATCGTCATCAGCCATCCCTGGCATGACCTCACCCGATCCCCAGCATCCCCCTGTTCGCGGCCATGTCGGCACCGCTGCCCGCGAAATCATCGAACGCCTTTTCTGTCACGCGGATGATGTGGCGCCTGATGAACTCCGAGCCCTCGCGGGCGCCGTCCTCGGGATGCTTCAGGCAGCATTCCCATTCGAGCACCGCCCAGCCGTCATAGCCGTGCGCGGTCAGCTTGGAGAAGATGCTCGAGAAATCGACCTGGCCGTCGCCGAGCGAGCGGAACCGTCCGGCCCGATCGACCCAGCTCTGGTAGCCGCCATAGACCCCGACCCGGCCGTTGGGATTGAGCTCGGCGTCCTTCACATGGAACATCTTGATGCGCGAATGGTAGATGTCGATGTGGGCGAGGTAGTCGAGTGCCTGCAGCACGTAGTGGCTCGGATCATAGAGCATGTTGCAGCGCGGATGGTTGCGGACGCGCTCGAGGAACATCTCGAACGTCGCGCCGTCGTGCAGGTCCTCACCCGGATGGATCTCGTAGCAGAGGTCGATCCCGACAGCGTCGAACGCGTTCAGGATTGGTGTCCAGCGGCGCGCCAGCTCGTCGAACGCGGTCTCGATCAGGCCGGCCGGCCGCTGCGGCCAGGGATAGACGTAGGGCCAGGCGAGCGCGCCCGAGAAGGTCACATGGGCTTTCAGCCCGAGATGGTGCGAGGCCTTCGCCGCGCGCATGAGCTGATCGACCGCCCATTCGGCGCGCGCCTTCGGATTGCCCCGCACCTCCGGCGCCGCGAACCCGTCGAAAGCCGCATCATAGGCCGGGTGCACAGCCACGAGCTGACCCTGCAGATGGGTCGACAGCTCGGTGATGGCGAGGCCGTGGGAGGCAGCGACGCCCTTCACCTCGTCGCAATAGCCCTTGCTTTCAGAGGCCTTCTTCAAGTCGAACAGCCGGCCATCCCACGATGGGATCTGCACACCCTCGTAGCCCAGCGATGCCGCCCATTTGCAGATCGAACCGAGCGAGTTGAAGGGAGCGGCGTCCCCAGCAAACTGGGCGAGGAAGATGGCGGGGCCTTTGATGGTGCGGGCCGGCATGGGTGGTCTCCTGGTCGAGTGGCTCTGGATGGGCTCTGGGGCGCGGGGCGGAGCTCGAGGCGACGCCTGCCCGCGTCCGAGCAGGCGGGCGAGCCAACCGCGACGCTCGGTCATGGGATCGCCTCACACATAGCGGTTCACGATCCCCTCGAGCATCTCCTGGCGTCCCGAGCAGGGCTGCGGCTCGAGGCCTTCGCGCTCGACGCGGGCGGCGATGTCGGCAAGCGACCTCCTGCCCTCGAGCATCGCCTTTGCTTCCGTGCTGTGCCAGCCCAGATAGCGTTGCTCGCGGTGCCGTTCGATGGCGCCGTCCTCCAGCATCCGCTGCGCCGCAATGGTTGCGCGTGCGAGCGCATCGAGCGAGTGCACATGGGCATGCAGCAGGTCGTCGGGCGCAATCGACTGCCGCCGGATCTTGGCGTCGAAATTCATGCCGCCCGTGGTGAACCCGCCGCCTCTCAGCAGCTCGTGCATGGCGAGCGCCAACTCGGGCACGTTCATGGCGAACTGGTCTGTGTCCCAGCCGGTGAGGCTGTCGCCGCGGTTGATGTCGAGCGAGCCGAAGATGCCGAGCGCAACGCCGAGCGCGATCTCGTGCTCGAAGCTGTGCCCGGCGAGGATGGCGTGGTTCTGCTCGATATTGACTTTGACCTCGTTCTCGAGCCCATGCGCCTTCAGGAAGCCGAACACGGTCGCGACGTCGAAATCGTACTGATGCTTGGTCGGCTCCTTGGGTTTGGGCTCGATCAGGATCGTACCCTTGAAGCCCGTCTTGTGTTTGTGCTCGACGACGAGAGTGAGGAAGCGCCCGGCCTGCGCCATCTCCCGTTTCATGTCCGTGTTGAGCAACGTCTCATAGCCTTCGCGCCCACCCCAGAGCACGTAGTTGGCACCTCCGAGGTCCCGAGTGACGTTCATGCAGAGCGCAACGGTCGCCGCGGCATAGGCGAACACGTCCGGGTCGGGATTGGTGGCGGAGCCAGCCATGTAGCGGCGATGGGAAAACAGGTTCGCCGTGCCCCAGAGCAGACGTGCTTCCGAGCTCTCCATTTTGTGCTGGAACAGCTCAGCCATGGTCCGGAGATTGCGCTCGCTCTCTGCGAAGTTCCCGCCCTCGGGCACGACGTCGCGATCATGGAACGTGAAGAATGGTATGCCGAGCAGCCCGAACATCTCGAAAGCAACGTCAGCCTTGAGACGGGCCTGGACCATTGGATCTCCCGGCTGCTGCCAGGGCCGCAGGAATGTCTCGCCGCCGAACGGGTCGAGCCCTGGCCAGGCGAAGGAATGCCAGTAGCAGGCAGCCGGGCGTAGCAAGTCCTCGAGCCGCTTGCCGCCGACCTTGCGATTGCGATCGTACCAGCGAAAGGCGAGATCGCTGGTGCTGTCGGGACCCTCGAAGGGGATCGGGGCCTCACGGCCGAAGAAACCTGTGGTCATGTCGGACGCACCTCGTTCAAGCGTGGATAGAGTTGCCGCCAGCGCCCGAGCCTTGGCGCGAGCATCTCCGCCAAGCCCGGATCGGGCTCGATCGTGGCCCGGATCCGGGGCGGTGCGCAGATTGCGAGTGGGTCGGCGCCCTCCGCTGCGATCCGCCCGAGCCGCGCGGCACCGAATGCCGCTCCGAGCTCGCCGTCCTCGGGGACATCGATCGCAATGCCGAGCGCACTCGAGATCAGCCCGAGCCAGTGCAGCGAGCGTGAGCCGCCGCCGACCGCCGTTGCACGGCTCAGTGTCGTTCCGGCGGCCCGCAAGGCATCGAGGCTGTCCGCGAACGCGAAAGCGACGCCTTCGAGCACGGCCGCTGCCAATGTGCCGCGATCCGAGACCTGCGCCAGGCCGACGAAGGCTGCCCGTGCTCCCGCATCATTGTGCGGCGTACGCTCACCGGCGAGATAGGGGAGAAAGAGAGGAGCCTCGGGCGTGGGCGGCCCGGCGCGCTCGGCTTCCGCGACGAGCTCTGCCGCGCCGGCGCCGGTCACGCCAGCGAGCCATTCGAGGCTCGCAGTCGCGGACAGGATCACTCCCATCTGGTGCCAGGTTCCCGGCAAGGCATGGCAGAAGGCATGCACCGCCCGCGCCGTATTGGGGGAGAAACGCGCGTTGGAGACGAACAGCACGCCCGACGTGCCGAGCGAGACGAAGGCATCGCCCGGGCGGACGGCGCCGATCCCGATAGCCGAGGCCGCGTTGTCCCCGCCGCCACCGGCGACGACCGGCGCGCCATCGATGCCCCACCGCCGGGCGAGCTCCCCTCGCAAAGCGCCCGTCGGCTCGGTGCCCTCGAACAGCCGCGGCATGTGCTCGCGTGTGAGGCCCGTGGCCGCGAGCAACGGCTCCGACCAGTCGCGCCTCGCCACATCCAACCACAGCGTGCCCGCGGCATCGGACATATCGGAGGCGTGCTCGCCGGTAAGCCAAAGCCGCACATAGTCCTTCGGCAGGAGAACCTTGCGCACGCGGTCGAAGGCCGCCGGCTCGTGCCGCCTGATCCAGGCGAGCTTCGGCGCAGTGAAACCGGGCATCACGAGACTGCCGCCGAGCGAGAGAAACCGTGGCTCGCATTGCGTGAGCTCCGCGCACTCCGCTTCCGCCCGTCCGTCGTTCCAGAGGATGGCCGGCCTGATCGGCCGGTCGCCGGCATCGAGCAGCGTCGCGCCGTGCATCTGGCCTGACAGTCCGACCCCGCGCAGATGATTGAACGCGGCCGGAATCTCGGCGCAGAGCCGGTCGAGGATCGATCCCGTGGCCGCGATCCAATCGGCCGGATCCTGCTCCGACCAGCCGGCTTGTGGCCGTGAGACAGCGAGCGGGCTCGACGCGCTGGCAACGATACGGCTCGTCTCGTCCATCAGGACGGCCTTCACCGACGAGGTGCCGACATCGATGCCGAGGAAGCTCATGGTTGCCTGACCAGCGCGCGAGCGGATTTGACGCCCCTACATCAAAAATGCCCGCCCGTCATCCCCCACCGGTCAGGGCATGTCGTCCCTGAGAAAGTCATCGATGCGGATGCGCTCCTGGCCGGCAACCAGCGGCGTGCCCTCGACAACTGACAGCAGCACGCGCACGGCGCTGCGCACCTCGTGTCCGGCGTCCTGGCTGATGATCGCGTCGACCATCCCCGGGACGCGCGCTTTGCGCGTGAACACCTGCCTCGCACGCAACATCATCGAGTGTCGTACGTGCCATGCGTCCATCGCGACCAAACGTCCAGGGATTTGGGTTGGGTCCGAAGGCGTGAATCGGCATTTTTACCAGATCTCGACCGGTGCCAACGGTGCCATCATCGCATTCGCCGGCAACAATATCGTGCTCGTGGGCTTCAATAGCGCCAACCTCGACGCGGCAGACTTCACGCTCTGAGCAGCGGAGTCGGCACACGTCCGGCGGCGTGGCCAACGACCATCCAATTCGGCGCTACGAAATCAGCCGGGCCAGCAGCACGAGCACGATCGCCCCGATGGCAGCGGTGATGATCTGAGAGATCAGCGGATTGGGGATCGGCAGCGTGATGCCCAGGGCACCGAGCAGAAAGCTCCCGACGAACGATCCAATGAGACCTACTACGATATAAAACAGCAGC
>JANPDA010000257.1:0-16832 GCA_031431235.1 Hyphomicrobiaceae bacterium
CGCGACTACACCCACACGATCTACATCGAGGGTCAGCCCCAGACCATGCGCGGCACCGCTTGCCGCAACCAGGACGGCACCTGGACGAGCGTGACCTGAACGGGTCACGGATGCTCTGGAGGGGCGGCAGGCAGGTCGCCCTTCTCGATTCCTCGGGGCCGAATTGACTTCGATCGGGCGCGCTCCTATAAGCTCGGCCCATCCGAATTCCTCGACGCCAGCTTCGACCGGGCCTCCAGCCTGCCGCGACGGCGTTGCCCAGATCAGCAGGGACCCGCGATGAAGAGAACCTTTCAACCCTCCAAGCTCGTGCGTAAACGCCGGCACGGCTTCCGCGCGCGCACTGCAACCGTTGGCGGGCGTCTGGTGCTCGCGCGGCGGCGCGCCAAGGGGCGCAAGCGCCTCTCGGCCTAGATGTGGCAGGCGCCGAGCCAGCCCGAACGAGCCAGAGCGGGCTGCGGACCATCAAGCGTCGGGCGGATTTCCTCGCCGTTCGTGGTGGGGCGCGCTGGGCGGGCCCCGCGTTCGTCATCGAGGCCAAGCTACGGCCAGTGCCCGACGGCGAGACCATCGGGCCAGCCCGCTTCGGATTGACCGTCACCAAGAAGCTGGGCAATGCGGTCAAGCGCAACCGGATCCGCCGCCGACTGAAGGATGCGATCCGGCGAGGCGCGATCGAGCTGGCGCAACCGGGCTTCGACTACGTCGTGATCGCCCGCGAGCAAGCCCTCGTCAGGGCGTTCAACCAGATCGAGAACGACTTGCGTGTGGCGCTCGGGAAGGTCCATAAGGAGCCGCCCGGCGCTAACGGGCCGCGCCGGTCGCACGGACCGCGTGGAGACAAGAGCAACCGCCCGGGCCGCGAGCCTGGCACCGATGGCGGCCGCATCTGACAGAAACCTCCGGACATTGGCATGGACGAGAACAACAACCGCAACTTCTTTCTCGCGATCGCGCTCTCCATCCTGGTGCTGGTGGCTTGGCAATTCCTCTATGCGGGGCCGCGCGTGGCCGAGGAGCAGGCGCGTCGCGAGCGATTCGCCCAGCAGACCGATCAACAAGCGGGCACGCCGGGTGCGACCTCGACGCCACAGCCAGGTGTGAGTGGGCCGGCCGCGACGATCACCGCGGTGAAGCCCCGCGAGGAGGTGCTGAAGGAAGCTCCGCGCATCCCGATCGAGACACCCTCGCTCACGGGCTCGCTTTCGCTGAAGGGCGGGCGGATCGATGATCTGGTGCTGCACGGCTACAAGGAGACGACCGCGCGCAACAGTCCCGAGGTCGTCCTGTTTGCGCCGTCGGGCACCAGCGGAGCCTACTACGCCGAATATGGCTGGTCGGGCGGCAATGGCGCGAGGCTACCTGATGCGAGCACGCTCTGGCAGGTCGCGGCTGGTGCGAAGCTGACGCCCGTGAGCCCGGTCACGCTCACCTTCGACAATGGCGCCGGGCTCGTCTTTACGCGCACCATCGCCGTCGACAAGGACTATATGTTCACCGTCGAGGATGCGGTCGGGAACAAGGGCTCCACAGCGATCAGCCTCAACCCATATGCGCTGATCTCGCGCCATGGCGAGCCGAAAGTCGAAGGCCTCTTCATCCTGCACGAGGGACCGATCGGGGTGCTGGGCGAAGCGGGCCTCGAGGAATGGACCTACAGCAATCTCCACGACGACGGCGACCAGCAGTTCAAGGGCAAGACCGGTTGGCTCGGCATCACCGACAAATACTGGGCCGCCGTGCTCGTTCCCCCGCAGGACAGCGACTATACCGCCAGCTTCAAGCGCTTCGCCGAGCCCAGCGTCTCCTATCAGACCGACTACATCCAGCCGAGCGTTGCCATCGCGCCGGGTGCGACCGCGCGGGTCAAGAGCCACCTGTTCGCCGGCGCCAAGCGCGTCGGCCTGATCGATAACTACCAGAATGCGCTCGGGATCGAGAAGTTCGAGCTGTTGATCGACTGGGGCTGGTTCTATTTCATCACCCGGCCGCTGTTCTACCTGATCGACTTCATCCACAAGTACGTTGGCAACTTCGGAGTGACGATCCTGATCGTCACCGTTTTCGTCAAGGCGGCGATG
Source organism: Hyphomicrobiaceae bacterium (assembly GCA_031431235.1). Taxonomy (GTDB): domain Bacteria; phylum Pseudomonadota; class Alphaproteobacteria; order Rhizobiales; family Hyphomicrobiaceae; genus JANNSW01. The sequence goes on from JANPDA010000257.1 coordinate 2,082, forward strand.
TTCCCGATCGCCAATCGCTCCTTTGCCTCGATGAGCAAGATGAAGAAGCTGCAGCCCGAAGTGCAGAAGCTCCAGGAGCGCTTCAAGGATGACAAGGTTCGCCAGCAGCAGGAGATGATGGCGCTCTACAAGAAGGAGAAAGTCAACCCGCTGTCGGGCTGTCTGCCGGTGTTCATCCAGATTCCGGTCTTCTTCGCGCTGTACAAAGTCCTCTATCTCACGCTGGAAATGCGGCATGCGCCATTCTTTGGCTGGATCCATGATCTGTCCGCGCCCGATCCGACCTCGCTGTTCAATCTGTTCGGTCTCATTCCCTGGCAGCCACCGCATCTTCTCATGCTCGGCATCTGGCCGCTCATCATGGGCGTCACCATGTGGCTGCAAATGAAGCTCAATCCGCCGCCCCCCGATCCAGTGCAGGCACGCATGTTCGCCTGGATGCCATTGATCTTCACCTTCATGCTGGGCTCGTTCCCCGTCGGGCTCGTGATCTATTGGGCCTGGAGCAATTCCCTCACGATCGCTCAGCAGTGGTGGATCATGTCGCGCCACGGTGTCGAGGTGAAGCTGTTGGACAATCTGCGCGAGGACTTCGGCTGGATACTGCGGCTGCTGGGGGGCGGGGCAGCCTCGAAGAAGTCCTGATGGCGGGCGAGGAGCAGCCTGAAACCGTCATGCTGCACGAGCGCGGCGAAGCCTTCGCGCGCCTGCCGTGGCGGTTCCTGAAGGGCGTGGTCGCGATCGACCAGCTGCCCGAGGGCGCGACGCCGGAGCTCGCCTTTGCCGGGCGCTCCAATGTCGGCAAGTCGAGCCTGATCAATGCGGCGCTGGGCGCTCGCGGCCTCGCGCGAACGTCCAACACACCCGGCCGCACGCAAGAGCTCAACTACTTCGTCGCCCAGGGTTGCCAGCTCAATATCGTCGATATGCCCGGCTATGGCTTTGCCAGTGCGCCGAAGCGGTTGGTCGATCAATGGACCAAGCTGATCTTCGACTATCTGCGCGGCCGCCGGTCGCTGCGCCGGGTGATGGTGCTGATCGACAGCCGTCACGGCATCAAGGAGAATGACGAGGAGACGCTCGTGCTCCTCGACGAGGCGGCCGTCTCCTACCAGCTGGTGCTGACCAAGATCGACAAGCTGAAGCCGTCCGACGTTGCGCCGGCCCTGGCCGCGGCTACAGCCCGGATCGCGCGCCGCCCCGCCGCCTTCCCGGTGGTGCTCGCAACCTCATCCGAGAAGGGGACCGGCATCGCCGAATTGCGCGAGACGATCGCTGGGCTCGCGGACGCCTGACGTTTCTCACGATGGAACCGGCTTGCACCCCGGGGCGAGGCGTGGCATGACGGGCGCGCCCGAGTTTGCCCCGCTTCGAGGGGGCTGATGCTGCCGTAGCTCAGGGGTAGAGCACATCCTTGGTAAGGCTGGGGTCGGAGGTTCAATTCCTCTCGGCAGCACCATTTCTCTGATCGCCGCGCGATGAACTACCGCCACGCCTATCACGCCGGCAATTTCGGTGACGTGCTGAAGCACGCGGTGCTCACGCTCGCGATCGTGCATCTGAAGGGGAAGGACACGCCGTTCCGGGTGATCGACAGTCATGCCGGCACGGGATTGACGGACCTCGCCGGCATCGAGGCGGGGAAGACTGGGGAATGGCGGGGCGGGATCGGGCGGATCATCGGGGGCGATGCGCCGCCGCTTCCCGCTGAGATCGAAGGTCTTCTCGCGCCCTATCTCGATTGTGTCCGGGCCGCCAATCCGGACGGGGCTTTGCAGCGCTATCCCGGCTCGGCGGGGCTTGCGCTTCGGCTCTTGCGGCATGCCGACCGGCTGATGCTGGTCGAGAAGCATCCCGAGGACTGCGCGGCGCTGCGCGCGCTCGTCGGGCGCGACAAGCGGGCAAAAGTCTTCTGCGAAGACGGGTTGGTTGCGCTGAGGAGCCTCATTCCGCCGCCCGAGCGGCGCGGGCTCGTCCTGATCGATCCGCCCTATGAGGAGAAGGACGAATTCGATCGGATCGCGGCCGAGCTCGAGGGTGCGGCTCGCCGCTTCGGCACGGGTACGTATCTCGTCTGGTATCCGGTCAAGGATCTGGCGCAGCCGAATGCCTTCTTTCGCCGGATCGAGGGGCTTGGTCTCGCGAAATCGCTGCGGATCGAGCTGCATATCCGCGCGCCGGTCGATCCGGGAGTGCTCAACGGCTGCGGGCTACTGGCGATCAATCCGCCATGGACCTTGCGGGCGCAACTCGAGGTGCTGCTGCCGTTCCTGGCTGAGCGGCTCGGGCACGGGAAGGGGTCGGGTTGTAGTCTGGGCTGAGCCCTTCGCGATGCCCAGCTTGCCGGGCGCTGGGCTTCGGCCGGCTTCGCCAGCCTCAGCGCCGGCCTACGTTACTGGCTCAGCCCGCCAGCCAGCGTCGGCACGTCGAGGGGGGCGAAGCCGTAGTGCCTCAGCCAGCGCAGGTCGGCCGAGAACATCGCGCGCAGATCGGGGATGCCATACTTCAGCATGGCGATGCGATCGAGGCCCATGCCGAAGGCCCAGCCCTGGTACTTCTCGGGGTCCAGCCCGCAATTCGCGAGCACGTTGGGATGCACCATGCCGCAGCCCAGGATCTCCAGCCATTTGCCGGGCTTGCCGATCGCCTCCGCCCCGATGTCGACCTCCATCGAGGGCTCGGTGAAGGGGAAGTGGGAGGCGCGGAAACGCATCTTCACCTCATCCACCTCGAAGAACGCCTTGGCGAACTCCGTGAGGCACCATTTCAAGTGGCCCATATGGGTCGTCTCGTCGATGACGAGACCCTCGATCTGGTGGAACATCGGCGTATGCGTCTGGTCGCTGTCCATGCGGTAGACGCGACCCGGCGCGATGATCCGGATCGGCGGTTTCTCGCGCAGCATCGTCCGGATCTGCACCGGGCTCGTATGCGTGCGCAGCACCATCCGCGAGCCGTCGGGCTTCTCCTTGAGGTAGAAGGTGTCGTGCTCCTGGCGAGCGGGGTGCTCGGGGGGGATGTTGAGCTTGGTGAAGTTCAAGTCGTCGGTCTCGAGGTCGGGGCCTTCCGCGATCGAGAAGCCCATGTCGCCGAAAATCTCGCAGACCTCGTCCCACACTTGCGAGACCGGATGAATGCGACCTTCGGCGAGCGGACCGGGACGCACCGGCAGCGTCACGTCGGCCGTCTCGGCGGCAAGCCGGGATTCCAGCGCCGCGTCGCCGAGTGAAGCCTTGCGGGACTCCAGCGCTGCCGTCACCCGGTCGCGCAAGCCATTGACCGATTGGCCAAAACTCTTCCTCTCCTCGGGCGCCAGCTTGCCGAGCTGCTGCATCAGCTCAGCGACGCGCCCCTTCTTGCCGAGCGCCGCGACGCGCACGTCGTCGAGCGCCTTCAGATCGGCCGCGGCGGCGATCTCGGCGAGGAGGGAGGATTGGAGGGTCGGTAGGTCGGTCATGGCAAGCTATCGCGATCCATGTACCCGTCATCCCGGCCAGGTGCCGGCCTCGGCTGGGATGCGGGTTGCTGCCTCGGTTCCGGCACGCGAGCCGGGATCTCTGTCACGCGACTGATGCCATCGGCCAGGATCCCGGATCACTGCTTCGCGGTGTCCGGGATGACGGGTCCACAGGAGCAGATGAAGAGCCGCCCTCAGGCCGCCTGGGCAACCGCGCCCTTGGCCTGCTCGATGATCGTCTTGAAGGCATCGGGCTCCTTCATGGCGATGTCGGCGAGCATCTTGCGGTCGATGGTGATGCCGGCTTTCGTCAGGCCATGGATGAAGACGCCATAGGTCATGCCCGCCTCGCGGACGGCGGCGTTGATGCGCTGGATCCAGAGCGAGCGGAAATTCCGCTTCTTCTGCTTGCGCCCGATATAGGCGTATTGGCCGGCCTTCTCGACCGACTGGCGGGCGGTCTTGATCGCATTCTTGCGGCGGCCGAAATGGCCCTTCGCGGCTTTCAGGACCTTCTTGTGCTTGGCGTGTGCGGTAACGCCGCGCTTGACGCGTGCCATGGGAGTGCTCCGTCGTGATCGTGGCTATTGGGCTGCGGTCGGGGCGAGGGCGACAACTCTCCGCCGCTTCCTCGCCTTGCGGGCGTAAGGCATGAACTGCTTGATGCGCTTGGTATCCTCATCGGACAGCACCATGGTGCCGCGCGCATTGCGGATGAACTTCGCCGTCCGCTTGATCATGCCGTGCCGCTTGCCGCGGGCCTGCACCTTGACCTTGCCGGTCCCGGTCACTTTGAAGCGCTTCTTCACGCCGCTCTTGGTTTTGAGCTTGGGCATTTTGCTCTCCTTGGATTGGGTGCGATCGGCCATAGCCCATCGCCAAAGCGTTCTGAGCCGCCACGGCATGCCCCGCCGGGCGGCTCGGATGGCGGCTTATACCGGCAGGCGCCAGCAGACGCAACAGGAACCGAGCGGGGGGACGCCGCAGCTCGAATCTACTCGACTTCCAATGCCTGGCGATTGGTGCGATGGTGATTTGCAGCGCTTGGACTAGAAAATTTTTCTCGAGGTTGTGCGATGTTGCGAAACGGGGCTGCCGCAGCCGTGAGCGAGGCGCAAGTGGCCGCCTTCGAGGCGGACGGCGCGGTCGCGATGCGCGGCCTGTTCACTGACTGGGTCGATCTGCTCGCCGCCGGCATCGAGAAGAACATCGCGAGCCCGAGCACGGACGCCCGCATCTACGACGGCAAGGGCGGCGGGCGTTTTTTCGGCGACTTCTGCAATTGGGGGCGGATCCCCGAGTTCGAGCAGTTCATCCTCAACTCGCCGGCTGCCGCCGTCGCCGCCCGCCTGATGCGCTCGCGCTCGGTGCGCCTCTTCCACGAGCACGTCCTCGTCAAGGAGCCGGGCGCCGACGTGCCCACACCCTGGCACCAGGACGCGCCCTATTACTGCGTCAAGGCCGAGCAGACCTGCAGCCTCTGGATTCCCCTCGATTCCGTGCCGCGCGAGCGCGCCGTCGAATTCGTCGGCGGCTCCCATCTCTGGGGCAAGGATTACCGCCCCGAGCGTTTCAACAAGACGGCGCTGAACGAGGGTGACAGCCGCGATGCGGTGCCCGATATCGAGGCCAACCGCGACAAGTTCGAGATCCTCGGCTGGGCGCTCGAGCCGGGCGATGCCGTCGCCTTCCAGTATACGACGCTGCATGGCGCGCCCGCCAACACCTCGAAGGCATCTCGCCGGCGCGCGTTCTCGCTGCGGATGGTGGGCGATGGGGCAAGCTTCTTCCGCGAGGCGGGCAAAGTCACCTCGCCGCCGATGCGCGACGTGCAGCTCCAATCCGGCGATCCGCTGTCGGGTCCGGAGTTCCCGCTGCTGTACGGGGCGTGAAAGGGGGGCGACCGGCAGGTCGCCCCGTCCGCAATGTCCCGTCAATAGGACTGCTGCGACTTGGTCTTGTGCTGGTCGGCGCGCATGGCCTTGCGGGTCTTGCCCCATTGCGCCTCGTCGTCGAGGGCGGCGGCCTGACTTTCGGCGCTCGCTGCCACGCCGTTCAGCACGCCGGCCGCCGCGCCGCCGAGCCGACCAGCTGCATCCTTCAGATAGGCGGCATTCTCCTCGAGCAACTTTTTCGCCGCCTTGACATCGCCCTTGTCGCGCAGCTCCACCGCCTGCTCGTTGCGCTCATTGGAGACCTGCACTGCGACGTCGGTCATCACCGGCTCATTGATGCTGGCGTTGGCTTCCTCGGTTTTCTCGGTCACGCGGACCTTGATGCCCGCGCTCGCCTCGGTGGGCGTCGTCTCGCCCTTGCCGAGATAGCTCAACCGCACATCGGCGACATCGGCCTCACCCACGGTGGCACCTTCGGGTACCTCGACCTCAAGCAGCAGGTACTTCTGCTGCTTGCCATAGAGCTGGTTCAAGCGCGCGGTGACGCTCTGGCCCTTGATCTCGGCCTCGCGGCCGAGCATGCGGATCGGCTTCCAGCCTGCGCGGCACTCGATGTGAATGATGATCTCGCTGGCGGCGACCGAGAGCACGTCGCCGAACTCGCTGTTGAAGATCCGGACCAGGTCGTCGCCGGTCTCGGCGAAAGCGTGGTTGCCGTCGGAATTGTAGGCGAGCTTGGCCATCAGGTCCTCGTTGTAGCCCAGGCCCAGGCCGATCGTCGTCACCGAGATGCCCTTGCTGCCGGCCCGCCGGCCGAGCGCGGCAAGCTCCTCGGGGCTCGAAGGACCCACATTGGCCAGACCATCGGAGATCAGGATCACCCGGTTGACCTTGTCACGTGCAATGAACTTCTCGACCTCGCGGATGCCCTGGTCGGTGCCGGCGTAGAGGGCGGTGTTGCCATTGGCGGTGAGCTGGGCGATCAGGCGCTCGAGCGCACCGTGATCCGTCACCTTGCTGGCCGGAGCCAACAACTCGACCTCGTGGTTGTAGGCGACGACGGCGGCGATATCGCTGCTGCCGAGCCGCGACAGGCCCATGATCGCGGCCTCGCGCGCCTTGCCGATCTTGTCCTCGGACTGCATCGAGCCCGAGCGGTCGATCACGATCGCGACGTTGACGGGCATGCGCGAGGCGCCCGTATCGCCGGCGGCGCCTTCGAGGCCAATGCGCAAATAGATGGTGCGCGTGCCCTTGGCAGCAACCGCGGCCTGACCCGGCTCGGCCTGCAGCTTGACTGCAGCAGCGCTAGCGGCTGCCGGCAGTGTGACAGTGGCGGCAGCAAGCAGTGTTGCCGCGCCTATCAGCGACATGACATGCATCGTGGTGATGCCTCCTTGAAGATGGCATGAGTGAAGGAAAACACCGCCTCAGATGGGCGCGAAAATCAGGCGGAATGAAGGGACTAACGCATGGATACTGGCGCCGGACTGCCAAATGAGGTGATATTTTGGTAATGTCGCCAGCGGACTATTGTTTGGAGCCGTGCGGGAGGGTGGATGTCGTCTCACGCGCGAGCATTTGTCAGATGCGGATGTGGCAGCTGTTGCCCGCCGAGGCGGGATTGCCAGGAGCGCCGGCTCGGGGGTAGATCGGCCGGACACGAGCAGCCCAGTGCCAGTGAGCCACCGCCATGCTCGCCTATGAGGATTTCCCGGTCGGGCACGAGCGCGAGCTCGGGCAAAAGCTCGTGACCGCCGAGGAGGTGATCGCGTTCGCGCGCGAATTCGATCCGCAACCCTTTCATTTGGACGAAGCGGCGGCGAAGGCTTCGCTGCTGGGTGGCCTCGCCGCATCGGGCTGGCATAGTTGCGCAATGCTGATGCGGCTGCTCTGCGACGGGTTGCTGAAGGACACCGCGAGTTTGGGCTCGCCCGGGCTCGAGGAGGTGCGCTGGCTGAAGCCGGTGCTGGTCGGCGATACCATCAGCGCGCGCATGAAGGTGACGGAGGCCCGCCTCTCCCGGAGCCGGCCGGGCGTCGGTATCCTGCGGGTGCTCTATGAGGTGAGGAACGGCAAGGGCGAGGTGGTGATGACCTGGGACGGCCTGCAGCTGCTGGCCACGCGGGCGAGCCTGGAGCCGGCGCCTGCGGCAGGGCGCAAACAGGCGAGGTCACGATGACGAAGTTCTACGAGGACCACGAGGCCGGCGACGAGCACGAGTTCGGCAGCAGCACCTTCACGGCCGAGGCGATCCGCGCCTTTGCGCTCGCCTACGATCCGCAACCCTTCCACCTCGACGAGGCGGCGGCCAAAGCCTCCCTGTTCGGCGGGCTGTGTGCCTCTGGCTGGCATACGGCGGCGGTCTGGATGAAGCTGATGGTCGCCTACCAGCAGCGGGTGGCCAAGGCAATGGCCGGGCGCGGGGAGCCAGTCGCCAAGCCCGGACCTTCGCCGGGCTTCAAGCAGTTGCGCTGGCTGAAGCCGGTGATGGTGGGCGACACCATCCGTTATCGCTCGCGTACGACTGGAAAGCGCGACTTGAAATCCAAACCCGACTGGGGCCTGGTGTTCAGCGAGAACGAGGGCTTCAACCAGAACGGCGAGCTGGTGTTCTCCTTCCTCGGCCAGGTGCTGGCCGAGCGGCGGGTGCTGCTTGCAACTTCCAGCGAACCGGCGCCGGCGGGCGAAGGTAGCGCCGATCCCCGCCGCGAGGCCGCCCTCCTCGCCCGCCGCCGCGCAAAGCGCAAGCGCCAGAAGAAGCAGCGCTGACTCACTTCCGTTCGACCCGATCGGTCTATTGGCGCCGAACGCCTCTGATCGTAGCGCTTGTTGGGTTGTGGGGCTCGCTGTCACCACGGCAAGGAAGGGGAGGATCTGTTACAACTCATCGAGTTTTGGCAGATCGCGCGCGGTGTGCCTGACATGCAGGACGATGACCGTCTTCTCGATCACTGTGAAGTAGATACGGTACGGGTATTTTTGCGGGCTGAGAATGCGAATGTCGGATCGGCTGCTCACAATCCCGAGCGACGGTCGCCGCTTCAGGGTATCAAATCGCTGCCGCAGATGCCGACGCACACGATCGGCCGCGGCGGAGTCTGCGTGCGCGAGGAGGTAGTCGCGGATCTCCGCAAGGTCGGCAACCGCACGAGGCCGGAACTCGAGCTTCATCGTGACTCACGGACTGCGCGGCTCGACCCATGGGGTGTTCAACACGGCGTCGACGTCCGTCTGGAGTGCGAACTCACCACGTCGTGCGCCGGCAAGCTCGGGTTCGAGGATCGCGAGCTCGGCCTCGGAAAGTTGGTAGGCCTGATCGGCGGTGAGATCGGCAAGCGCGTCGGCAATCAAATCCTGCTGCGGCTCCGGCAGCGTGCGAACCTTGTCGAACAGGACTTCGAGTCTCGAGTTTGTGCTCGGCATGCCGATACCCTAGCATATCAGCTCATCGCTGGGTAGCTCGCTGTGCCACGGCGGTCGTACTTGATTTTGCCGCCCGACATGGCCATTGTCCCCCACCGCACAACAACCCCTCCGAGGAGATATGGCGAAAGAAGAGCTGCTCGAATTTCCAGGCGTCGTCACCGAGCTCCTGCCGAATGCGACCTTCCGCGTGAAGCTCGAGAATGGGCACGAGGTCATCGCGCATACAGCCGGCAAGATGCGCAAGAACCGCATTCGTGTCCTCGCCGGGGACAAAGTCCACGTCGAGATGACGCCTTATGACCTCACCAAGGGACGCATCACCTATCGTTTCAAGTAGGCCGGACAGCTCGCGCGGCGAGACGCTGCGGCGGATGCGTGCCCGCTCGAAGCCGACGGGCCGGCGCGCGGAGTTGCGCCCCAAGCTCGTGCTCGCGAGCGCAAGCCCGCGCCGCTTGGCCTTGCTCGCCCAGGTCGGGATCGAGCCAGATGCGCTGCGCCCCGCCTCGATCGACGAAACCCCGGGCAAGGGGGAGATGCCGCGTGCCTACGCGGTCCGCGTCGCCCGCGAGAAGGCCGAGGGTGCGCGCGAGCTGATGAAGAACGACGCCGATCTGGCGGACGCCTACATTCTTGCCGCTGATACGGTGGTGGCGCATGGACGCAGGATCCTGGTCAAGCCCCAGTTCGTCGAGGAGGCGGTCGCCTCCCTGCAGCTGTTGTCGGGACGCTCCCACCGGGTCTTCACGGCGGTACATCTGATCACACCCGACGATCAGGTGAAGAAGCTCGTCGTGATGACGCGCGTGCGCTTCAAGCGGCTCTCCTCGGAAGAGATCGACAGCTATATCGCGTCCCGCGAATGGCGGGGCAAGGCCGGCGGCTACGCGATCCAGGGCCTCGCCGGCACGTTCGTGCAGAAGCTGGTCGGCTCCTACACCAATGTGGTGGGCCTGCCGCTCTCCGAAGTCGTGCAGCTGCTGGTGAAAGAGGGCATGCCGGTCTACTTCAATTGGCTGAAATTCGGCGAGGCCGATGCCGAGTAGCAACGACGCCGAGCGCGATCGAGGCGCCAAGTGCCCGATCTGCGGCAAGCCGACCGTGTTGGCGTTGCGTCCATTCTGCTCGAAGCGCTGCGCCGACATCGACCTCGGACGCTGGCTCGGCGGTCGCTATGCGGTTGCGGGCCATGCCGACACCGAGGAGGACGGCGAGGTGGAGAGCGAGTCCAAGGACACGCCGCCACCGGCGCGGGAGCTGAACTAGTGGTCCAGATCCGACGTTTGCATCCCCAGGCAGCGCGCGCCCGAGCAAACATCAAATTCAAAAGCTCCACTCGGGAGTTGCCGGGTTCGACCTACGCTTCATCATCCACCAATCCGACATCCCGGTCGATTGCCGGCCTCGGCTGGCCAGTATCGCATTGGGCAGTCGCCGTCATGTGCACCGGGAAAACGGGTACGAGGATGCTTGGCGGAGCTTGGCCTGCCCATTCCCCGACTACGAACGATCACACGGATTGGCCATCAACATGACCGCAGCGACCGCCCATACCACATCAACCGTCGACCCGATCACCGTCTCCGTCGTCCAGCACCGGCTGCGCTCGATCGTGGAGGAGATGGGGGAAGCGATGCTGCGCACGGCGTACTCGCAGATCCTCAACTCCAGCCGCGACTTCTCGACCGCGCTCTGCGACCCCAAGGGCCGCCTCATCGCCCAGGCCGAGCATGTGCCAATTCATGTGGGCGCGCTGCCCTTTGCCGCCCGCTCGGTGCAGGAGATGTTCGAGGGCTCGATCCGGCCCGGCGACGTCTATCTGCTGAACGACCCCTACCGCGGCGGCAACCATTTGCCGGACCTGACCGTGTTCGTGCCGGTGTTCGATGGCGAGCGGCACGTGTTCTGGTCGATCAATCGCTCGCACCAGAGCGACATCGGCGGGGCGACGCACGGCGCCTACAACGCGGCGGCGACGGAGATCTTCCAGGAGGGCATCCGGATTCCACCTTTGAAGCTCTACGACGCGGACGTCCGGCGCGAGGACGTCTACGAGATGATCGTCCTCAACGTGCGCCACCCGCGCGACTTCCGCGGTGATCTGGCGGCCATGATCGGCTCGGCCCGTGTTGGCGAGCGCCGGCTCGGCGAGCTGCTGGGCGAATTCGGGTCGCCCACAGCACATGCTGCGATCGAAGCCGTGCTCGACGGCTCCGAGCGTCAGGTCCGCGCGGTGATCGCCGGCTGGCAGGACGGCGTCTACGAGGGCGAAGCCTTCCTCGACGACGACGGCCACGGCGTCGACGACATCCATATCCGCGCCCGCGTGACCAAGCGCGGCAGCGATCTGGAGGTCGACCTCTCCGACAGCCATCCGCAAGTGCGCGGCTTCGTCAACTCGTCCTATGCCAATACGCAGTCCGCGGTCGTGGTCGCGCTCGCCTACCTGATCGACCCCGATACCGCCAAGAACGATGGTGCGTTCCGGCCGCTGAAGGTAACGCTGAAAGAGGGCACGATCGTCTGGCCCAAGCCCGGCGCGCCCGTCACGCTCTGCACCAACCATTGCGGCCAGGAGATCATCGAGGCGATCATGCGGGCGCTGGCGCCGGCATGCCCCGATCGGGTGATGGCAGGCTGGGGACGGCGGTTCCGCATCGCCATCCAGGGTATCGATCCGCGAACGCACAAACCCTTCATCTGGCATCTGTTCCAGGCGCGCCCGGGCGGGGGCGCCTCGCCCGCCGGCGACGGCTGGCCGGGCGCGGGGGAATGGCAGGCGGCCGGCGGCATCAAGTTTGGTAGTCTGGAGGTGCAGGAGGTGCGCTTTCCCTTGTTCTTCCGCCGGCACGAGTTCCGGACCGATAGTGGCGGGGATGGGCGCTTCCGCGGCGGGCCGGGTGTCGAGCTCGAGCTGGCGATCGAGACGGCGGCGGCGGCCGTGGGCAACACGGCGGGCGACGGCATCCGGCATGGCGCCTGTGGACTGCTCGGGGGCAAGGATGGTGTGCCTCACCACTACTGGCTGGCGGTTGCCGGCGCGGCGGACCGGCCACTGAAGACCAAGGAGGTCGGCATCGTGCTCGAGCCCGGCGTCGTGCTGCACGCCCATTCGGGCGGCGGCGGGGGCTGGGGCCCACCGGAAAAGCGCGAAAGCCAGGCGAGAATGCACGACCGGCAGCAGGGCTTCGTCGCGTCTGGGGAGGACTGAGCGATGTACCGCATCGGGATCGACGTCGGCGGCACGTTCACCGATCTCGTCGCCGTCGACGAGACGGGCGAGGTGACGCTTGCCAAGTCCGCATCCACGCCCGCCGATCAGTCGCTCGGCGTCATGGAGGGGCTCGGCTTGCTGGCTGCGATGCTGGGCCTGGAGCCCGCGCAGTTGCTCGCACGCACCTCCCGCATGGTGCATGGCACCACCGTCGCGACCAACGCCCTGCTGGAGCAGAAGGGCGCCAAGGTCGGGCTGCTCACGACCGAGGGCCATCGCGACATCCTGGAGATGCGCGAAGGCCTGAAGGACGACCGCTACAACCTGCGCATTGCCCCGCCAGAGCAGCTGGTGCCGCGTCATCGCCGGCTCGGCGTGCGCGAGCGCATGCGGGCGGACGGACGGGTCGAGGTCGCGCTCGATCCGGCCTCGCTCGCCGCGGCCATCGATGCGCTCGCGGGCGAGCAAGTCGAAGCCGTCGCCATCTGCTACCTGCACAGCTGGCGCGACGCCAGCCACGAGCAGGCGACTGCGGCCGCCGTTCGTGCGGCAATGCCATCTGTGTATGTCTCGCTCTCGGCCGAGGTGCTGCCACAGATCAAGGAGTACGACCGCGTCTGCACGACAGTCGTCAACGCCTATGTGGGGCCTGCGCTCGAGCGCTACCTGACCCGATTGGAGCAGCGCCTGCGCGAGGCCGGCTACCGTTCGCCGGTGCTGATCATCCATTCCCATGGCGGCGTCTCGACGATCGCCGAGGCCGTCAGGCTCGCGGCGGGATGCGTGCTGTCGGGGCCAGCGGGCGGGGTTGCCGGCAGCCGCTATGCCGCTCGGCTGATGGGCCATGGCGACCTCATCCCCTTCGATATGGGGGGAACCTCGACCGACATCTCGCTGATCGCGGGGGGCGAGGCGGCCATCAGCTCGGACCGGCGTCTCGGCGGGCAGCGGGTCGCCCTGCAGAGCCTCGACATCGCCAGCATTGGCGCGGGTGGCGGCTCGATCGCCCGTGTCGATGCGGGCGGTGTGCTGCATGTGGGGCCGGAAAGCGCGGGCGCCAATCCGGGCCCGGCCTGCTATGGGCGCGGCGGCACGCTGGCGACGGTCACCGATGCCAACCTCGTGCTCGGCTTCCTCGATCCAGACAGTTTCCTGGGCGGCCGTGCTCGGCTTGATCGCGCGGCGGCGGAAGCGGCGGTCGATCGGCTGGCGGCAACGCTGAAGGTCGACCGCATGACGGCCGCCGAGGGCATCCACCGCATCATCAACACCCGGATGGCCGACGGCATCAGGCTGGTCTCGGTCCGGCGTGGCGTCGACCCACGCAAGTTCGCGATCCTCTCATTCGGAGGAGCGGCAGGCTTGCATGTGACGGACGTGGCGCGCCAGCTCGACCTGCGGCGCGTGATCGTGCCGCGGCTCGCTTCCGTCCTCTCGGCGTGGGGCATGCTCGCATCCGACCTGCGCTACGAGATCGCGCGGACCCACATCGGCGGGGCAAGCCGGCTCGATGCCGGGCGGTTGCGCGCGCTCTTTGGCGAGATGGAATCGGAAGGCCGGGCGCGGCTGGCGGCGGCCGACTTCAACGGGCCGGTGCGCATGCTGCGATCGGCCGACATGCGCTATGGCGAGCAGATCTTCGAGGTGAATGTGCCCCTCGATGGCATCGATCTGGCTGGCCCCGACGTCGCCGCCCAGATGGCGGATGCTTTCCACCGGCGTCATGAGCAGCTTTACACCTATTGTCTCAGGGACCAGGAGCCGGTGCTCGTCAACGCGCGGGTCGCCGCGGTCGGCGAATTGCCCTCGCTACCGGAGGAGCCGAGCATCGCGTCGCGTCGCGCCATACCACCAGTTGGTAGCCGGCGCGTGCATCTGGGCGGCTGGCAGGAGGTCCCGGTCCATTCATTCGATGCGCTGGCAGCAGGCCAGGTGATCGCCGGTCCGGCCATCGTCGAATCGGCGACGACCACAGTGCTGCTGCGGGCAGGCGACCGGGCGGTGACGACCGCCTTCGGCTGGCTCGACATCGAGGCCAAGGCCCGCTGAGGGGAAAAGGTGCAAAGGAGATGCCGAGGCTTGCCGCAAATCTGAGCATGCTCTTCACCGAGCTGCCGTTCCTCGACCGGTTCGCGGCGGCAGCGAGCGCAGGCTTCGAGGCGGTCGAGTACTTCTCGCCCTATGAGCATCCCGCAACCGTGATCCGGGAGCTGCTCGATCGCAACCGTCTGCAGCAGGCCCTGTTCAACCTGCCGGCGGGCGACCGCGATGCGGGCGAAAGCGGTCTCGCCATCCTGCCCGGCCGGCGCGACGCGTTCGCGGCGAGCCTCGAGCTGGCGCTCGGCTATGCCGGGACGCTCGGCTGCCCCCGGCTCCATGTGATGGCCGGCTGCATGCCTGCAGGGCTCGAGCTCGAGGAAGCCGAGGCGACCTATCTCGCCAATCTGAGATGGGCCACGAGCGAAGCCGCACGCGCACGGGTCGGGCTCATGATCGAGCCGATCAATCCGATCGACTTGCCCGGCTACTTCCTGACGAATGCCGAGGAGGCGCGCCGCATCATCGAAGCGGTCGGGAGCGACAATCTGTGGCTGCAACTCGACCTCTATCATCGCCAGATGACCGATGGCGGCCTCGCACGGAGTCTCACGAGCCTGATGCCGATCGTGCGGCATATCCAGATAGCGGGCGTGCCGGGCCGCCATGAGCCTGACATCGGCGAGATCGACTATCCCTATCTGCTCGATCTGATCGACAGC
>JANPDA010000258.1:0-8353 GCA_031431235.1 Hyphomicrobiaceae bacterium
ACGCCGGTCGTGTAGACGCCCGTTTCCATGTTCCGCTGGACGCTCTCGCAGATGCCGATGTCCTCCTCGGCGATCTGCTTCGACCAGACTTGCGAATCCTCGATCTCGGCCGGCGAGAGGCCGCGGTACCAGGACCAGTTCGAATAGCGCATCCGGCCCGGCGAAATGGGCTCGATCCTGTCCGCCTTGAAGATGCGGGAGCCGAGCACACCCTGGAAGCCGGGGAAGCGATAGAACCAGATGCCCTTGGCGCCGCGCAAGCCGGAGCCGTCGCTCGCGTAGGTCACGTCGAAGACGACGAGCCGGCCGCCGTCCTTCGACACGATCGAGGTGTTGTCGCGGTCGATCGCTGCGTTCAGGCGCTTGTGCACGGTGGGCAAATGGTAGCCCTCGACCGTATTGTCGCAATAGGCCTTCCAGTTGCAGGCGCCTTCGACAGCGATGCGATCGCCGTGCAGGTCGAGGTCTCTGGTGTTGGCGAAAGGCTCGGCGAGCGCCGGGATCGAGCCGAGCCATTCCAAGAGGCTCGGGCCGTCGGCGGAAATCCGCACGAACACCAGCCCGCCCCAGGTATCGACCGCGACCGGCAGCAACCCAAAGGCAGAGCGGTCGAACGTCGCTTCCTCGCCGAAGCTCGGCGTCCTGATCAGCTTGCCCTGGAGATCGTAGCTCCAGGCATGATAGGGGCAGACCGCCAGACGGCAGCGTCCGCTCGCCTCCCTCAGCAGCGTGGCGCCGCGGTGGCGGCAGACATTGTGGAAGGCGCGCAATTGGCCGTCCTCGCCGCGGGCGACGAACACCGGCCAGGCATTGACAGTCTCCGCCCGCCAGGAGCCAGGCTCGCTCAACCCATCCGCCGGTCCGAACAGCGCCCAGTTGCGGGCGAAAATCGCCTCGCGCTCCCGGGCATGGATGCCCTCGTCCACATACCAGCTGGCGGGAAGGGTCTCGATCAGCATGCATTGAACCTCGAGAGCATGGGCGTTGGCGGCGGCGGGAGGCTATTGCGTTTGTGCTCGGCCAGCAAGGCGCTGCGATGATACCGGCAGAGCACAATCGGCACTCGACCGCGCTCCCGTAGCCGGGCATTCTCCCCGCCATGCCGCCAATGGTCCAGCCTCCCGCGCTCCAGCGCCCGCTCCGCGGCATCGCCTACAAGGTTGCCTCGACCTTCGTCTTCACCGCCATGGTCGCCTGCATCAAGCTCGTCGCCGACCGGGTGCCGACGGGCGAGATCGTGTTCTTCCGCTCCGCGCTGGCGCTGGTGCCGATCGCCATCTTTTTCGGCTGGCGCGGTGAGCTCGGCCTGACGCTGCGCACCAGCAATCCGCGCGGTCATGTGTGGCGCGGGCTGTGCGGCGTCACCTCGATGGCGCTGTGGTTCCTGGCGATCGCGCTCATTCCCCTGCCAGAGGCTCTGGCCATTGGCTATGCCTCGCCCCTCATCACCGTGGTGCTTGCCGCCGTGATGCTCGGTGAGGTGGTCAGGGCTTATCGCTGGTCCGCGGTCGCCGTTGGCTTCGGCGGCATTCTGCTGCTGCTGGCTCCCCGCCTCGGCGCCGACAGCCTCGCCGCAGCGGGAAGCCGTGAAATGCTCGGCGCGGCGGCGGCTCTCGGCTCGGCTTTCTTCGTCTCGCTCGCCATGGTTCAGCTGCGCCGCCTCACCCGCACCGAGACGACGCCGGCGATCGTCACCTATTTCTCGCTGACGGCGATCGGCCTCTCGTTCCTGACCATTCCATTCGGCTGGATGCTGCCTGCGCCGGGTGATCTGGCGCTGCTGGTCGCGACGGGCCTGCTGGGCGGCGTCGGGCAGGTGCTGCTGACCGAGGGCTATCGTCATGCGGAGGCCTCCGCCATTGCCTCCTTCGACTACACAGGCATGATCTGGGGTCTGCTGCTGGCGTGGCTGATGTTCGGCGAAGCTCCCGACGCGCTGGTGGCGGCGGGGTGTCTGGTGGTCGTCGGATCGGGCCTCTTCATCATCTACCGCGAGCGGGCTCAGGCCAGGTGATGCACCTTGGCGAGGCCATGCACCGGCGTCGCAATGCCGACCGCGCGCGCCTTCAACTGCAGCGCGAGGATGAGGGAGTAGACACGCGACTGGTAGAGATTGCCGCCATGGAACCAGAGGCCGGGCTGCTGCGTCGGTTTCCACATGTTGCGCAGCTCGCCCTCCCAGGGGCCGGGATCGTTCGCCGTGCTGGAGCCGACGCCCCAGCATTTGCCCACCCGGTCGGCGACCTCCTGGCTGATCAGCTCCGCCGCCCAGCCATTCATCGAGCCGAAGCCGGTCGCGTAGACGACGAGATCCGCGGGTAACGTGCTGCCGTCGTCGAGAACGACCGCGTTCTCGCTCAGTCGCTCGACCGCGACCCGGCTTCTCAGCCCGACCCTGCCATCGGCGATCAGGTCGCTGGCACCCACGTCGATGTAGTAGCCGGCGCCGCGCCGGACGTACTTGCAGTGGATGCCGGTCGCATCCTCGCCGAAATCGTACATGAAGCCGACCCGGTCGAGCGCCGCGTAGAGGTCGCGGTCGCGAGCGGCGATCTCCTCCACCACCTTTTTCGCCCGCCGCGGCATCAGCCGGTGAGGCATCGAGGAGAGCTTCAGGTCGGCCAGATCGGTGGTGATGCCGCGGGCGAGAGCTGCTTCGGAGTAGAGCGGCCCGAAGCCGAGCTCCATCAGCGTGCTCGAGCGCACGACGATCGTGGGCGAGCGCTGGATCATGGTCACTATCGCGCCATGCTCCCAGAGGTCGGCAGCGATGTCATGGGCCGAGTTGTTGGCGCCGACGATGACGCAGCGCTTGCCGCGATAGCCCTCGCCCGAGGTGTACTGGCTCGAATGCATCTGCTCGCCGGCGAACCGGTCAGCACCGGGAAAGCGCGGAATGTTGGGTACGCCCGACATGCCGGTTGCCAGCACCAGCTGCTTGGGCTTCAGGATGATCGTCCGCCCCTCCCGCTCGACCTCGATCGTCCATTCGCCGGCGGCCTCGTCATAGCTCGCACGCTTGGCCGTCGACGAGGTCCAGTAGTCGAGCTCCATCACCTTCACGTACATCTCCAGCCAGTCGCCGAGCTTGTCCTTGGGCGAGAACACCGGCCAGTGATCCGGGAACGGCAGATAGGGCATGTGGTCGTACCAGACCGGATCGTGCAGGCAGAGCGACTTGTAACGGTTGCGCCAGCTGTCGCCGGCCTTGGGGTTGCGCTCCAGAATGATGGTCGGCACGCCGAGCCGCTTCAGCCGCGCTCCGAGCCCGATCCCACCCTGTCCGCCGCCGATGACGAGGCAGTAAGGCTGCCGGCTGAAGCCGAGCTCGGCCGCGTCGGCGCTCCGCTGCTCGAGCCACGTCCTGCGATCGCGACGCGCGCCGTGCTCGACGCCCGGCTCACGTTGGGGGCCGCGCTTCTCCTCGTGACCTTTGAGCTCGGCGATGGCCGACAGCAGCGTCCAGCAGCGCCCATCCCGCAACCGCACATGGCCGCGGCCGCGCGCGACGCTGGTTTCGAAGGCGAGCATCGACTCCGTCACGCCGTCGACGACCTCGGCCGTGCCGTCGCGCCTGAACACGGCTGTGCCGGCATGACCCATCGTCGCCTCCAGCATGGCGGCAATCTCGCCATGGCCCTCCATCGTCTCGATGTTCCAGGTGAAGGCCGCCATGTCGCGCCAGAAGCCTTCGGGCTCGAACAGGGCGACGACCGCCGTCACGTCCTTGCGGGCAAGAGCCGCATTGAAGCGGGCGAGCCAATGCTCGATCTGACGGAGGGGCTCGTTGTCGTGCATGGTGGTGACGGACCTCTGAGCGAGAGAGGCTGCACTATCGATCGTGCCTGCGGATTGTGCAATGCCAGCCACGCACGGGAAGCCATTGCTGGGAGACGAGCGATGCGGATCGCGTTGACGGGAGCGGCTGGTTTCATCGGACGGCGGGCGATGCAGGCCCTCGCCGATGCCGGGCATACGTTAGCCGCGAGCGACCTGAAGCCAGGCGAGGGCGTCGAAGCGCTCGATCTGCGCGATCGTCGTGCGGTAGCGGCATGGATCGAGCGCAACGTGCCAGACCTGGTGGTGCATGCGGGGGCAATCTCGGGACCCATGCTCGCCCGCGACGAGCCCCTCGTGATGCTGGATGTCAATGCCGGCGGCACGCTGAACCTGCTCGAGGCCATGCGCACCAATGGCGTATCGCGCATGGTGCTGCTCTCCTCGATCGCCGTCTATGGCTTGAAGGGACCGGCGGGCCCGGTTCTGGAATCGACCGCCCTCGTCGCCTACGATCCCTACAGCGCCAGCAAGATCGCAGGCGAAGCGGTGCTCGCGGCCTACGCGGGCGCCTTCGGCATCGCAGGCGCAGCGCTGCGCGTCTCGACCGTCTATGGTCCGGGCCGTGTGACGCCCTACATCATCGCCGATCTGATCCGCGCCGGCCGCACGGGTGGCAGTGCGACCGTCTCCGGCCAGACCCCGAGCATGCGCCAGTACGTTCACGTGGATGATGTCGTGCGCTCGATCCGGCTCGCCGTCGAGTCGCCGCTTGCAGGCTATGTGCCGCTCAACATCACCAGCGGCAGCTATCTCTCGGAAGTCGCTGTCGCCGCAATCATCCGCCGTCACCTGCCGCGCCTGACCGTGATCGCCGACCCCGCGCGGGCCGGAGGCGACGGCGATTTCGGTCCGCTCGACATCGCCGCTGCCGCGCGACTGATCGGCTATCGCCCGGAGGTGGCCTTGGAGGCAGGGCTGGCGCGGCTAATTGCAGAATCCTAGTGTTCCGTCTTTCCATTCATTGATCCAGCCTCGCCGGAATCGAATGAATGGGACGGAACACTAGAGACGGATTGGCGGCAGCGGGCGCCATCACAGACTTCTCCGCCATCACATACGGGTCGTGCATGCACGCCCGGTCGCGGCGAAAGGCCGGTTGCCAACGCGGCGCCGAGCGGCTACCCGTCGGTTCCGCCGAACTCCACCGCCAGAGACCGCCATGGCCGTCCGCAAACTCGATCCCGACCAGCCCGCGAGCTTCGTCTTCAAGCCCGCCAATCTCGCCTGGGCCATGAGCCTCGTCGAGAAGTATCCGCCCGGCAAGCAGGCCTCCGCCGTCATTCCCTTGCTTTGGCGCGGCCAGGAGCAGGAGGGTTGGGTCACCGAGCCGATGATCCGCACGGTCGCGGGCATGCTCGACATGGCCGAGATCCGCGTGCTGGAGGTCGCGACCTTCTACACCCAGTTCCTGCTGTCGCCGGTCGGCGCCAAGGCCCATATCCAGGTCTGCGGCACCACGCCCTGCATGCTGCGCGGGGCCGAGGCGCTGAAGGACGTGTGCCGGCGCCGCATCCATCCCGACCCCCATCACCTCTCCGCCGACGGCAGCTTCTCGTGGGAGGAGGTCGAGTGCCTGGGCGCCTGTGTGAATGCGCCGATGGTGCTGATCGGCTCCGACACCTACGAGGATCTGAGCCCCCAGAGCTTCGAGCAGCTGATCGATGGCTTTGCCGCCGGCCGCCCGCCAGAACCCGGCCCGCAGGTGAAGCGCCAGTTATCCGCGCCCGAGGGCGGCCAGACGACCTTGATGGATGCCTCCCTGTTCGATGGCTCCGTGGTCGGGACCTGGAAGAAGGGCTTCGACGAGCGTATCGAGGCGGCAGCCGAAGCAAAGGCCAAGGCAGCGGCCGCTGTGCCGGCAGCGGCTGCGCCAGCCGCTCCACCGACGCCCAAGCCAGCGGAACCCGTCAGGCTCGCCGATACCGCAAAGCCGGCCGCCGCGCCTGTGCCGGCAAGCGGTCCCGACAAAGGCAAGCCCGTCCTGCTCGCCCAGGCGCGCGGCGCCAAAGGCGACGATCTGAAACTCATCTGGGGTGTCGCCGAGAAGCTGGAGCAGCGGCTGAACGCCATGGGCATTTGGCACTTCGACCAGATCGCCGCTTGGACGCCACAGCACGTCGCGTGGTTCGAGCGCGAGATGCAAGGCTTCACGGGCCGGGTCGCGCGCGATGAATGGATCGAGCAGTGCCAGAAGCTCAGCACCGGCTGGCGCCCCGACGGGACGGTCGGAGCGCGGCCGAAGGGGTGATGATTTGGAATGCTCCAGTACGACGTGGTATGAAGACGAATGGAAAACTCAACACCACAACAGCAGGCTCTGGAGGAGACGGCGACTGCTGTCTCGCCGGTGAGCCTCGTGCCCCGGCTCAGGGAGCTCGAGGCCGATCTCCGCAGGCGCGGCATCGTCAGGCTAGATGTTTTCGGATCGCGTGCGCGCGGCGACTTCAAGTCGGACAGCGACGTCGACCTGCTCATCGGGCTCGCGCCCGGTCAGCGGTTCACTTTGATCGATTGGGCCCATTTGGAGCGACTGCTCAGCGATACGCTCGGAATCGAGACCCATTTGTCGACGTGGCGGTCGGTCCCGCCTGCGATCAAGGACGAGCTCGAGCAGGAGGCAGTCAGGGTGTTCTGATGCCGCTCGAAAAGCAGCTCGTCCGCAGGTCGACAGAAATGCTGCAAGCAATTGATCGAATCCACACCGCGATCGGACGCTCAACAGCAGACGAGCTATTCTTGGACTGGCAAAAAACCTGGATCGTCGAACGCGGCTTCGAAATCATCTCCGAGGCCTCGCGGTCCATCCCCATCGAGATCAAACTGAGTTATGGCGACATCCCGTGGATCGACATCGCGAGCTTGGGCAACATCCTGAGGCATAGATACTGGAGGTCAGACATCAATACCCTCTGGGAAACCGCACTCTGGGACCTGCCCGATCTCCGTACGGCTCTGCAAGACATCCTTCGCCATGACGGCGAGGCCTCCTGACCAAGGCTTTCAACACCATGCTCTCCGATAAAGACCGCATCTTCACCAACCTCTACGGCCAGCACGACTGGGGCCTCGAAGGCGCGCGCAAGCGGGGCGGCTGGGACGGCACCAAGGCGCTCGTCGACATGGGTCCCGATTGGATCATCGACGAGATGAAGGCGTCGGGCCTGCGCGGACGCGGCGGCGCCGGCTTCCCGACCGGCATGAAGTGGTCGTTCATGCCCAAGAGCGATCCGCGACCCTCCTACTTGGTCGTCAACGCGGACGAATCCGAGCCCGGCACCTGCAAGGACCGCGAGATCCTGCGTCATGACCCCCATACCCTCGTCGAAGGCTGCCTCATCGCCTCCTTCGCCATGCGCGCACATACCTGCTTCATCTATGTGCGCGGCGAGTTCATCCGCGAGCGCGAGCGGCTGCAAGCCGCCGTCGATCAGGCCTATGCGGCCAAGCTGATCGGCAAGAACAACGTCAACGGCTGGGATTTCGATCTCGTCGTCCACCATGGCGCCGGCGCCTACATCTGCGGCGAGGAGACGGCGCTGCTCGAAAGCCTGGAAGGCAAGAAGGGCCAGCCACGCATGAAGCCGCCGTTCCCGGCCAATGTCGGTCTCTACGGCGCGCCGACGACCGTCAACAATGTGGAGAGCATCGCAGTCGTGGCCACTATCCTGCGCCGAGGCGCCGGCTGGTTTGCAAAGCTCGGCAAGCCCAACAACACCGGCACCAAGCTGTTCTGCATCTCCGGCCACGTCAACAAGCCCTGCACGGCCGAGGAGGAGATGGGCATCCCGTTCCGGGAGCTCGTCGACCGGCATGCGGGCGGGGTTTGCGGCGGCTGGGACAATTTCCTCGCGGTCATTCCGGGCGGCTCGTCGGTGCGCTGCCTGCCGGCGAGCGCGTGCGGAGAGGAGCTGACGATGGATTTCGACAGTCTCGGCAAGCTCGGCTCGGGGCTTGGCACCGCCGCCGTCATCGTCATGGACAAGTCGACCGACATCATCAAGGCGATCGCGCGGCTCTCCTATTTCTACAAGCACGAGAGCTGCGGCCAGTGCACGCCCTGCCGCGAGGGCGCGGGCTGGATGTGGCGGGTGATGGAGCGGCTGGTCGAGGGGAAGGCCGAGAAACGCGAGATCGACCTGCTGCTGCAAGTGACGAAGCAGGTCGAAGGCCACACCATCTGTGCGCTGGGCGATGCCGCCGCCTGGCCGATCCAGGGTCTGATCAAGCATTTCCGTCCGGAGATCGAGGCGCGTATCGATGCGGCGAAGGCGCGGGCGGGCGCTGCGAGGCATGCGGAGGCGGCGGAGTAGGAGACGCAGCTCGCGTCAGGACCTGTTGTCATTGACCGGGTCCGCCCCTAAAGTCCGCTTGTCTTAGGCAGGGCCAGAGGCAAGCCTCAAACCGTAACGCCCCCTTGCTGCACTGCAAGCCAAGGGTTCGCAGTTTGCCAATCTGGTCGGCTTGTCCCTCGTATCGGCCTGGCTGCGAAGATCACGGGGCGCGAGGGGGCGCA
>JANPDA010000259.1:0-2062 GCA_031431235.1 Hyphomicrobiaceae bacterium
GGTTTCCGGCTTGCGGCATTGCTGCACGATGCCCCGGAATACGTGATCGGCGACCTGATCAGCCCGTTCAAGGCCGCGATCGGGCTCGACTACAAGGCGTTCGAGGTCCGCCTGCTCGGGGCGATCCACACCCGATTCGGCCTCGCCCATCCGTTGCCCGATCATGAAACCAACACGATCAAGGCGGCCGATCGGGTCGCGGCCTATTTCGAGGCGACCCGCCTGGCGGGCTTTGCCGAGGAGGAGGCGGGGCGCTTCTTCGGCACGCCGGTTGGCTTGCCCGAGGCGCTTGCAATCCGTCTCGGCTCGATCGCGCCGTTGCCGGCCGCAGCCGCCGAGCGCCAGTTTCTCGCGCGCTTCACCGAGCTCTGGGCCGGCTCGCCGCTCTGAAGTCCTACGGCATCATTGCGGGCACCATGCCTCGCCCCATCCCCATCATCGGCAGCACGATCTCGTCGGCGGCCTTCTTCTGGTCGTCGCTCAGCAGCGCATAGAGCTTCTCGACGGCCGCCTTGGTGATCTTCACCTGCTCCAGCCTCGCCGACAGGTGCGTCTCCTGCAATGTGAGGCGATCGGGCAGCGGCTTTTTCCAGAGCTCACCGCTGCGCATGTCCACCATCATGGTTCGCATCATGGCATTGTGGGTTTCCGCGGTGGTGCGCACCACGGATGCCAGCTCATCCCAGGCGGGCTGTTGAGAGGCGGTGATGGCGAGCTCGGTCTTCGGGAAGGCCAGGCGCCCGTCGATGCGATCGAGCATGGCGTCCGGGCCCATTTCCATCATCGGGGAGCCCATGCCCCAGCTGCGCATCATGCGGCCAATTCCCCAACCGGTCCCGTCATCCTCGCCGGCGAGCGAGCTGCCGCCGAGTCCTGCCACGACGAGGAATGCCGCGGCGGCGGTCATCATGCGCTTGTCGAGCATTGAAAACTTCATCACTACGCCCTCTGCGGTTGCAGTCGAGCCAAGTGACAATTGACACCTGCCACGTCACCTGACTTTGATTCCGATCAACCTTGCTTCTGCGAGCGCCCGCTTGCGAATCGGGGCGAATTCGCGGACGTTGTTCTCAGACACGGATAGGAGCTTGTGCAGATGACCGAGACGGATGCCGCCCCGGCCGTGATTCACGTATGCCCGTTGAGCGCCATGCCCGCACTGGCTGAACGGCTTGGCGCCTCCCATCTGCTCACCCTCGTCAGCAATCTCGACGGCATCGGCACACCGCCCGGCATCGTACCGGACCGGCATCTGCGCCTGCGCTTCAACGACATCGAGGCGCCACTCGAGGGGCACGTGGAGCCCAACGCCGGCCATGTCGAGCGCATCATCGAGTTCGCATCCCGATGGGAGCAGGACGCTCCGCTGATCATTCATTGCTGGGCTGGTATCAGCCGGTCGACCGCGGCAGCCTTCGTCAGTCTGTGCGCCCTCAACCCGGATGCTTCCGAGGATGTGATCGCGCAGCGGCTGCGGCAGCACTCGCCGACGGCCTCGCCCAACCGTCTCATCGTTCGCCATGCCGACGAGCAGCTCGGCCGATCCGGGCGGATGGTGCGCGCCATCGAGGCGATCGGCCGTGGCGAGATGACCACCGAAGGCGTACCCTTCGGGCTGCCGGTCCGCTTCGTCCCCTGATCCTGCGTCATTGCATCGGCTTGATCACCTCGATGATGCGAGCGTGGGCTGGCGCATTGCTGCTAGTGTCCTGTCTCCGAAATACGCTCGACCTCGCGGTGTCCTCTGAAGCGTATTTCGGAGATGAAAGGACACTAGCAACTCTATAATTCTAGTGTGGTTTCGCCTCGCAAATGCCATCTCCGAGGATAACGCAACCCCATGTCTGGACTTTAGGCTGTGGAATTAAACTGCATCGACGTTATTCCAGTTGACATAGGGTTGCAGGGAGGCGGTCCAGGGCTCATCGATCTCGACGAGAATAGCGGTTGCGAGGCGCTCGAGCGAGGCCTCATTCGGGAAGACGCGTATTTTCTGTGTACGGCGTTTCAGCTCCTGTTGGATGGATCGCTCGATCGGATTGGAGGTACGCATGCGCCGCCG
>JANPDA010000260.1:0-7889 GCA_031431235.1 Hyphomicrobiaceae bacterium
CGGTGCTGGCAGACGTTGTAAAAGGCGCGGAGCGCGCCGTCCTTGCCGCGAACGACGAGGATGCCCTGCTCGTGGATTTTCGCGGTGATATAGTCGCCCGGCCTGGCGAGGCGACTCTTGTGGCCGGCGCACCACCAGCTGCTGGCGAAGATCGCATCCTTCTCGATATCGAACACGGCGGGGTCGGTGTAGAGCCGCGCCGGTAGCGTGTGCGAGTGCTCGGGCTGCCGGCAAAAATTGGCGTCACCCGCGCCGCGCGTCAGAGCATTCACCGTCATGTACGAGTCTCCCTTGGAGCGATCGAGCTTGCCTCCACCGCAACCAATCCATAACGTAGCCGACGGCTCAACTGATCACAAACGACGATTTATCGCTCTTTTGGGTAACTTTCAGTTATGCGAAGCAATCTTCCGCCGCTTGCAACCCTGGTCGCCTTCGAGGCGTCCGGCCGGCTGATGAGCTTCACCAGGGCGGCTCACGAGCTCAACATCACGCAGGCTGCCGTCTCCAAGCAGATCCGCGCCCTCGAGCAGCACGTCGGTGCTCGCCTGTTCGAGCGCTCGCACCGCGCCGTGCAGTTGACGGCGGACGGGCGCGAGTATCTGCACACGGTCGTCACTGCGCTGACCCACTTGGCCCACGCGACGCTCGAGTTGAAGGCGGAGGAGCCGTCGCACCGACTGCGTATCGCGGCCGACCATTCGGTCGCGGCCCTCTGGCTGCTGCCCCGGCTCGGGGAGCTGATGGCGAGCGAGCCAAAGGCGACGATCCATCTCGTCGTCTCCGACGCCGAGCCGCGTTGCCTCGCCGACGAGATCGACGTGGCGATCCTCCATGGCGAGGGCCGCTGGCCCCAGCACGATGCGGAGCTGCTGTTTCCCGAGGTCGTGTTCCCCGTCTGCAGCCCTGGTTATCTGGCGAGCGCACGCGCGATCACGTGTCCCTCCGATCTGGTGCGGGCGCACCTGATCGACCTCGAGGACGACAATTGGACCTGGATCAACTGGCGCATCTGGTTGACCGGTCATGGCGTCGGGCTGCCGGCGACGCACCGGGCACTGACCATCGGCAACTATCCTCTCGTGCTGGAAGCGGCACGCCAGGGCTTGGGCGTCGCGCTCGCTTGGAGGTGCCTGATCGAGTCCGATCTCGCGGCTGGGAGGCTGATCCGACCGGTCGCTGCCGAGGTGCGAACGCGCTTCGGTTACTATCTCGTCTGGCCGCGCTCGCGTCCACGCTCGCGGCACGCACTCGATTATTGCGATTGGGTCAGGCGCGATCTCCCCGGCCGGCAAGACGGAGCACCGGCTGCCGCGGCTGTGGCGGACCCAATCCCTGCCACAGTCCTGCGTTAACGGCTTCTGCCCATGCAATTCTCCGCGACCTCGTGCACTATGCCCTGCTTCGTGATAGGATTTGGCGATGAACCAGGACCGGAAATCGACCGGCGGAGCGCACCTGAGCCAGCATGTGGGCCTGCTCGGACTGATAGGCTTTGGACGTGTCCCGGCCCACGCCGGTGCGCTGCTCGAGCGGAAAATCGCGCGCAGTCGGCTCGCACTCGGGTTCGAGCGGGTGTGGCCGCGGCTGTGGTTGCCGGCGGGCGTCGCCGGCGTGTTCGTGCTGGTATCGCTCGCTGGGCTCTGGCCGCTGCTGTCTCCGCTCGCGCATCAGGGGCTGCTCGCTCTGTTCGCGCTCGCCTTGCTCGCGGCGCTCGTTCCGCTTGCGCGCGTCGCTTGGCCCGATCGCGAGGAAAGCCTGCGGCGCCTCGAGCGACAGTCCGGCGTGCCGCACCGGCCGGCGAGCGCTTACGAGGACCGCCTGAGTGACGCGGTGCGGAGTGCTCCCGCCGAGCGCATCTGGGCGACGCACCGGGCGCGGATCGCCAAGCTGATTGCCCGCCTTGGCGTGAAGGCGCCCGAGCCGCGTGTCGAGCGCCACGATCCGTTCGCGTTCAGGACCCTGCTGCTACTGGCGCTCGGCCTCGGTTTCGTGGTTGCCGGCAGCTCGACCTTCGACCGGCTTGGCTCCGCCTTCCGGATTGCAGGCGGCCAGAGCGGGGAAAGCGTTCGTCTCGATGCCTGGGTGGCGCCGCCGCCCTACACGGGCAAGCTGCCGCTGATGCTGGCGAGCGGGGCCGAACGGTTGGGCGGCGATGAGCAGCAGGCCCGCCTGATCGAGGTTCCCGAAGGCACCCAACTCGTCGTGCGCGCTGCCGGCCCCGGTCATCTCGACTTCAAGGTGCGCCTCGTTGCCGAGGACAAGACCGTCACCGATTTCGCCCGCACGGCGGAAGCCGACCCCAAGGCGGGCGAAGCCAGATCCGAGGTGTCGGAATGGAAGACGCTGCTGACCAAATCCGTTACCGTGCGCGTGCTGGCGGGGTCGACCGAGCGCTACAGCTGGCAGCTCAGTGTTACCGACGATCTGCCGCCGACGATCGAGCTGACGAAGCCGCCGACGGCTTCGCCCCGGGGTGCAATGTCGCTGAGCTTCCGGGCGAGCGACGACTATGGCGTGCAGTCGGGGGAAGCCAGTTTCGATCTGATCGATCCCAAGCTGAAAATCGAGGAGCTGAAGGTCATTGATGGCGTCATCGTCGGCGCCTTGGCCGAGCCCCCGATCGTGCCGTTGAGACTGGCCAAGCCCGGCAAGGAGAAGAACAGGGAGGCGCGCACGCCGCTCGATCTCTCGGCGCATCCCTGGGCCGGGCTGAAGGTTGCGCTGACCTTGAGTGCCAAGGACCATGCTGGCCAGATCGGCACCAGCCGGGTGCACGAGATGATCATGCCGGCGCGCAAGTTCCAGAAGCCCCTCGCCAAGGCCCTGGTGGAGCAGCGCCGCAAGCTCGCGCTGCAGCCGGCCCGCTATGGCGAGGTCATCAGGGCGCTGCAAGCGCTGACGATTGCGCCCGAGCGCTACATCGACGATGCATCGACCTATCTCGGCATTCGCACGGTCTATTGGCGGCTCGGCAATCCGCCCTCCGCGGCGGGCATGCAGAGCGCTGTCGATCAACTCTGGCAGATCGCGCTCCGGATCGAGGACGGCAACCTGTCGGAGGCCGAGCGTGCGCTGAAGGAAGCCCAGGACAAGCTGATGCAGGCGCTGCAGGACGGGGCGTCGGAAGAGGAGGTGCAGCGCCTGATGAACGAGCTGCGCCAGGCGCTCAACACTTTCCTCAATGCGCTGGCAGCCCAGGCGGCCCAGAACCCGAACAATCAGCAGGGTGAGAGCCAGCGCCCCGACCGGATGATGTCGCAGCGCGACCTGAACGAGATCCTGAAGCAGATCGAGGAGCTGGCAAAATCAGGTGCGACCGACCAGGCCCAGCAGATGCTGGCGGAATTGCGCGACATGCTCGACCGCATGCAGGCCGGACGCCAGGACGGCCAGGGCCAGCAGGGCCAGCAGATGATGAAGATGATGGAGCAGTTCGGCAACCTCATCACCGGCCAGCGCCGCCTGCTCGACGAGACGTTCGGAGCGCAGCGCGGCGGCAAGCAGCCCGGCCGCGGCCAGCAGGGCAATGGCGAGCGCCAGAAGGTGCCAGGGCAAGGCCAGCAAGGCGGCGAGGGCCAGGAAGAGCGGGAATGGGGTGCCAACGGCCTCGGCCAGCGCCAGGGCGAGCTGCGCCAGCAGCTCGATGAGCTGATGCAGCAATTGCAGGGTCTGGGCGACAACGCCCAGGACCAGCTGGGGTCGGCGCGCCGCGCCATGGAGAATGCCGAAGGGGCGCTGCAGGACGGCGATCTCGAGAGCGCGACCCGCCAGCAGAGCCGTGCGCTCGAGGATCTGCGCCAGGGCGCCCAGGCGATGACCGAGCAGATGCTCGGCTCCAACCAGGGCCAATCGTCCTCGCGCAACTCGGGTGATGGCGATCGCGATCCACTCGGCCGGCCCATGGGCAATGGTGACGACGTGCTGCCGAATGCAAGGAGCCGCGGCCTGGGCGAGGACGATCTGGCGCGCGCCAAGGAGATCCTGAAAGAGCTGCGCAAGCGGCTGGGCGAGGCGACCCGGCCGGAGCTGGAGCTCGACTATCTGGAGCGGCTGTTGAAGAAGCAGTGAGGGCTGGACCGGGCGGCGCTCGCTATCCCCACTTCCGGTTCGACCACATCCATTGCTCCGGCGCCTCGCGGATCCAGGCCTCGAACTGGGCCTGCAGCGCCGCCGTGATCGCCCGGATATCCTCGCCGGGATTGCTCCCGCGCGGCACCTTCAGCTCCTTGACGTCGAGGCGGAAGCGGGAGCTGGTGCCGATCCTGAGGCACCGCGCCATCCAGATGCGTGAGCCGACGCGCCGCGCTATCATCGCCGGCACCGGCGTCGATTTGGCCAGCTTGCCGAAGAAGGGCACCGGCAGACCACTCTTGTCGTAGAGGTCGGAGACGATGCCGAGCCGGCCGCCCTGACGCACATAGTCCATGACCAGGCGCGCGGTCCGCTGGCCTTCGGAATTGTCGCCATAGGCCTTGCCCTTGGCGAGCAGGCCGCCGGGAAAGAGGTCCTTCCTCTGGGCCCGCAGGTAGGCATCCACATAGGGGTTCTTGACGAGGCGGTAGATCGCCGCCGGCTTCCAGCCCCAGCGCATCATCGGCCACACCGCCAGCTCCCAATTGCCCATGTGCAGCGTGACCGCGACGGCCGAGCCCATCTTGCCCTTGTAGCGGGCGAACACGTGCTCGTCGGCGAACTGGATGCGGCTGGAATCGGCGAGCAGCCGATCGATCTGCATGGTTTCGACCATCACCCGGCCGAGGTTCTCCCACATGGCGAGCGAGATCCGCTTGCGCTCGGCAAGGCTCATCTCCGGGAAGGCGATCGCGAGGTTGGCGAGCGCGCGGGTCTGCCGACGGCCGTAGGGCGCGATCAGCCGCCAGACCTTGGCCGAGATGGTGCACGCCAGATCGAGCGGGAGCAGCCGGACAAAGCCGATGATCAGCCGCAGCAGCAGATATTCGAGGCGGTGGCGCAGGTCGAGCAGCAAGGGTCTGGAGCCCGCATCGGGAGGGGGGATCACCCTGTCGCAGGTGCGCGGTGCTTGCGTCAAGCCCTGGCGTTGGGCAACTCGCGCATCAGGCGCGGCAGGCCGGCGGGTGCTCCCAGCCCCTGGCGCATGACGGCACGCCTGAGCGGCCCGATCGCGTTGATCAGGTGGAGGCCGGCACCGCGTGCGAGCTGGAAGGGCAGCAGCCCCTCGATCAGCGAGCGGTTGAGGGCATCGACCGCGGCAGTCCTGAGCCGCACATCGGCGCGACGCGAGGCTTCGTAGCGCTCGAGCACGCGCGGGCTGCCGCTGTCCTCGCCAGCACGCGCCGCATCGCCGACCACGTCGGCTAGCGCGGCGGCGTCACGAAAGCCCAGGTTGAGCCCCTGGGCGCCGATCGGGGGAAAGGCGTGCGCCGCCTCGCCAACGAGCGCGACCCGGCGCGCGGCGAATGTGTCCGCCGATAGCCCCTTCATGGCGAACATGCCGCGCCGTCCGATCGGCCCGACCGTGCCGAGGAGGCCTTCGAGCCGGTGCTCGATCTCACCTCTCAGCTCGGCATCGGCGAGCGCCATCAGCCGCTCGGCTTCGGCCGGACGCTCGGCCCAAACGAGGCTCGATCGGTTGCCAGGCAGCGGCACCGTGGTGAAGGGCCCGGCATTGCGATGGATCTCGGTCGAGACGTTTTGGTGCGACCGGCCATGATCGAAGCCGAGCACGATCGCCGATTGGTCGTAGCTCCAGGTCTTGGTCATGATGCCGGCAGCCATCCGGCACAACGACCCCTGACCGTCGGCGCCGACAGCGAGGCGCGTCTCGATCCGCTGGCCCGTGGCGAGCGTCAGCAGCGCGTGGCTCTCCGCCAGATCGAGCCGATCGAGGGTCGTGGCGAAAATAGCAATCCCGCTTTCCCGGATGCAGGCCCGCGCGTAGAGAGCACTTGCGAGCGGCGCATTGGCGATGTTCCAGGCAAAGGCCTCGAGCCCGATCTCGGCGGCGCTGAGCAACGTTTCCGGCGCCTTCAACAGATAGCGCGTCGCGTCCACGATCCGGATCGCTTCGAGCGGCGCGGCGAGCGGGGCAAGCCGTGGCCACACGCCGAGGGCTTCCAACAGGGCGACGGAAGCCGGGAACAGCGCAGCCGTGCGTGCGTCGGCTCGAGAGGGGGCCACGCGCGGCGCTGGCCCGATCAGGGCGATCGCGAGGCCCGACCGGGCGAGCGCAAGCGCCGCCGCGAGGCCGACCGGTCCGGTGCCGACCACGGCTGCGTCATAGGTTTCTTTCGCGATGCTGGCGTTCAAGGGGAATGGCCTCGGCAAAGTGGAATTGGCCACGCGGCCTCCTCGATCGTTATAGTCCCGCCGTCAGCCTGGGGAAGGGGCGCCAAGCGCGCGCCCGCAGGGAGGGAAACATGGCGGCGGTCCGCGGATTTCAGCTGCTCGACAGTGTGAGTGTGGCCTCGGGCGCCCTCAACGAGGACCGGATCGGTCAGGCGAGCGGGATGGCCTGGGTCATCGACGGGGCGACCGATGTGGCGGCAGAAAGACTGTTGCCAGGCGTCAGCGATGCGGCTTGGCTGGCCGAAGCTCTCGATGCCGAGCTGAGGATCCGGGTTCACCACGGGCTTTCGCTCGACGCCTTGCTCGTGGCAGCGGGCGAGACGATCGCGCAACGCTTCGACCGCGAACAGCGCCGACCGCCGCGCGAGCGCCACGAGCTGCCATCGGCGGCGGGGATCGTGCTGCGGCGGACGAGCGAGGGTGTCGAGTTGTTGTCGCTCGGCGATTGCTCGCTGGTGGTGGCGCCGGCCGAGGGCGACGCCTATGTCGCGGGAGATGCTGCTGGCCTGTCGCCCGGCGACCGGCGCACGGGGGAAGCCATGCGCCAGATCCAGCAATCGACCGGCACACGGACCTGGGTCGAGGCGCGGGGTCATCTTTTGCCACGCCTGCGCGCCTCCCGCGAGGGGCTGAACCGGCCGGGCGGCTATGGCGCGTTCAGCGTGGTGCCGGTGCCGGCCGAGCTCGTGGGGATCGAGCGGATTCCGCTCACGCCCGGGACGCATCTGCTGCTCGCCTCCGATGGCTTCATGCGGCTCGCCGATGTCTATCGCCGCTATCGCGGACCCCAGCTGCTCGGCGAAGGCCGGCGGCGTGGGCTTGCCGCCATTGTCACGGAAATGCGCGTGCTCGAGGCCGCCGACCCCGAGTGCCTCGCCATTCCCCGGGCCAAGCCGCGCGACGACGCGAGCGCGATGCTGCTGGCGGTGGAGTGAGGGGGGGGGGCGGGGCGTCCGACATCGTCCGCCGGCAACACGTAGGTCGGATGGAGCCCGGATCAAATCCGGGGGAGACCTCCCATTTCACAATGTTGCCAGCCCCTCACTCGGTGTCAGAAAATCCTTGTTAGCTAATTTTAGTGATAGTATGATTGGCTTAAATGTGAGTTTTAGTGATGGAAATTCCAAAGACCGAATTGTTCAGCGTCCTGCAGGAGTTCAACCCGTGGTGGTCGGGCCAACCCATCACGGACCTGCCAGAGTGGGAGCGCACCGCGTCGGCGGAAGTCTGGCGCTGGGTCGCGGATGACAAATCCAGGCGCGCGCTGTTGCTGACGGGCGCCCGGCAGGTCGGCAAGACGACCATCTTCCGCCAGAGCATCAAGAAGCTGCTTGCCACGGGCTATCCCGCACGAAACATCATCTACGTCACTTTCGATCATCCCATCCTCAAACTATCCGGCATGGCACGGACGATCGAAGCATGGGAGGAGCTGTATCCGACTGACGCGGCCCGCCCGCGCATGCTGTTTCTCGACGAGATCCAGTTCATCGCAGGATGGCAGACCTGGATCAAGCATCAAGTCGATTTCAACCGCGGCAGCCGCATCGCCGCCACCG
>JANPDA010000261.1:0-15075 GCA_031431235.1 Hyphomicrobiaceae bacterium
CGGGCTCGAGCTCGAGCGGTTCGGGCCGCGCGCGATCGCCGTGCAGGCAACGCCTGCGCTGCTCGGGCAAGTTGACATCAAGGGATTGGTGCGCGACCTCGCCGACGAGATTGGCACGGACAGCGGCACCTCGGCCTTGCGCGACCGGTTGCAAGCGGTCGCCTCACGCATGGCTTGCCACGGCAGCGTGCGCTCGGGCCGTCGGTTGACGGCGCCCGAGATGAACGCGCTGTTGCGCGAGATGGAGGCGACACCCTATTCCGGCCAGTGCAACCACGGCCGCCCGACCTACGTGGAGTTGAAGCTCGCGGACATCGAGCGGTTGTTCGGGCGACGGTAGCGCCGCCGAGAATGCGGCGCCGCCTGGTAGCGCCGAAGCGAGGGACCTTGGTCATGAGCGAAGCCAGAAAGCTCGCCGAGCACTATTTCGCGCTGTCGAACGCGCGCAACCTCGATGCCATCGAGCGCTTGTTTACGCCTTCGAGCACGTACAGCTCTGTCAACACCGGCGTGTTTCTAGGTTCGGAGCAAATCATTGGAATGCAGCGGCAGTTCTTCTCCGGTTTCAAAACGATGGAATGGGTCGTGCACAGCGTCGAGGAGGTGCGTCCCGGCGTGGTGCTGTTCGATTTCACGTTCTCGGGCGTTACCAACGACGGTCACCACGTCGAACGACCAGGTTTGGAGTATGTCATCGTCTACAATGGCAAAATTCAACACGTCGAAGTTCGAAACAAGAAAAAATGAGGCGACACCCCATTCCGGCCAGTGCAACCACGGCCGGCCAACCACTGTGGAATTGAAGCTCGCCGACATCGAGCGGTTGCTCGGGCGGCGATGTGAGGGGCCATCGGTCAGGGGGGCAGCAATCCCAGGATCTGGTCGAACTGCTCCAACAGGTTGCGCCATTTGGCATTGTCGGGCGCCCGCTGGCTGAGCGGCGCGATCAGACCACGGGCTTGCTGGAACCTCGCGCGCGCTTCAGCGGAGCGACCCATCTTGACGAGCAGGACCGCAATTGCGCCATGGGTTCCGGCGACCTCGGCCTGCTGCTCGGCATTCTCCGGATCGGCCGCGGCGAGGCGCTGCAGGATCGTGAGCACCTGCTGCTGGATCGCAAACGCTTCGTCGAGCCTGCCCAGGTTGTCCTGAACAAGCCCGATGCTCAGCAGGGTCTTGGCCGTGAAGCGCTGCAGCTCGGCATTCGAGGGCTCGCGATCGCGGAAGGGAACCATGCGATCGAGGCTGGCGCGATAGAGCCGGAGTGCGCCTTCGAGATCGCTCTGGGCTTCCTTCACCTTGCCGAGCTTCTCGTCATCGACCGCCAGCGAGCGTTGCCACTCGATGTTGCTGGGATCGCCCGCCACGAGACGCTCGGAGATGGCGTGGCTCGCCTCGAAGCTTGCCAGCGCCTCGGCGATGTGACCGTCGGCGAGCTCGACATCGCCGATCAGGCTCGACGTGTTGGAGGCATCGCGCTGGAGCTGGGTATTGCCCGGATCACGATCGCGCATGGCGTCCAATCGGTCGAGGCTCGCCCGATATTGGGTCAATGCCTTGTGCCTGTCACCTTGGAGCTCGTAGATGGCGCCGAGCTTTTCGTCGGCGATCGAGAGAGCCCGGAGAATGACCACGTTTGCCGGGTCGGCCGCGGCAAGGCGCGCCCTGATGACGTGGCTTGCGGAGTAGCGCGCGAGCGCCTCGGACAGCTGGCCCCGCGCCTTCAGGTTATCGCCGATCGTCTCCTCGACCGAAGCGAGATCGCGCTGCCACCAGGCGCTGCCGGGATCCAATGATGCGAGGCGCGTAACGATCAGGCGGCTGCGCTCGTAGCTCGCGCCGGCTTCGGCAAGCTTGCCGAGCGAGGTCGACAGGCTGCCGACCCGCTGGTGCGCGGCGGCGAGATCGCGCTGCCACCAGATGTTGCCCGGCTCCGCCCGAGCCAATCGATCGAGAATGTCGCGGCTGGCCTCGAGGCTCACGAGCCCGGCCTCGACCTCGCCCTGGAGGGACAGCACATTGCCGATCCGCTCGTTGGTCGAAGCCAGATCATGTTGCCATTGGGCGTTGCCAGGCGCCGCGGCGGCGATGCGCGCGAGGATGTCGAGGGTCTTGCGGTGGCTCCGAAGGGAGCCGGGCAGATCACCCCGGAGCTGCTGGATGTTGCCGATCTTGTCGTGCGCGATCGCCAGCAGATGCTGCCACTCCGGCTCGCCCGGCTCGGCCTCGACCAATTTCGCGATCAGGGCGTGGCTCTGCCGGTAGACGCGCTCGGCGTCATCGAGCTTGGCTTGCGCGTCGAAGGCCTCCCCGAGCTTGCTCAGGGCGATGGCGAGGCTGCCCTGCCAGAGCGGATCGTCTGGAGCCTCGGCAACGACACGTTGGGCGATTTGGACAGCACTCTGCGCCGCTTGCTCCTGGCTGACGGTATCGCCTTGGGCCGCATAGGTGGTGGAGAACTCGGTCAGCATCGCCGCCTGGCTGCGCTG
Source organism: Hyphomicrobiaceae bacterium (assembly GCA_031431235.1). Lineage (GTDB taxonomy): Bacteria > Pseudomonadota > Alphaproteobacteria > Rhizobiales > Hyphomicrobiaceae > JANNSW01. Next base: position 2,490 of record JANPDA010000261.1, read on the forward strand.
GAGCTCGCGATTGTCGCCGGAGCTTGCGACCAGCTTGCCGATCACCTGCTCGGCGCTGCTGAGGATCTTGCGCACGGTCTCGGTGCGCATCCCCTCCTGGAAGCGCAGCGCCTGGGCGATATCGAAGATGAGAGCGTCGGCGCCCTGCTTGGCAACGGCGAAGTTGCGCTCGGCAGCCTCGCGCTGAATGACCGCCTCGCGCCGGTTGGCCTCGGCCCAGACCGTGAGGCCGGCGAGGGCCACCGTCACAGCCATCAGGCCCGCGATCCAGCGGCGCTGACGTTGGCGCTGCTGGCGCTGCGCGCGACGAAAGACCTGATCGGTGCCTAGGCCAATCAGCCGTGCAACGACCTTGGCAACCGCCAGCTCCCTGCCATCGCCACTCTCGCGCAGGTCCGCGGCAAGGAGACCGCTCGTACCTCGGCCGGCCAGCAGGGCTGGCGGGAAGCACTCACGCTCGGGATGCCCGGGCATGCCGTCGACGATCACGGGAATCAAGGGCCGCCCGGCGTGCCGCTCGCGAAAGAGACGAACCTCCTCACTCACATACCGGCTGCGAGCCGAGGCGGGGGAGCAGAGGAGAATGAACGCCGCGGAAGCGTCGAGCGCAGTGAGCGTCTGAGCGGCCAGGGTCTCGCCCGCAGAAAATTCGTCGCGGTCGCGGAAGACCGGTCGCAGCCGGGCCGGGATCTGCCCCATCGTCGTCGCGAGGCCGACGATATCGGGATCGAGAGCAAAACTCTCGATGCGGCCATGCAGCCATTTGGCCCAAGCCGTGTCGGCATGGCTGTAGGACAGGAAGGCATGGAACTTGAGCGGCACGGCAGCTGGCATCGGCGCCTCCCGGCAACGGGCTCGACGGCCGAGCAACCTATCACGGTCACGTGTCGGCAGGCGACCGCTGGCGGCGCGAGGATTGGGATGTCCTCCATGGTGCTGGCTCTGAACATGTTGGCTCACCAATGGGCCCGATCACAGGCGCTGCTCGGCGTTCTCGCACGGGTGGGGCGGGGAGGCTCGCCGACCGATGGGTCAGGACGCTGCCGAGGCGTTGGGCGCGCAACAGCGCTCCCGCGTCCCCGTTGCTCCAAAAACCTCGCGCGCATGGACGCGGCGAGGAGGTAAAGGCGTCAGTCGTGAGCGGTGGGATGCCAAAAGCCGAAGAGCGGGCTGCCTCATGGCGAGGCCCCGCTCCAGGTCGCATGGCTCGATCGCAGTCGACCCGCTCAGGCCGAGTCGCGGTAGCCGCCGGCGGCACGCGTGCCTTGCGGCAACTCCGCGCGCTGCAGATGCTTCAGCACGTCGTGCAGGCTCTCCATCAACGGAGCATCGCCCGTCACCTGGCCGTCGAGGCCAAGGCTCGCAGCCTCACGCTCGAGCTCGCGAGCGTAGGCTTCCAGCACCGGCTTGATGGCCGGGCCGAGCGCATCGACGAAGCGCTTGCGGGCTTGGCCGAGGCTGACGAATGTCTGCTTGTCGGCCAGATTGATCGAGCCCTCGGTGCCGTTCACGGCCCGAATGCCCGCCGCCAGCATATCGCGAGCTGCCCGGATTTCCTTCTGGTAGTCGGTCTGATATTCCCGCCGCAGTGTGGCGAGTGCCTCTGTCCGCTCCATTCACGCCCCCTCTGGTGTCCTACGATCAAGCCGCATCAAATTTGGCCGCAGCACCCCAACGCCACCCCGAGACACACTCGGAACTGCTGCAGCACGACTCGAATACGCGGAAGAATCAGTTGCCGTGATTCTCTAGTGTCCGAGGCGTTGTTGCAACCCGTTTCTGTCGCTGTGGAAAAAGCTGTTGCGGGGGTAGATTTCGGGGCGCGGCGGCCACAGGTAGTGGCAATGATTGAAACCACGCGACTTCGGACTTCCCTAGTGTTCCGGCCCATTCATTCGATTCCGGCGAAGCTGGATCAATGAATGGAAAGGCGGAACACAAACAAGGAGGTAGCTAGTGGGATGGCCATTCATTTGGGGTACCGAATGAATGAGTCGGAACACTAGCCGGGCAGCGAATCAGCATATCGAGCTTTGGTCGAAGGGGCGGGCGGACGGTTGCTGTTGCGACTGACGCAGCCGGGCGCGGCGCAGGGCCAAAGGGGACTGGATCATGGGGCTCGAAGCCCGCAAGCTCGCACCGCGCCCGACGGGGCACGCCCGGGTCGCTCCCGATCCGCTCGCGGCCGTGTTGCCGGCGCTGTCCGCGCTCGGAGCGATCGCCTCGATCGCGGCGATCCTCTGGGTCGGCGAGACCAGCGCGAGCGAGCGCCAGAAGCCGCGCCGCAAAATCGCGATCGTGGTGCGCGACCTCGAGAGCGATTGCTTGAAGCTGCAGGACATTTTCCGGCGCCTGTCCCGGTCCTTGACGGCCTTCGGCAACGACAGAGCCATCGTTTCCTCCCCGTTCAAGTTCGGGCTCAATGCCTTGAAGTCGGACAGCGACACCCAGCATGTGGTGCATATCGTGCTCGGCGACATCGCGCGAGTGTTGCCCAGTGCCTCGGGCAGCGCGTTCGAGGTGATGTGCGCGATCGAGGACGGGTTGCTGGACGCGCCGGAGTCGGTGTTCTTTGGATTCGGCGATGCGCAGGAGCGGTTGAACAAGCTCCTGACCGAGCGTGCGAGCCTGAAAGCGACGGTCGAAGGTGGGCTCGAGATTGCCGACCTGCTCACGGCACTGGTGCGTGAGTTGAAGCGCCACGTCAGGGAATGAGCCTCACGGCGCCGGCTTTTTCGGAGCAGCGATCGCGGCGGCCAGATCAGCACCTTCCGTCAGGAACCGCCCGATCGCCGTTTCGGCCGAGGTGGTGCAGGTCTGATAGGTTCGCCGGTAGCTGCGGTAGCCCTTGTTGAAGCTGGCGACGAGCCGGGCACGACGCAGTGGGGTCGTTCCCTCCGATTCCGCGAGAGCCTCCATCTCCGTGCGCCAGAGCTGTCCCTCCTCGGCGCCACACAACTCGCGCAGATAGTGCACGGAGCCGAGGATCTCCGAGAGATGCAGCAGCTTCTCGTCGTAGGGACGGGTGTCGTCGGCCGCGTGGCAGACCGTCAAAGGAGTTGCCAACGTCGCCAGTGCCGCCCCGGCGAGGACCGCTAATGTGCGCTTCAGCTGTTGCCGTTGCATTCCGCCTCGCCCGAATCCTGTTGCCGCGCTCATCATTCCATAGCCGAAGCGAGGCGCATGGCCAAACCGTGGCCGCCCGATCAATCCGTCCTCTGCTGCCGCGCATGAGCGCACTCGATCAGGCCACGCGTTCCGGCCGTCAGAACGAACCCATCCAATTCGGTCACTGGAACAAAGCGCGCGTCAGACGCATCCCCTCCCGCCATCGGCTCGCCCGCGAGCCAGCGGCCATGGAATGCGGCGATGACGTAGTGGGCGCTGAGCCGGTCATTCCCGTCGCGCAGGATCACATCGACAACATCGGCGAGGGCCAGGATCTCCGCAGTCACGCCAGTCTCTTCCCACACCTCCCTGGTCGCCGCTTCGGCCGCCCGCTCGCCCGGCTCGATATGCCCGCCCGGCAGGCTCCAGATCCCCCCCAGGGATGGTTTTGCACGCTCGATGATCAGAACCTCGTCGCCTCTGAAGATCGCGGCGCTGGCTGCCGCCCGCGGCAAAACGGCGCTCGTCACAGCTTGATCTCGTAGGTGATCCATTTGGTCCGGGTCGAAACGCGGTCGTAGACGGCCCGCGCACGATAATTGTCTTCCGCCGTGACCCAGCGCACGAGCGACCAGCCGCGCTTGCGGCCTTCCTCGGCGACGGCTGCAATCAGGGCGTCGGCGATGCGCCCGCCGCGCTCGGTCCGGTCGACGAACAGGTCGTCGAGGAAGCAAGCGGTCGCGGCAGCCAACGGCCGAGCATAGGGACGGTAGTGAGTGAGGCCGATCGGCTTGCCGCGGTCGTCGACCGCGAGGAAGCCTTTGACGGTGTGCGCGGGATCGTGCAGCCAGGACCAGACGCGGTCGCGCATCTCTTCGCTCTGCTCCACCTGGTAGAACGCTGCGTAGCCTGCATAGAGCCGGCCCCAATCGGCTCGGTGATGCTGCTCGGGCCGGATGATCGTGAAAGTCATGATGTGCTCCCCACTGGTCGCGCGCTGTCCGCCCTGCCGCAATTTTCGATAGTATAGCCGCGCTCGCCGAAGATGGGAGGGTTTTCCATGTGCTCGCGCTACAGCCTGACCTCGCCGCCCGAGGCAGTCCGCTCCTACTTCAATTTCAAGTCGGCGGCGGATTTCCCGCCCCGCTACAACATCGCGCCGACGCAGCCGGTCGCGATCGTCCGGCTCGACCTCAGGGGCGAGCGCGAGCTGGCACTGGTGCGCTGGGGGCTGATCCCCTCCTGGGTCGAGGACCCGCGCGAGTTCTCGACCCTCCTCAACGCCCGCGCCGAGACCGCCCCCGACAAACCCTCGTTTCGCGCCGCCATGCGCCACAAGCGCTGCCTCGTTCCCGCCGATGGCTTCTATGAGTGGACGGGCCCCGTCGGCGACAAGCGGCCGAGCCTCATCCGGCCGAAGGCGGGCGGGCCGATGGCGTTCGCCGGGCTCTGGGAGCACTGGCTCGGCGCCGATGGCAGCGAGCTGGAGACGATGGCGATCCTGACCACGTCGGCCAACCGGACGGTCGCACCCATCCACGACCGCATGCCGGTGATCCTGCCGCCCGAGTGCTTCGCGACCTGGCTCGACTGCAAGTCTGTGTCCGCCAAGGACGCCGCCATGCTGCTGGCGCCCGCCCCCGAGCGGCTGCTGGAGGTGATCAAAGTGTCGAAAGCCGTCAACAATCCGAGGCACGAAGGGCCGGAGCTGCAGGTGCCAGTGGTGTAAGCGGCCCCTCTCATCCGGCGCGGCAGGGCGCGCGCGGCGCACCGGGCCGGAACATCGCGGCGAGGGGCAGGCGGAAGGCTTCTCGGGTCTCGGGATGGTCGAGCGGGCGTCTCCGACTGCGGCGATTCACGGAAGCGGCCGATGGGGAGTCCAGCACTCCCAACCGCCGTCTTGGCGCTGGGCTTCGTCTGGCCGTTGGCCGGTCTCAGCGCCAGCCTGCGATTCCGCCTTGGTAGGTTGGGTTAGCGCGGCCAACCCGGCCAATGCTTTGCGCGGTGCTCGTTCCGTGCGTAACCCAACAATGCATGTGCCGTGGATGTCGGGTTACGCGCGGAGGTTATTCTTCCAGAGAGCTGCCGAAGCTGTGGCCGCGCTAACCCAATCTACAACATTACCCCACCCTTTTCTTCCCCGGATCGATCCAGCGCTCCAGCATGACCGTGTCGGCGCGGACGTAGCCGAGGCGGTCGTAGAAGGCAGCGACCCCGTCGTTGCCGGTGCGTACGGCCAGATTGAGCTTCCAAACGCCCTTGTTCAGCAGCCAGGCCTCCGCCGAGCGCAGCATGGCGCGCCCGAAGCCGCGGCCCTGTTGGCCGGGCTCGACCGAGAGGTAGTAGAGGGCGCCGCGATGGCCGTCGTGACCGACCATGACGCTGGCGACGAGGCGCCCGTCGAGGCGGCCCACCAGCACGGTCGAGGCGGTCTTGCCGCGGGCGAAATCGAGGTCGCGGCGCGGGTCGTTCCAGGGCCGCGTCAACCCGCAGGCCTCCCACAGCGCGATCACCGTCTCCTCCTCGCCCTGCTGGAGCGGTCTGATGTCGAGGGAATCGGGGTTGCGGGCCATCACAGCACCTTGCCGGGGTTGAGAATGCCTTGGGGGTCGAGCGCGGCTTTCAGCGAGCGCATCAGCTCCATCTCGGTCGGGCTCTTGATGCGGGCGATCTCCTCGCGCTTCAGCCGGCCGACGCCGTGCTCGGCGCTGATCGAGCCGCCGAGCTCGAGCACGAGAGCGTGGATGCGCGCGTTGACCGGCGCCCATTCGGCCAGGAACCGGGCCTTGGCCATGCCGGGCGGCTGACTGACGTTGTAGTGCAGATTGCCGTCGCCGAAATGGCCGAAAGGGAGCGGGCGGGCGCCAGGCATCATCGCCTCGATCAGGATATTGCCGCGCTCGATCAGCTCGGGCAGGCGGGCGACCGGCACCGAGACATCGTGCTTGATGCTGCCGCCTTCATGACGCTGCGTGTCGGGGAGGGATTCGCGTAAGTGCCAGAGCGCGCGGGCCTGCTGCAGCGTCTCGGCAATGGCCGCGTCGGCGACGATGCCGCCCTCGATCGCCCCGCCGAGAATCCGCTCGACGAGCGCCCGGGTCTCGCCCTCGCCCTGGTGGCCAGAGAGCTCGATCAGCGCGTACCACGCATGGCGGCGGCTGAGCGGATCGCGGGCGTCGGGGACGTGGCGGGTCAAAAACTCCATCGCCCGCTCGGGCATCATCTCGAAGGCGGTCAGCATCGGGCCGGACGCCGCGCGCATGCGCTCGAACAGGGTACGAACGGCTTCGAGCGAGGCAAGTCCCGCGAAGGCGACCGTGGTCTCGCGGGGCCGGGGAAACAGTTTCAGCACTGCCGCCGTGATGATGCCGAGCGTGCCCTCGGAGCCGAGGAACAGGCTCTTCAGGTCGTAGCCGGTGTTGTCCTTCCTGAGCGCCCTGAGGCCTTCCCAGACGCGCCCGTCCGAGAGCACCACCTCGAGGCCCAGCACAGAATCGCGGGCATTGCCATAGGCCAGCACGGCAACACCGCCGGCATTGGTCGAGAGGTTGCCGCCGATCTGGCAGCTGCCCTGCGAGGCCAGACTCAACGGGTAGAGACGGTCGAGGGACGCGGCGGCCTCCTGCACCTTGGCGAGCGGCACACCCGCCTCGACCGTGATGGTGTTGCCGTCGGGATCGATCGCGCGGATGCGGGCGAGGCGGCCGAGCGAGAGCAGAATCTCGTGGCCAAAGGGGATCTGGCCGCCAACGAGGCCGGTATTGCCGCCCTGGGGCACGATCGCGGTGCCGGTCTCGTGCGCGAGCTCCATGATCGCCGCGACCTCGGCAGTCGAGCCCGGCCGCAGCACCAGGGGCGTCTTGCCGTGCCACAGGTCGCGCCATTCCCTCAGGTAGGGCGCCTGCTCCGTCGGCTCCGCGATCGCATGGGCCGGTCCGACGATGGCGGCGAAACGGGCGAGGAGGGCGGTGTCCGGCATCGGCCTGGGCGCTGGATTGTGACGCTGCATGATCACCTTCATGTGGACCTTGCGAGTCGGCTCTCACGATAGGGCGCGCACTCGGGCAGTTGCGTCAAGTCGGTGACGGCTAGGGTGGTGTCTCGCAAAAGCCATCCAGCATCCGCGGCTGATTCGGAGATGGCATTTGCGAGGCGAAACCACACTAGAATCATAGAGTTGCTAGTGTCTTTTCATCTCCGGAATACGCCTCAGAGGACACTGCGAGATCGAGCGTACTTCGAAGACGGGACACTAGGCCTCGTGGCGCGCCCGCCAGAGGTCGAGCCGGTTGCGCATCCGCACGCCCAGACCGAGGAACGGCTCGGGCGGCAAGCGGGCTGGCTGGCCCAGGCTCGCCATATCGGCGATCAGTGGATTGGCCTCGGCCATTGCCATGTCGGCCGCCAGCAAGCCCGCGATCGTGCTCTTCGTCACGCCGACCGCGTTGCAGCAGACGGCGGCGTGGATGGCGGGCGAGATCCGGCCGAAGCCCGGAGCGGCGTTGCGGGAAAGCGCGATATAACCGGTCCAGGTATGTTCGATGGTGACGTCAGGGAGCATGGGGAAGCGCTGGCGCAGGATCTGCAGATGCCCCGCGCGGACGCGCGCCAGCGCCCCCTCCGACACCCGCGCCGAGGGCGCATACCGGATGTCGTGGCGGATCAGGATGCGGCGATCCTGCGTATAGCGCATGGTGACCGAGACGAAGGCATTCGCCGGTGTGAGGCCCCACTCACCGACGCCACCGAGCGTGCGTTGCTCGGCCTGGTCGAGCGGCCGCGTGAGGCTCGCGTGCGCCCGGAACATCAGCATGTGCTGCGGGAACGCGCCGAACTGCCCGGCAAAACCATTGATGCAGAGGATGGCACGCGGCGCACGCACGCTGCCGCCCGGCGTCATCGCCTCCACGCCGTTTGCCTCCTCGAAGCGCACCACTGGCGAGCTCTCGTAGAGCGTGACGTTCTCGGGCAGGCTGTCGGCGAGGCCGCGGACGAGCGCGGCGGGGTTCATCAGGACGCAGCCGGGTGTATAGACGGCCGCATGGTAGTAGGGCGAGCCCAGCTCTGTCTCGATTTGCCCCGCATCGAGCCATCGATAGGGCTCCTTCAGCGCTTCCAGCTCGCGCGCGAACGGCTCCAGCACCTCGGCGCGACCGCGCGACGAGACCGCGGCGTGATACTTGCCAGACTTTGACCAACTGCATTCGATTTGGTGTTTCCCGACCAGCCCGTCGAGATGGGCGATGGCCGCGCGGGCGAGCCGCATATAGCGGTGCGAGCCGTCGAGCTCATCCAGTGAGGCGCCTATATTGTGCGGCAGGTCGATCGCAAATCCGGAGTTGCGGCCGGCGGCATTCTCGCCGCAGCAACCAGCCTCGATCAGGGCGATGCGCTGATCGGGACGCCGCTCGGCGAGTTGGCGCGCCGCCGCCAGCCCTGCATAGCCGCCGCCGATGACGAGCCAGTCGGTCACGACATTGGAGGCGAGTGCCGGTCGCGGCTCGCGTGCCGGCAGGATCCGGCTCCAGCCATTCGTTTGGTCGTTGTCGGGCAGCAAGCGGATATCCAAGGCTGCGATCTCCGATCCTGGCAAGCGCGTCCCTTGGATCTCACGCAGACGATCCGCCTGCAAGGGATCCCCGAGCACCTGAGCGCTTGCGCCGCCAGACCCCACGCCTGCATAGTCGGCGCACCGACCCACCTGGCAAGGAGCACGCCATGTCTCGCATCGCAATCGCTTCGATCCTCTGTCTCGCCGCGGGCGCTGCCTTGGCTGCCGAGCCGACCAGCGCCTACACCAAGATCAACCTGAAGAAGTGCAAGACCCTCGATCAGAGCGACCAAGGCGGAACGTGGCGTTGCAAGGGGCTGAAAGGTTATGCGCTCTATGTTGCCGAGGGCGATCTCAGGATGATGATCGGCTATGGCAAGAGCCATGAGAAGCAACGGGCCGCGACCCAGACGCTCAGTCCGTTCAACTCGCTCGTCGAGAAGGACGGCATCACGACGCTCGAATGGCGCCTCGCCGGTGGCGTGCCGTACGCAACGATCGTCAGCTATCAGACCCAGAGCGATGCGAGCGGCACGATGGTGACCGGACAGGTGCTGGTCGTCTCGAAGGTCGGAGCAAAGGGGGGATCGGACGCTTGCCATGTCGCCCATATCGACGCACTCGCCAATGCGGATGCGAACGTGCTCGCGCGCAAGGCCGCCGACGAGATGGCGGCAAAATTCGACTGTGCCAAAGACCCCGTCGTCGTCGGCAAGACCGGTAAGAGCCCGTTGTGAGCGGCCAATCGGAGAGGGCGGGGTTTTGCAGCCCCGCCCGGCTCCTGCGTGCGTGACGATTGGGCTCAGACGAAGTTGAAGTCGTCCGCGATCAGGTCGTTTGCATCGACGCCGACCAGCAGCACGCTGCCTGTCCCGAACTCGACGCGAGCGCTACCGCCGTCATCGTAGATGGCGAGGTCGGCGTCGAACCAGCTGGTCACGACCGTGTCGCCGAGGTCGATCGTGTCGAGGCCGAGCTGGAAATCGAAGATCCAGTCATCGTTGCCGCTGCCGTTGAAGAAGTAGAAGTTGTCGAACCCGGCGCCGCCATAGATGTCGTCGTCGCCATAGCCGCCGCTGACGAAATCGTTGCCGGTGCCGCCCATCACGGTGTCGTTGTTGTCGCCGCCGTAGACGTAGTCGTTGCCGCTGTCGCCCTTCACCAGGTCGTTGCCGGTATCGCCATAGACGCGATCGTTGCCGGTGCCGCCGCTGACGGTGTCGTTGCCGCCCCAGCCGTGGACCGTGTCGTTGCCGCCATTGCCGTAGATGGTGTTGCTGAAGTTGGTGTCGTTGAAGTTGTTCGAGTAGTTGCTGAGCTTCTTGATGGCCATGGTGGGCTCCCCCGGGTTTGCGGCTCGATGAACGGCCGTTCAGTTTTTTCTCGAAGCGATTGCTCTCGCTTCCGATCACCATGATTTGGGGGCATCTGGTGGGATTGCAAGGGTATTGGAAGTAATTTTAAGATGAACGCCTGTTCATATTGGTTTTATATTTGCATTTCTGAATATCTGTTCAATCATTTCCTGAACGGAATGGCAGAATCAGCGCCCGGCGCCGGCGCGCTTCAGCTCCTGGATCGTCTGCTCGAGCGTCTGCAGGAAGCGCGAGCGGTCAGCCTTCGTGAACTCGGCATTGTGGCCGCGGACCGCTCCGGCCTCGCGCAAATCCTGCATCAGGTCGCGCATGGCGAGCGCGAGCCCCATGTTGGTCTCGCTGAAGGCCTTGCCCGTCGGCCCGATGGCGCGGGCGCCAGCCTTGACGCAGCGCGAGGCGAGGGGAATGTCCTGGGTGACGGCGATGTCGCCGGGCACGATCCGCTCGGCGATCCAGTCGTCGGCGGCGTCCGACCCCTCCGCCACGATCACCCGCTCGATCAGCGCACTGTCCGGCAGCCGCATCCAGCTGTTGGAGACCATGCGCACGGGCAGATTGTGCCGCTCGGCAACCCGCAGGATCTCATCCTTCACCGGGCAGGCATCGGCGTCGACATAGATCAGCAAGCGGCGTCTCCTCGGGTAACCGGCCATGCGCAGCCTAGTGGTTCGTCCCATTCATTCGATTCCGGCGAAGCTGGATCAATGAATGGAAAGACGGAACACAAACAGAGAGTTGGCTAGTGGGCTGGCCATTCATTTGGGGTACCGGATGAATGAGTCGGAACACTAGTGGTCCTTGGAAATCCGGCATTTGCCCGGGCGCGTGCTGCCAGCGGATGCAAATGTAGGATTCGAACCACTATTGGAACATGTGCCAACCCTACGAGATCGGCAAGCGTTGCTGGTCGAGCTGCCGCGGCGGAATCGAGGGTCTCGCCGTTTTCTCGATCTGCTTGGCGCCGGGCGCATGCGCCTGTATCACCGGGCGGATGATCGCGATCGAAGGCAGGGATCCAGCCTCGATCTGCGACCGTCCGGGGTGACGGGTGAGTTGGGAGGGCGCCTTTCCATGACCAAGACCGTGAGCTTCCACGAGCTCGAGCACCTCGGCGATGCCGCTCGCGCGCGCCTGCTGCTGCGCACCGAGGCCGATCTGGAGCCCTACTTCGCCACGGTTCGCCCCATCATCGCGGCGGTCAGGGCCGAAGGCGACGAGGCGCTCGCCCGGTTTGCCCGGGAATTCGACAAGGCCCCGGTTGCAGCCGACGCCATCGCCGCGACGCCAGCCGACTTCGACGAGGCCATGCGCACCCTCGAGCCCGAGGTGCTGGACGCGCTGCGCTTTGCGGCGGAGAGCATCCGCAGCTTCCACGAGGAGCAGAAGCCGGAAGAAATGTGGATGAAGGAGGTGCGGCCCGGCGTGTTCGCGGGCGACCGCATCCGCCCGATCCGCTCGGTTGCCTGCTACGTGCCGCGCGGCAAGGGCGCGTTCCCGAGCTCGGTGCTGATGGAGGCGATTCCGGCTGCTGTCGCCGGCGTGCCCAATACCTACATCCTGACACCGCCGGGCCCGGACGGCCGGATCGATGCGGCGACGCTGGCCGCTGCCCGGCTGGCGGGCGTCGAGCAGGTCTACAAGGCCGGCGGCGCGCAGGCGGTGGCGGCGGCAGCCTACGGCACGGCGACGATCCCGCGCGCCGAGAAGCTGGTCGGGCCGGGCAGCCCGTGGTTCGTGGCCGCCAAGCGGATCTTGTCGGACGTGATCGATCCCGGCACGCCGGCGGGGCCGAGCGAGGCTCTGATCCTGGCCGACGACACGGTGTCGGGCGCGCTCGCCGCACTCGATCTGCTGATCGAAGCCGAGCATGGCCCGGATTCCTCCGCCTACATCGTCACCTGGAGCAGGCGGGTCGCCGAGGAGGCGATCGCAGCGCTGCCGGGGTTCTGGGCGAGGATGGGTCCGCAGCGGGTCGAGTTCTCCGCCGCAGTGCTGTGCGGCCCGCGCGGCGGCGTCATTCTGGCGCGCGATGCCGAGGATGCGATCCGCTTTGCCAACGACTATGCGCCGGAGCATCTGGAGGTGCTGTCGAAGGAGCCGTTCGCCTATCTCGGTCGCATCGAGAATGCGGGCGAGATCCTGCTGGGTGAGCATACGCCCTCGACGCTCGGCAATTTCGTGCTCGGGCCGAGCCACGTGCTGCCGACCAACCGCATGGCGCGCACCATGTCGCCCTTGTCGGTGTTCGATTTCCTCAAGCGCTCCTCGATCGGCTTCGTCACCCGCGACGGCTACCGGCTGCTCGCGCCAAGCGCCCGCACCATTGCGACCTATGAGGGGTTCGACGCGCATGCGAACGCGGTCTCGGGCTTGCGCGATGGGCTGGTGAGGAGTTGAGCGGCAAGCGAGCACCGCGCGTTCGCGCGGATGACCGATGATCCTCTGAGACCTCGGGCGCTGCACTGAGGCACACGCCGCGCGCACCTGCGCCGGTTTCCGTACAGAGTGCTCTACTTCGTGCGCGACGACAGCGTTTTCGTGCTTGCCGTGC
>JANPDA010000262.1:0-10193 GCA_031431235.1 Hyphomicrobiaceae bacterium
CCCTCGATCCCGGCGCCGAGCAGGCGACGTTGGGCGGCATGGCCTCGACGCGGGCATCGGGCACCATGGCCGTGCGCTACGGCACCATGCGCGAGAACGTGATCTCACTCACTGCCGTGCTCGCCGACGGCAGCATCGTCAGGACCGGGCGGCGCGCGCGCAAATCCGCTGCCGGCTATGATCTGACGCGCCTGTTTGTCGGCGCCGAGGGCACGCTCGGCGTCATCACCGAGCTCGTCGTCAAGGTCTATGGCATCCCGGAATCGATCCTCGCCGCAGTCTGCCCGTTCGCAACGCTGGAGGGGGCCTGCAACACGACGATGCAGGCAATCGGTCTCGGGCTCGGGCTTGCCCGCATCGAGCTGATGGACGAGCTGCAGATGAAGGGCATCAATCTCTATTCGAAGACCGATTTCGCCGAGGTGCCGACCCTCTTCCTCGAGTTCCATGGCAGCGAGTCCGGTACTGCCGGGCAGGTCGAGACATTCCGGGCAATCGCGGAAGCGGAAGGCGCGATGGGCTTCGAGCGGGCGACGGCGCCCGAGCAGCGCTCCCGCCTCTGGAAGGCGCGCCACGACGCCTATTGGGCCTGCAAGATCCTGCGACCCGGTGCCGACATGCTGTCGACCGACATCTGTGTCCCGATCTCGCGCCTCGCCGAATGCGTGCGCGAGACCAAGGCCGATCTCGAACGCTCCGGCATCATGGCGCCGCTCGTCGGCCATGTGGGCGACGGCAATTTTCACCTGGTGCCCTTCTTCGACCGCACCAACGCGAGCGACGTCGCCCGTATCGAGGCCTTCCTCCACCGCCTGGTCGACCGCGCGCTCGCCATGGACGGCACCTCGACCGGAGAGCACGGCATCGGCCAGGGTAAGATGAAGCACATGGCCGCCGAGCACGGCGCCGGCCTCCAGGTGATGCGCGCGATCAAGCAGGCACTCGATCCCCATGGCATCATGAACCCGGGCAAGATCCTGCCGGAGGCGCTCTGAGTGCGCTCTATTCCGCGGCCTTGCCATCGATCAGCTCGATTTGCTCGGGATGAGTGACCCGCATCATTGGGCCGTTGTAGCTCTCGATCCAGCCACGCACGCGGATGCGCCGGCCGGCGAGGAGCGCGAGGTCGATGCCTGCCTTGGCAAAGAGGGCGCGCTCGCGGCCTCGGATCAGCACCGTGAAGTCCTCGCGCCAGCGCCGGTCGAACTCGATATAGATGCTCGACTTGGCGGCGGAGATGCGCAGCACGCGGCCCTCCACGAGTGCGAACTCGAGTGGGTGTCGCAGCAACTCGTCTGGCTTGCCGGCTTCCTTCACGGCGTAGGCGGGCTCGCTCCAGAGGCCGCGCTTGGCGCGGCGGGCCTGATCCTCGAGCGCCAGCAGCTCGGCAATGCAGGCGCGGCGGTCCGGCGAGGACTGGACGCGCGCATGACCTTGCCCGACCAGCTCGGCCTGGACCCAGATCCGGTCGCTCACGCCGGCCAGGAAGGCTTGCGCCAGCACGCGCCGGTAACGATCGGCCTTGGGACCCGGGAAGGCGAGATCCAGGCGCTTGCCGAGCACGAGGCCTTCGAGTGCGGTCTTGGCGGCATCGGCGGAAGGCCAGCGGGCGTCCGCTCCCGCGGTGCGTGGCGGGCGCGGTGCCATCGTACCGGCGAGCCGCAGCAGGCGGCCGTCGTCGAGCTGGACGGTCTCGCCGTCGAGCACCTTGACTGCCACGTGCGAGGCCTTCGGTTTCAGGTCGCACATGGCGGAGGTCTGCTGTGTGCTCGTCAGCAGCAGCACCGCAACAGCCGCTCCAACAGCCGCTCGCATCAATTCGGCTCCTCCATCGGTGCCCCAGGCTATGATCGGCGATGGCATGTCGCCACGGGGTATTCACCCGAGGCCGGTTGTCCGGCATGATCAGCTGCCGCCGGCCGACAGCAGCACGGCCGAGACCGCGCCGATCCCGAGCCCGACCATCTGCATCGGGCTGACCCGCTCCTTCAGCACTAGAACTCCCAGCACGATGGTGACGCCGGCATAGAGAGCGAGCACCGAGGCTGCGACGCCGATCAGCCCATGGGTCGCGGCAAAAACATAGGACGTGAGGCCGATGCCGTCGAGGATGCCGGCGAGGCCCGCGATGCCGACGCCGGCTGCCGTGACGGCGGGCCGGTTGCGGCTCGAGAGCAGAAAGCCGAATGCGATGAGAGCGGCGACGATGCGCATCACCAGCAGCGCGCCGTTGCCGTAGTCGGGCTGAACGAGCCCAAGCGTGAGATTGGTTACACCGAAGGCGAGCCCGCAGGAGGCGCCGAGCACGATCGAAAGCCTGGTCTTGGCGGCGTCGCTGTCCTCGTCCACCACCCGCCCGATCACCACGACCGCGATCGTGGCAAGCGCCATGCCGATCAGCTGCACGGGCGGCGGCACGACGATCCACACCGCTTCCGCGGTCGCCGGCACCGCGACCGAGATCAGGCTCGCGAGCGGTGCGACGATACCGATCCTGCCTTCGGCGAGGCCGCGATAGAGCAACAGCAGGGCAATGCCGTCGGTCAAGCCGGCGATGATACCCAGCATCAGATCCCGACCGTGCGGCAAGGGATAGCCGCCGAGCCCGATGATGGCGATCGCCATGACCGCCGCGACCGTCTGCACGATCGCGACGGCGGCGGCGGCTCCGATCCGGTGGCCGGCCCGGCCGCCCAGGAAATCGGCGAGCCCGAAGGTGATGGCGGCGCAGAAGGCAGCCACAAGCGGATGGATGTCGAGGTTCATCGGACTCCGGCTGCAGGCTCGGTCGCTGCGGTTGAATGAGGTCCGGGACTGCAAAGGGCCGCCGGAGGGGCGACCCTTTGGAAGAGCAGTCGCCTACAGACCGCCCGTCAGGCGCCCGCCAACCGCTTCAGGTCGGGCGTTGCCGCGTCTAGCCCTTTGGCGAAGCGCTCGACGGCTTCGTCCACATCGGGCTTCGTCATGGTCAGGGGCGGCGAGAACGACGTCACCTCGATGTAGGGCAGCGCGCGCGTCAGCACACCCGCTTCCAGCGCCTTGCCGGCGACGATGCGATGGGCGTTCGACTTCGGGTCGAAGAAGCGCTTGGCTTTCTTGTCGGCCACATACTCGATCGCCATCATCTGGCCTAGCCCACGGATGTCGCCCACGTGCGGGTGGTCGCCGACCCGCTCCTTCAGGCACTGCATGAAATACGGTCCGACCTCGGCCGCCCGCTCGGGCAGGCGCTCGCGCTCCATGATCTCGAGGTTTTTCACCCCGAGCGCACCACCGACCGGATGGCCCGAATAGGTGAAGCCGTGCATGACAGGCCCGAACTCGGGGCTTGCGTCGCGCAGCACGTTCCAAATCTTCTCCGAGATGACGGAAGCCGAGACCGGGAAGTGCGCGCTGGTGATGCCCTTGGCCAGCGTCACGATGTCGGGCTTCAGGCTCATGCCCCCGGTCGCGAACCAGTGGCCGAGGCGGCCGAAGCCGGTGATGACCTCATCGACGATGAAGAGGATGTCGTGCTTGGCGAGGATCGGCTGCAGGCGTTCGAAATAGCCCTTCGGCGGCATCAGCACGCCGCCGGTGCCCATGACAGGCTCGGCGATGAAGGCGGCGATGGTCTGGGGCCCCTCGCGCGCAATCAGGGCCTCGATCTCGGCGATCATGCGGTTGGTGAACTGGTCCTCCGTCTCGCCCGCCTTGCCGAAGCGGTAGAAGTGGGGGCAGGAGGTGTGGAAGACGCCCGGAATCGGGATGTCCCAGGCCTTGTGATAGGCGGGGATGCCGGTCAGGCTCGCCGACGCGTAGGTCAGGCCGTGATAGGCGCCCTCGCGCGAGATGAATTTCTTCTTCTCGGGGCGGCCCCGCAAATTGTTGTAATAACGGACGAGCTTGTAGTTGGTGTCGTTGGCATCCGACCCGCCCTGGCCGAAGAAGACTTTCGAGAGGTGCGGTGCGTTCGCCTTGGTATGGAAGAGGTCGAGCACCTTCTCGGCGAGCCGGATGATCGGCTCGTTGGAGGCGCCCCCGAAGATGTGGAAATAGGCGAGATCCTCGACGGCCTTCTTGGCCACCTCGGCCATCTCGGGACGGCCATAGCCGATGTTGACGCACCAGAGGCCGGCGCCGCAATCGATCAGGTCGCGCCCGGTCTGGTCCTTCATGCGCACACCGCTCGCGTTCGAGACGATCAGCGGCCCCTTCTTCAGGTGGTCGGCGATCGACGTCACCGGATGGAACATGCACTCGCGGTCGATGTCCTCGAGCGGATAGTTGCGTGCGGTCTTGTCCATGGTGTCCTCTCGTTCGGCCCAAGCATCAGGGCGCGCTCGACCCTGGCTTCGCCGGGGAGCATAGCGCGTGGGAGGCACGGAGCAAACGGGGCATGTGCATGGGAGGCGTGCGAGGCGGCGAATGTGGGCACGCCTGTTGCGCCGTACCAGGATCGGCCCCGCGTCGGTGCGGATATCGCGGCGTCCTTCGCCCTGAAGTCGAGCAGTTGCATCCGCGCGCCTGCGGCACGGATGCAACTGATCCGAAGTCAATGCCTAGATCAATTGGTGTCAGGCAGAAGCGAGCGGATTTCGACTTCCCATTTCTTGCCGTGGCCATCCTTGACTTGGTAGGCTCTGGTGCCGGCCCGCTTCTTGTTCTCCTTGCCTTTGATCCGGTAGCCCGACTTGTCGGCGAGCGCCATGATCTTGTCGCCGAGTGTGCCGTCGTAGTTCTTGGCTGTTTGGGCCATCGTGGCCTCCCTACTTTTTCGAATGGGGCCGAAAGCGCAGGTTCCAGTCGCCCCGGGCCCGGAACCCCTACCAACGGGGAGGGACACTACGGCACTTCGGTGCGACGCGGTACTGAATTCCGCCTTGTCTGTTGCGGTGCAGTAGCGAGCTCGGCGCGGCTCCAAACAGCACCAGCCGGGTTGCCCGGCGAGGCAATCGGGGACGCCGTCGATGCGACAAGGCGGGGACCTGGTTCCTCCTCGCCCCACGGAAGCCCTCAATCGAAATCCCGGCGGACGAGATCGAGCAGCAACGCGTCGGTGGCGCCGTAGATTTTCAGGACGAGGTGGGAGGTCTCGACCTTGCGAGCCGCTTCGAGCGCCGCCATCAGCGCGCCTTCGCGTGCCATCACCTCGGGGCCTGGCGATGCTTGCGGCTCGCGCTCGCGACCCCATTTGCCGACTGGGAAGATCGATTCCTTCACGGGCGATCGCAGACGAGGAGGTGATCCGGGAGGATGCCTCTGCCGTAGCCGAAGTGTAGCACGGACCCCGGTCCAATCTCCCCCCGATCCCCTCGCGATGGATCGTGGTCCGCTACGCCGGCCGGGGTGCACTCTGCCATCCCGGCCGGATCGTTGCGCGGCCGAGGTCTCAGTTGCCGGCGACGCGCGAGAGCGTATCACCTTTGCACAACAACCCGGCAAGGGCGCAGCCTTCGAGCTTGAGGCTGTTGGCGTCGAGAAGGGTCACGATGCCCTCGTAGGTCTTGCCCTCGCTGGTCAGCGCACCCTTCCAGACATTGTCGCCGGTCTTATCGGCGCCATCCATCACGATCGTGCCGAGGGAGGCCTGCTTGGCAGGATCCGTGACCTTGACGACCTTGGCGCAGAGCTTGCCGCCGCAATCGTAGAACTCGAGCTCGGTCCCGGTCGAGGCGCGCAGCCAGACACCGAAGGGATCAGCCGCAAGGGCGGGAGCGGCCGAAGCAGCGAGCAACAGGCCGGCAACGAGTGCATTTTTGAGATTTGGCATCTGACGGTCCCCAATTGTGTGTCTCACGCGACATGCCCTCGCAGACGACTGCGGCAGCTCCGGGGCGGCAGAGCGGGCGCTGTGGATAGCATGTCGCTACCGGTTCTGGTTACGATAGCCGCTGCTGACGACGGCGGAAACGGCGCCCTTCAGCCAGGGCTCGTCGCGTCCTCGCTGGCCGAAGCGGTCGGGCGCGAGTGCCGCGGCGTCGAACCGCGACCGCTTGCCCTCGATCTGATCGGCAATCAGAGTTGCCGCCATCGCCGACCAGGTGACGCCGACCGAGTTCATGGCGGAGGCGACGTGGAGCCCCGAGACTCCGGGAACAACGCCAACCAGAGGCAGTCCATCGGGAGTGAAAGCCTCCGGGCCATTGATGAAGCGGCGCACCGGTGCATCGCCGAGCGCGGGAAAGAGCCGCATGGCACTTTCGAAATAGGGCGCGATCTTCTCGAAATCCGGGTCGAAGAGAGCAAACGAGAACCCGGCCGGGATCCGCGCAGGGTCGATGGTCTTGGCATTCTCATCGAAGAAGCCGACCAGGAAGCCGCCCACCTCCTCGCGGCCATAGATGAGACTGTCTGGTGCAACGAAGGATGGCGTTTCGCGAGGCAGGCGTTGCGGCAGGTCCGCGATCAGATACATGTGCTCGCAGGCCCATTGCGGCAGCATGAAGCCGAGCGGCTCGACGAGCGCGCGCGACCACAGCCCCGATGCGACCACGACCCGGTCCGCCTCGAGCAACCCAGCAGTCGTCGCTGCCCCCACGATCCTGCCATTGCGCTGGACAAGGCGCGTTAGGGATGTCGTCTCGGCGATCCTCACTCCAGCGTTGCGCGCTGCGGTCGCATAGGCCCAGGTGAGGTCGGACGGATTGAGCCGCCCCGAGAGCGGGTTGAGCCAGACTCCCTTGGCGGCGGCCGGGTCGATCAGCGGATTGAGCCGGCGCGATTCCGCCGGGTCGAGCCAGCGCGCGCCGACGCCGCGTGACTCGGCGGCGCGCGCAAATCCCTGGAACAGGGCGAGTGTGTCGTCGGAGTGCGCGATATACATGCGGCCGGTCTGCAGCCAACCGGTGCTCTTGCCGGTCTCGCGCTCCAATCGCTCGATCGTCTCGTAGGCGTGCAGCACCGGAGCGTCGTGCCACAGGCTCGGCTTCCAGTTGATGTTGCCGGCCGAATGCCAAGTGGTGCCCGAGCCGAGCCGGTCGCGCTCGAGGAGGGTGATGTCGCCGGCCTTGCGCCGGCCGAGCTCGGCCGCGATGGCCGCCCCGATCACCCCGCCACCGACGATGAGAATGCGCTCGGTCATGGCAGACCTCCGCGAAACAGTGGTCGAAGCCTAGTGTGGTGTCTCGCAAATGCCATCTCCGAGCCGGCCGCGGATGCTGGATGGCATTTGCGAGGCGAAACCACACTAGAATCATAGAGTTGCTAGCAAGAATGAGCGTGTTTCGGAGACAGGACACTAGAACAGCAGGGGCGGCCGTGGAATCGGGTGCAGACATGGCGCCGATGCACAATTGGCGCGGCTGCGCCGCCTGGCCTATGGTCCGGTCCAACACGCTTGCTGCCGCGGAGCACCCCATGCCCACCCATGACCTCGACCTCCTCGTGATCGGCGCGGGCTCGGGCGGGGTTCGTGCGGCGCGGATCGCCGCCGAGCACGGCGCGAAGGTGGCAATCGCGGAAGAGTACCGCGTCGGCGGCACCTGCGTGATCCGGGGCTGCGTGCCCAAGAAGCTGCTGGTCTACGCGAGCCGCTTCGCGGACGATTTCGAGGATGCGGCGGGCTTCGGTTGGAATGTGGGCGAGCCGTCCTTCGACTGGTCGGCCCTGGTTGCGGCGAAGGACAGGGAGATCGCCCGGCTCGAAGGCCTCTATACGAGGAACCTGAAAGCGAGCGGGGTCACCATTTTCGAGAGCCGCGCCGTGGTCGCAGGACCGCACTCGGTCAAGCTGATGTCGGACGGGCGGGAGATTTCGGCCAAGCACATCCTGATCGCAACGGGCGCGCATCCCAACGTCGATACCGGCCTCCCGGGCATCGAGCACGTCATCACCTCGAACGAGGCGTTCCATCTCCCCGAGCTGCCGAAGCGCATCGTGGTGGCGGGCGGTGGCTATATCGCGGTCGAGTTCGCCGGCATCTTCGCCGGCCTCGGCGCCGAGACGACGCTGCTCTACCGCGGCGAGGAGATCCTGCGCGGCTTCGATGACGATCTGCGCAAGGGCCTGCACGCCGAGTACGAGAAGCGCGGCATCAAGGTCGTGTGCGGGCAGGTGTACGATGGCATCGAGAGGACGCCGCGGGGTCTGGTCGGCACGCTCACGGGCGGTGGGACGATCGAGGCGGATGCAGTCATGTTCGCGATCGGCCGCAGCCCCAAGACCAAGGGCCTCGGGCTCGAGCGGGCGGGCGTCGAGCTGGACGAGGCCGGCGCCATCGTCGTCGACCGCTTCTCGCAGTCGAGCGTGCCCTCCATCCATGCCGTCGGCGACGTGACGAACCGGGTCAACCTGACGCCCGTCGCGATCCGCGAGGGACATGCGTTCGCCGACACCGTGTTCGGCGGCAAATCCGTCGCCGTCGATCACAAGGACATACCGACCGCCGTATTCTCGACGCCCGAGCTCGGCACCGTCGGCCTGACCGAGGCCCAAGCGCGCAAGGCCTTCGCCAAGGTCGACATCTACAAGACGAGCTTCCGGCCGATGCGCCTGACGCTGACCCCGCGCCAGGAGAAGATGCTGATGAAGCTCGTGGTCGATGCCGAGAGCGATTGCGTGCTCGGCGTCCACATCATGGGACCCGATGCCGGCGAGATGGCGCAACTGCTGGGCATTTCCGTCAAGCTCGGAGCCAGGAAAGCCGACTTCGACGCGACCATGGCCGTCCATCCGACGGCAGCCGAGGAGTTGGTGACCATGCGGGAGAGATGGGTGGGCTGATGCGCTCAACGCTTTGACTGGTCGGAAGCGCGGCTCAGTCGCGAGCAACTCCGCCAGATTGCGTCTGTTTCCCACCACGGCGATAATTACAGGAGGCCGATACCCATCGTCAAAAACGATCGCATACTTTCCAACATAGAGCAACTCGACTGGTTTGTCGGTGATGTCCGGTCGGAGTTTTCCGCCGCAGCCCTCAGGGTCCGTGCCGATTCGCTCGAAGATCTCGAAGAGGTAGTGCTGGGCGACTTCAGCGCCGTGAGGGTTGCTCATTTGCACGGCAATGAAATGCACTATCTCATCTATGTCGGCGACGGCTTGCGCAGTCAAACGGTCGGTCACTAGGCCACATCACCGCGCTGTTCGAGCCCAATTCTCGCGTCGCCGGTTCAAAAGCGCCTTCGCATCCTCGGGCGAGAACACCCGACCCGCTTTGACATCCTCCAGACCAGCGTCGATCTTGGTTCGAATGTCGTCGATCACTCTCTCATGCTCCTGCAGCAGCTCGAGCGCCCGGGAGACGACCTCACTCGCATTTCCGAACTTGCCGGTTGCCATCAACTCCCCGACGAACCTCTCGAGCTCGGAATTCAGGGAAACCTGCATTGCTGCTTGATCCTATCAGGTCGGGATCGTTCTGGCCCGATGGGAGCCCACCCAGACGCCGGAGTGTAGCCAATCCATTCCCCTCGATGCAACGGCTACCCCTCGATCGCCTCCTTCAACATCTCGAGCTCCAGCCATTGGTCCTCGGCGGAAGCCAGCTCACGGCGAAGCTCGGCGCTGCGGGCGGAGGCGGCGTCGAACGCCCTGCGGTCGCGCGCGTAGAGCCCTGCATCGGCGAGCCTCGAATCGAGCACGGCGATCTCGGCCGTGAGCGACTCGATCCGCTTGGGCAGCGCTTCGAGTGCGTGCTTCTCCTTGAACGAGAGCTTGCGCTTGGATGGCGCGGCTGCCGGCGCGGGTCTCTCCTTCACGGTACGCGCGGGGCCAGCCTTTGCCTCGACGCCCGTGCCGCGCTGGGCCACCATGTCGGAGTAGCCGCCCGCATACTCGACCCAGCGCCCTCCGGCCTCGGAGGCCACGACCGAGGTCACGACCCGATCGAGGAAATCGCGGTCGTGGCTGACGACGAGCACCGTGCCCTCGTAGCCCGCGAGCAGCTCCTCCAGCAGATCGAGCGTCTCCAGATCGAGGTCGTTGGTCGGCTCGTCGAGCACCAGCAGGTTGGAGGGCTGCGCGAGCGCGCGTGCCAGCAGCAACCGGCCGCGCTCGCCGCCCGAAAGCCTGCCGGACGGCGTGCGCGCCTGCTCGGGTGAGAACAGGAAGTCCTGCATATAGGAGAGCACATGCTTGCGCTCACCCCCGACCTGGACGTGATCGCCGCGGCCACCGGTCAGGATGTCGGCGACGTTCTCGAGCGGATCGAGCGCGGCGCGGGCCTGATCGAGCGTCACCATCTGCAGGTTGGCGCCGAGCCGGATGCTGCCGGC
>JANPDA010000263.1:0-11148 GCA_031431235.1 Hyphomicrobiaceae bacterium
CTCGATCGTCGCGTCCAGCCCGTCGAACGTGATACCGCAGCCGAGCCGCTTCAGCGCGTCCGCGCACCAATAGGTGTCATCGCTCCGCAACAGCCCCGTCAGCCGCGTGCGCCCCTCCGCCATGCCGGCGAGGATGAGCGCCCGATTGGACACGCTCTTGGAGCCCGGCACCACCACGGTCGCATCGACCGGCCGCCCGAGCGAGGCAATCCTCACGGCCGCGACCCCGGTCAGCGCCGACCAGGGTGTCAAGGCATCGTCCTGCGGAGTTTCGGTCATGGCGACTTTCAATAGAGGGTCTGCTTCATTCGCTCAGGGTAGGCGGCATCATAGGACTTGCCGTCGAACCCGCCGTCTGTGATCGCTTCCATCATCGCGCCGACCGTGGGCAGCGCCGAGCGCGGGACTTGTGTCGCGCAATCCCAGAGCCGCGAGCGCACCAGCGCCTTCTGGCATTGCGGATGGACGCTGTCCGCCCTCACCACGATCACCGAGCGCGGCGGCTTGCCCTCGACCGCGAAACCGATAGCCGCGCGCGCGCGCCGCGGCAAGGACGGACGACACGCGTCGAGTGGGGGCCAGAACCCGCAAGAAGAACCCGCAAGCACATGCAGGAAGCGACGGAGCGTGCTAGGCTTGCGCTTCGGACAGATTTACCAGGTGCCCCGTGAACGCTTCGCCAACCCCTTCCGGCAGCGAGCTGCGCCATGCGGCCGACGCGTTGCGCGGCATCGTCCGCAGAACGCCGCTTCTCTCCTCTGCCGCTCTCGATCGCGAGATCGGAGCGCGCGTCCTCGTGAAAGCGGAAAGCCTGCAGCTGACCGGCTCGTTCAAGATGCGCGGCGCCTACTACCGGCTGACGCGGCTGGAGCCGACACGCCGTCCGGCTGGCGTGGTGGCGTTCTCCTCGGGCAATTTCGCGCAGGGCCTGGCGGCGGCCGGTCACATGATCGGGGTGCCGGTCACGATCGTGATGCCGGCGGACGCTCCCCTAGCCAAGATCGAGGCCACGCGCGGTTGGGGCGCGACGGTCGTGCTTTCCGAGCATGGGGATCGCAATCGCGAGGTCGCAGCCAACGAGCGGGCCGAGGCGATCTCGGCCGAGACCGGTGCGGCGCTGTTGCACCCCTTCGATGATCCCCTGATCGTCGCCGGTCAGTCGACGGCAGCCTCCGAGATGCTCGAGCAGGCGCGCGAGGTCGGGGCACGGCTGGACGCGGTGCTCGTGCCGGTCGGCGGCGGCGGGCTGATCGCGGGCTGCGCGCTCGCCTGCGAGGAGGCAGCGCACGCTCCCGAGGTTTATGCGATCGAGCCCAAGGGCTATGACGATTTCTCCCGCTCGCTTGCCGCGGGCAAGCGGCTCGGCAATGCGATCGGATCCTCGACCCTGTGCGACGCCTTGCAGGCCGCGATGCCCGGCAAGGTTACCTTCAACGTCGCTCACGGTCGCGTTTTCAAGGGGATTGCGGTCGAGGACGCGCTCGTGCGCCGCGCCATGGCGCTGGCCTTTCGCCATTTGAAGATCGTGCTCGAGCCCTCTGGCGCGGTAGCGCTCGCGGCACTGCTCTCACCCGACCTTGCCCACCTGAAGGGCCGCACCGTTGCGGTGCTCGCGTCGGGCGGCAATGTGGGCCTCGAGGAATTCACCCGGCTGGCGGCAGCGTGAGCGCTCGATGACGGCCGCGGCGGCCGCTTCGAGGCGCGAGCGGGCGCTGCTCGTGCTGCTTGCCGGCGCACTGGTGATCAGCTCGTCGCCGATCCTGGTGCGGCTCGCTGACGTGGGGCCGATCGCGAGCGGGTTCTGGCGGGTCACGCTCGCGATCCCGGTGCTGACGTTGCTGCTCGCTTTCGGGCCGAGGTCGGATGTGGCCGCAAGCGCGCACGCTGGCGGCCGGCCGGCGGCGCTGCTGTTGCTCGGCTGCGGGGCCTTCTTTGCCGGCGACATCGGCTGCTGGCACCTGTCGCTGCAGTCCACGACCGTCGTCAACGCGACGCTGCTCGGCAACTTCGCGACGGTGTTCGTCGCGTTGTTCGGCTGGCTGGTGCTCGGCGAGCGGCTCGGGGGCCGGTTCCTGCTGGGTCTCGCCTTCTCGCTCGGTGGCCTCTTGCTGCTCGTGCTCGGCAAAGGCGCGATCGGCGGCGGCCAGCTCGCAGGCGATCTGCTCGGATTGCTGACGGGCGTGTGCTACGCTGGCTATCTCATCACCATGAGCCGGTTGCGCGTCGGGCACAGCGTGCCGCTCATCCTGCTCGCCACGACCGTCGTCACGTCCGTGACGCTGTTGCCGATCGCACTGGCGACCGGCGAGCCATTCTGGCCGCGCGAGCCGAGCGGCTGGCTGCCGCTCCTCGGCCTGGCGCTCGGCTCGCAGACGCTGGGGCAGATGGCGATCGGCTACGCGCTGCGCCACCTGCCGATGTCGTTCTCCGCGGTTGTCCTGACCATCCAGCCGGTGATCGCCGCGATTGCCGCCTGGGTGCTGTTCGGCGAGGCGATCGGGGCCATGGGGTTCGCGGGGGCCGCGCTGGTGCTCGCGGGCATCCTGCTCTGCCGGCGTGGGTGAGTGGGTCCGCCACGAATCCCGACCCACCTCGCAAAGTTCTGCAGTCGCTTTTTGGTTTACTGGGCTACCATTTCTGACTGGACAAGAGCCCCGCTCAGCCCAGCTCGGCGGCAATCGCCCTCTCGACCTCCGGCCTCGCCCCCACCCGCGCCCGGTGCGCGACGATGCGCGGGAAGCGGCGGGGATCCACGCCGTCGTCCTCCAGCCAGCGCGCGATCGTGAAGAGGTAGGCGTCCGCGACCGTATAGCTGTCACCCATCACCCAGGGACCTTGCAGGAGGTGCTGCTCGATCGGCGCATAGGCAGCGGTCAGCGCGTCAGGCACCTTGCGCTGCATCTCGGCGATGGCGGCGGGGTCGTCCGCCCAGCGGTAGCCGCGCATGCCGTGGGCGTGCGCGACATGGACGGTCGAGCACAGATAGCTGTTGAAGGACTGCACCTGGGCGAAAGCGAAGGGGTCATCGAGCGGGGCGAGGCGGGCCATCGGGAAGCTCTGGGCGATGAAGGCGAGGATCGCGGGCGTCTCGCTCAGCACCCCGCGCGGGGTCACGAGCGCGGGCACGCGGCCCTTGGGGTTCAACGCGAGGAACTCGGGGCTGCGCTGATCGCTCGTCTTGAAGCTGAGCCGCACCGCCTCGTAGGTGCAGCCTGCCTCCTCGAGCGCGATATGGGCTGCAAGCGCGCATGTGTGCGGGACATAATAGAGCTGCACGTGGCGGTCCTCCCTGCGGTTCGCGCTACCATGAGGGCTCGCGCCGCCAGCGGCAAGGGTCGGGACGGCGCCATCACGCGGCGACACTTCAACGTGAGGTCACTGGCGCTCGTCCCGTCGCAGTGCCTATCTATGGGCACGGCTCTGCCGCATCGGGGGTTTGCTCATGGCCACATGGCTGCCGAAAGGACTGTTCACGGAGCTGGGCGTCAGGCCCGAGCCGCGGCTGCCGGATCGCGTGCGGGCGCTGATCGCGCGCCAGGAAAGCGAGAGCGAGCGCCTGATCAGCTGGGCCCAGCTCGCCGTGCTGCTGACCTTCGCGACGCTCTTCCTGGTCGCCCCGCGTCCGGCGGACGCCGGCATGCCGATGTACGAGCCGGTGCCGATCGCACTGACGGCCTATGGCCTCTTCACGCTCGGCCGGCTCGTCCTTTCCTATCGCGGCTCGATGCCGGGTTGGCTCTTGGTGCTGTCGATCCTCTCCGACATGACGCTGCTGATCGGGCTCATCTGGTCGTTCCACATCCAGTATGGCCAGGACCCCGCCTTCTCGCTGAAGGTGCCGACGTTCATCTATGTGTTCGTCTTCATCGCGCTCAGAGCCTTGCGGTTCGATCACCGGTTCGTGCTGTCGGCGGGGCTGTCGGCGGCGGTCGGATGGCTGCTGCTGGTGGTGCTGACGGTGCGCGCCTCGGCGCCTGAAGCGATCACCCGCAGCTTCACCGCCTATCTGAACTCCAACTCGATCCTGATCGGCGCCGAGTTCGACAAGATCTTCACCATCCTGCTCGTCACCGCCATCCTCACCTTCGCGGTCTGGCGAGGGCGCCAACTGCTCGTCACGGCGGTCAAGGAGGAGGCAGCCTCCCGCGAGATCCGCCGCTTCCTGTCGAAGGGCGTGGCCGAGGCGATCGCCTCCTCCGATCAGCTGGTCGAGGCAGGCGAGGCTGCCGAGCGGGACGCGGCGATCGTCATGCTCGACATCCGCGGCTTCACGCGCTTCTCGACCAAGGTTGCGCCAACGCGCGTGGTCGAGATGCTGACGAGCTTTCATGCCCGCATCGTCCCGATCGTGCAAGGCAATGACGGCGTGATCGACAAATTCCTCGGCGACGGCGTGATGGCGACATTCGGCGCCGTCAAGGCGAGCTCGACCGCGGCAGCAGACGCTCTGACAGCCCTTTCGGAAATCATGGTGGAAGCGCGGGCCTGGTCGCAAGACATGCGCCAATCGGCGGATGGCGCTGATCTGACGGTCAATGGCGCCGCCGCCGCGGGGCGGGTGGTGTTCGCCACGCTCGGCAGCGCGGAACGGCTCGAGTACACGGTGATCGGGGAAGCGGTGAACCTCGCCGCCAAGCTCGAAAAGCACAACAAGGTGGAGGCAACGGCCGCGATCACGACGGCCTCGATGTTCGATCTGGCGTGCGAGCAGGGCTATGTGCCGCTGCGCCCGCCCGAACGTCGCCCCGCCCGCACCGTCGCCGGCGTGCCGGAGCCGGTCGACCTCGTGGCGTTGGCGGACTGAAGCTCAGTCCTCCAGCGCCAGCACCTCGACCTCCGCCCCGGCTTCGAGTGCTGGCGAGCCGGGCGGGCGCACGATCAGGCAATCCGCGCGCGCGAGCGTGGCGAGGAGGGAGGAATCCTGCGAGGCTAGCGCCCGCACATGCACCTCTGCGCCAAGCTCCACCCGCTCGGCGCGCATATAGTGCGCGCGCGGACCAGTCGCCTCGATCGCGCCGGCAAGCCGCATGCGTCGCATGGGACGGGCCCCAGTCGGGTGGCCGAGCAATGCGCCGATCAGTGGCCTCAGGAAGATTTCCGCGCACAGGAACGCCGAAACCGGATTGCCGGGCAGCCCGAGCACGCGCTGGGCCCCGAGCCTGCCGAACATCAGGGGCTTGCCCGGACGCATGGCGATCTTCCAGAAGGCGAGATCGAGCCCGCGCGCGGCAAGGGCCCTTTGCACGAGGTCGTGCTCGCCGACCGAAGCACCACCGATGGTCACGAGGATGTCGGCCTGCTCGCCCTGCGCCAGATGGAGGTCGAGGCTCACCATGCTGTCGGCGGCGATGCCGAGGTAGAACGGCTCGCCACCGGCCGACTCGATCAGGCCGCTCAAGCCGTCGGGAATCGAGGAGACGATCTGGCCGTTGGCAGGCGTAATGCCCGGCGCCACCAATTCATCGCCGGTCGCGAGCATGGCGACCACCGGCCGGCGCCGAGCAGAGAGACGATCATGCCCCATCGCGGCGGCGAGCGAGATATCGCGGGCCGTCAGCCGCCGTCCGGCCGCGAGCAGCGTCTGCCCGGCGCGGAAATCGCCGCCCCGCGGTCGCACGAACGTGCCGGCCTTGGCACTGACGCGAATGCTCACCCGCTCACCCGCCCGGTCGGCATCCTCCTGGATCACGATCGCATCCGCGCCTGCCGGCAGCACCGCGCCCGTAAAGATCCGCACGGTTTCGCCCGCTCCGAGCGAGCCCGGAAACGGATGCCCCGCAGCCGACACTCCGATGACCTTCAGTGTCACTGGAGTTGTGGTGACATCCGACGCCATGACCGCATAGCCATCCATGGCGGAAGCATCGAATGGCGGCTGGGTCAACCGTGCCTGCACGTCGCCAGCCAGCACCCGCCCTCGGGCTTGGCGCAATGTCACGTCCTGGGGTGCCAGCGGCTCGACACCCGCGAGGATCCGCGCGAGGGCCTCCTCCACGGCCAGCAGCGGTCCTGATGGCATATCGGCTGTCATCGGGCCCTCACGCGTCTGGGGCGCGGAACGTACCCGAGCGCCCGCCCGACTTCTCGATCAATCGGATGCCCTCGATCCGCATGCCGCGGTCGGCGGCCTTCAGCATGTCGTAGATCGTCAGGCAGGCGACTGTCACGGCGGTCAGCGCCTCCATCTCGACGCCAGTCGGGCCCTTGACCTTGACGATCGCGCGCACGCGGATGCCGGCCGGCTGCTGGCTCGGCTCCAACTCGACCGAGACTTTCGACAGCGCGAGCGGATGGCAGAGCGGGATCAACTCGTGGGTACGCTTGGCGGCCATGATACCGGCAATGCGGGCTGTCGCCAGCACGTCGCCCTTCTTTGCGGTCCCCTCCTCGACCAGCCGCAGCGTTGTGGCCGTCATTGCGACGAAGCCCTCCGCGGTCGCACTGCGGGCGGTATCGGCTTTCTCCGAGACGTCGACCATGTGGGCTTCGCCCGCGGCGTTCAGATGCGAGAGGCGGGCTGGCGTCGGGCGGTCGACTGGTCGAGCCGGCTCCCCGACCGCGGCCGGATCGAGGAGTGCCCGCGTTGCCCGCTCGACATCGCGCTGCCGCATCAGGCTTTCGCCAACCAGGAACGACTTCACGCCACAGCGCGCAAGCCGCGCCATGTCGGAATGCGCGTGGATGCCGCTCTCCCCGACGATCAGCTTGCCCCGCGGCACCAGTGGCGCCAATCGCTCGGTCGTCTCGAGATTCGTCTCGAAGGTCTGCAGGTTGCGATTGTTGATGCCGATCAGATCGACATCCAGCAGCAACGCCCGCTCGAGCTCGGCCTCGTCGTGCACCTCGACGAGGGCATCCATCCCCCAGTCACGGGCGGCTTCGGCGAGTGCGATGGCTTCGCTGTCCGTCACCGACGCCATGATGATGAGAATTGCATCGGCACCCCAGGTTCGCGCTTCCACCACCTGATAGGGATCGAGCATGAAATCCTTGCGCAGCGCAGGCAGCTTGCAGGCGGCTCGAGCCGTGGTGAGGTACTCGGGCGCGCCCTGGAACGAGGGCGTGTCGGTCAGCACCGAGAGGCACGTCGCGCCGCCTGCCTCGTAGGCGCGGGCGAGCGCTGGCGGATCGAAATCGGCCCGGATCAGCCCCTTCGACGGACTTGCCCTTTTGATCTCGGCGATCAGCGCAGGCCGGCCCGAGGCGATACGCGCCGCGATCGCCGTCGTGAACGAGCGTGCCGGCCCCTGACCCGCTGCGTCCTGCTTCAGCTGCTTCAAGGGCCGCCGGGCCTTGGCCGCGGCGATCTCCTTGCGCTTGTAGGCATTGATCTTGTCGAGGATGTCGGACATCGGGTCCGTATACGATGGCCGGGGCAATCGAGGCTAGCGCGAAGTCGCCTCAGAATCGCAGCACCCTGAACCAGCGCACCACGTTCAGCATCGTCATCAGCGCCGAGGCGACATAGGTGAAGGCGGCGGCTCTGAGGATCTGGCGGGCCGCCGGCAAGTCCTTGTCGGGAATGAGCTTGCCGTCCCTCAACAGCGGCAAGGCCCTGCGAAAGCTCGCGTCCAGCTCGACCGGCAGCGTCAGCGCATGCATCCCGGCGCCGACCGCGAGAATGAGGGCGCCGCCGATGTAGTCGAGCAACATCACGGCCGGGTTCTTCATGACAATCAGCAGCACTGGTGCCGCCAGCATCACGAAGCTGCCCATGCGCTCGATCCCCTGCGCGGTAGCGGCCATGGCGGTGCGCCGCTCGAGTGGGGGGTAGCCGGTCGCATCCTGCATGGCATGGCCGATCTCGTGCGCCGCAACGACGACCGCTGCGAGGGAGCGCACGTCGTGGTGAGCCTTGGAGAGACGGACCGTTTTGGAGGCAGGATCATAATGGTCGCCCTGCGCCGTCGGCTCGACCTCGACGTGACCGAGCCCGATCTGGTCGAGCGTGCGGCGGGCAAACTGGGCGCCGGTACCGGGCAGGTCCGGCCGCACGCCAGAGTGTTGCTTCAAGACGCTATTGACCCAGGCCTGGGGTAGCCAGGCGATGGCGAGCACGCCGCCGATGACAATCAAGGCGAGCAACATGGTCGGCAATGCCTCTGGAAGTTTCAGGCGTTCCACCAGCCACTGTGAGGGTTGCGACCGCCGAGCTCAAGCGCCAGGAAACCACGGATCGTGTTTCGGCTTGAACATGGACTGAGTCGGCCCCATATCTGCTGGATGTTCCAATGCTGGCGCCAGATGGGCCGGCGCTGTTACGGGGTGCCTCAGGGGCCCCGCCTCAGTGAGCATCGTGCCCGCTTGGTCGCTTTCGAGAAGGACTGAGGCCGCATGTCGCGCATGTCACTGCTGAACAGCCCACTCCTGCTCGGGTTCGACGAGATCGAACGCGTGCTGGAGCGTGTGGCCAAAGCCCCCGGCGATGGATATCCGCCCTACAATATCGAGCGCCTCCCGGCCGAGGACAACCGGCCCGAGATGCTCCGCATCACGCTTGCGGTAGCCGGTTTCTCTCGCGACCAGCTCGACGTGACCGTGGAGGACAGCCAGCTCATGATCCGCGGCCGCCAGGACGAGGACAAATCCCGCACATACCTGCATCGCGGCATCGCGGCCCGCCAGTTCCAGCGCACTTTCGTGCTGGCGGATGGGATCGAGATCCGCAACGCGAGCCTCGACAACGGACTATTGGCGATCGACCTGACCCGGCCTGAGCCGGAACGGCTGGTCCGGCGTATAACCATCACCGAGGGGGGCTAGTGTGGTGTCTGGCAAATGCCATCCAGCATCCGCGGCTGGCTCGGAGATGGCATTTGCGAGGCGAAACCACACTAGAATCATAGAGTTGCTAGTGTCCTTTCATCTCCGAAATACGCTTCAGAGGACGCTGCAAGGATGAGCGTATTTCGGAAACAGAACACTAGACGGCCTTGCACGGACGTCGGGCGGCGCGGAAACCGCTCCTGAGGACAAAGGCGAGGTCAGTCGAGGAGATGGCCATGAACAAAGACATGAAGAGCAGCGCCGACATCGAAGGCATCATGAGCGCCAACGAGTTCGCCAATCTGGGCGACGGCGAGGTCGCCTACATCAAGACGCTGTCATCGGAGCAGGCACTCGTGTTGTATCCAGCACTCGACGGCGTGCCCAAGGGCATCCTGCTGTTCGCGCTGCACGGCGCCGACGGCACCCCGCTCGCGCTGACCGATAGCCGTCAGGCCGCCATGGCGCAGGCGATGGAAGGGGAATTGGAGCTGGCGAGCGTGCATTGAAGGTTGGCGAGTTGGGGAGCTACTCGCTTTCCTCTGCGCGACAGCATGGCATTGTCGTTGTCGGTCGTCCGCCACAGTTTTGGTTCATGCCACGCCCGCTCCGCGTCAATCGCGAGCCGTCGAGGGCGCATTCCGGTTGAGGCCGGCCAGCCGTTTGCGGATGATCTGGTCCGCCTCGGCCATGATGCGGTCGATCAACTCCCGGCAGCTGGGCACGTCGTGGATCAGGCCGGCCACCATGCCGCAACTCCAGGCGCCGGCCTCCATTTCGCCCTCGATCATGATCCGGGGATAGATGCCGGCCACATCGTCGTGGATATCCTCGATCGTGAGGGCCGCGCCCTTCTCGCGCTCGATCTCCAGGATCCGCTCGACGCCCTCGTTCATCAGGACACGCTCGGTGTTGCGCAGCGAGCGCATGATCAGGCGCGTATCCAGCTCGGAGGCGGCGACGATGGCCTGTTTGACGTTGTCGTGCACCGGCGCCTCCTGGGTCGCGATGAAGCGCGTGCCCATGTTGATGCCCTCAGCCCCGAGGGCGAGCGCGGCCACCAGACTGCGGCCGTCGGCCATGCCGCCCGAGGCGACGAAGGGGATCTTCAGCTCCTCCGCTGCTCGCGGCAACAGGATGAAATTGGGCACATCGTCCTCGCCGGGATGACCGCCGCACTCGAAGCCATCGACGCTCACCGCATCGCAGCCGATCGCTTCGGCCTTCAGGGAATGCCGCACCGAGGTGCACTTGTGGATGACCTTGATGCCGGCGGCTTTCATCGCCGCCATGTGCGCCTGCGGATTGCGTCCGGCCGTCTCGACGATGCGCACGCCCCCCTCGATGATCGCCTGGATATACTCCGGATAGGGCGGCGTCGAGAACGCGGGCAGGAAGGTCAGGTTGACGCCGAACGGTTTGTCGGTCATCGAGCGGCACCGCGCGATTTCCCTGGCGAGCAGATCGGGCGTCCGCTGCGTCAATCCGGTGATGATGCCGAGCCCGCCGGCGTTGGAGACGGCCGCCGCCAGATCGGCGAGCCCCACGAAATGCATGCCACCCTGGATGATCGGATGCCGGATGCCGAACAGCTCGGTGATGCGGGTCTGCATGGGGAATTCTCCTGGATTCGGCAGCGGCAAGGCCGGCTATTGGCACGCCGGGCGGCTCGCGGTCGATTGCGGGGAAAGACGACAGCGCCCGAGTTCGGGATCCGTGTCCGACTGGAACCCTTCATTGCAACGCCGCCAGGATCCGCGCGTCGATGAGACCGAGCTTGCTTGCCGTATCGGCGATGGCGCCCCAGGTGTCGCCTGGGAGTGGAATACCCTCGGCGAGCCGCTTCTTGCGGGTGCCGATCTCGGGCTCACCCGGCACCAGCACCTCGCCGCCCGGTGTCACCGGACGCGAGCTCTTCACGTAGGCGACGTAGCGCGCGATGTCGTTGGGAAAGAACATCTCGGGGTCGAGCTGCCTGGGGTCGAGATAGATCGACAACATGCCATTGGCCCAGCGCGCGCGCTTCTCGTCCGCCGCGCCGGTGCCGGTCAGCGAGCCGCCAAGCAGCTCGCACATGAAGGCGAGACCCGATCCCTTGTGCTCGCCGAACGCACGAATGGCGCCAGTGCCATGCTTGTAGCTGCGCGGGCCAGTTGCGCAATAGTCACCGTAGAGCACGTGGGGATCCCCGCTCGTCTGGCCGTCAGGCTGGATGAGCGCGGTATCGGGTATTGCCTTGCCGCCTTGGCTCGCGACCAGCACCTTGCCTTCGGCCACGATCGAGGTGGCGAAATCGAGGATCAGCGGATCGTCCCCCGGTCGCGGCAAGCCGATCGAGAAGGGAGCGGTCGACAGCCGGCGGTCGACGCCACCAAAGGGCGC
>JANPDA010000264.1:0-2123 GCA_031431235.1 Hyphomicrobiaceae bacterium
ACCGGCCCCGGCATTCCCGAGCGAGAGCTGAAGGCGATCTTCGAGGAGTTCCATCAGCTCGACAATCCTGCACGTGAACGAAGCAAGGGACTTGGCCTGGGGCTCGCCATCGTGCAGCGCCTTGCCGACCTGCTGGGCCACAAGATCGACATTCGCTCTCGTCTGGGAGCCGGCTCGGTGTTCGCCGTCGAGGTGCCGCTCGGGCAGGCCGAAGTAGAGGACCTGTCGGGCCCGATACCGGGCGAGACGTCGGTGCGCGCACCTTCGCGCTGTACGATCCTGATCGTCGAGGACGATCCGGCGATCCGCGAGATGCTCGCGCTCTTGTTCGAGGCCGAAGGACTGCGCACGATGGTCGCGGCCGACGGTCACGCGGCTCTCGCGCTGACGGCCCGGAGCGAGACGGCTCCGGATCTGATCATTGCCGATTACAACCTGCCCGAGGGGCTCAACGGGCTCGAGACGATCGCCCGTGTGCAAGCCCAGGCGAAGCGCTCAATCCCGTCGATCATCCTGTCAGGCGACATCTCGACAGATAGTATTCGCGAAATTTCCAATTGCAATTCGGTTCAATTGAGCAAGCCGGTAAAGGCGGCGGAGTTGACGCAACTGGCCCAGCACATGCTCAGCCAGGCCGTCGCTCCCGCACCCGACAGCGACCAGAATCGTGGTCCGCAAGCTGCACCGAACGGGCTGTCGACCGTCTTCGTCGTCGACGACGACCGCGGTGTGCGCGAGGCGATGGGCGAACTCATTCAGGGGAGCGGATATGCAGTCGAGCTTTTCAGCGATGCGTCGAGCTTTCTCGAAGCCTATCGTCCGGGCCGCAAGGGCTGCCTGCTGGTCGATGCGCTGATGCCCGGAATGAGCGGCATCGAGCTGATCGAGCGCCTGAAACGCGAAGGACACGACATCACGGCCATCGTCATCACAGGCAATGGCGCCGTCCCCATGGCCGTCCAGGCCATGAAGGCCGGCGCGGTGGATTTCATCGAGAAGCCGGTCGGCAGCGACGAGTTGCGCTCCACCGTCGCGCGCGCATTCGAGCGGGCACACGATACTTCGGCTCTATCGGCTTCCCGCGAGACGGCCACGACTTGTCTTGCAAGCTTGACCGGCCGCCAGCGGCAGATCCTCGATCTAGTCCTGGCCGGCCACCCCAGCAAGAACATCGCCGCCGATCTCGGCATAAGTCAGCGCACGGTCGACAATCATCGCGCTGCGATCATGAAAAAGACGGGCTCGAGGTCCATGCCGGCCCTTGTCCGCACCGCACTTGCTGCGGCCTGAGCCGGCTCGGTGCTCTCCGGCCGGGCGCCGCATGTCACCCCTTACGATCGACGGGATCGCTGCCGGCATTAGCTGCGCGCGCGGATGTGGACGGCGATCGGCAGTATTGATGCAGGTCATGTACCTTCATCTGCCGATTTGAGTAGTTTCCGAGTCTACGGGTCATGCGAACCGATCGGATAAGACGGTAGTTGTCGTCTTGGCTCATCTGGGTTGCGTTGTTGCGTTTGGCGTAGCCCAGGACCTCGGCGGTCAGGTCCCTCGCATTGAGGCGAACGGTGGTCGCGCCGAGCCGCTCCGCCAGCCGCATGAGCTTCTCCGAATCAGCACTTCCGGCGGCAGGTCGACGACGACGATCTCGTCGGCGATCTCGAGCACCTTGTCGGGCACCGTCGCCTGCACGCGGATACCGGTGATGCGGTGGACCACGTCCTGCAGGCTCTCCAGGTGCTGGATGTTCAGCGTCGTCCAGACGTCGATACCATTGCGCAGCACCTCCTCGACGTCCTGGTAGCGCCTGACGTGCAGATGGCCCGGCGCGTTCGTGTGTGCGAACTCGTCGACGAGGAGGAGGAGCTTCGGGCGGCGCGCGATGGCGGCCTCGACGTCGAACTCCATGAGCGTGCGGCGACGGTAATCGATCGGCTTGCGCGGCATCACCTCCAGACCGTCGAGCAATGCGGCCGTCTCCGAGCGGCCATGCGTCTCGACTACGCCGACCACGACATCGATGCCGTCTGCTTTTTGGCCGCGGCCGGCCGAGAGCATGGCGTAGGTCTTGCCGACGCCCGGTGCCATCCCGAGAAACACCTTGAAGATGCCGCGGCCCCCCC
>JANPDA010000265.1:0-6682 GCA_031431235.1 Hyphomicrobiaceae bacterium
CTGGCGCCGGGCACGCGCGCGCCCGCGTGATAGCCCTGCACCACCGAGCCGCCCGCCGTGCCGAGCCAGGTTTCCGGGCTCTCACATGTGAACGTGTAGATTGCGCCATAGCCCGCGCCGCAATGGGTGTCCCACCGGACCGTGTTCGAGTAGGGCATGGCGAACATCGGATGGAACGAGATCGCGGCGTCGAGATCGTCGTAGTAGCCCCGTGCGGCGTGGATGGGTTTCGAGCCCCGGCATTTCTCAGCCGGCTCGCCGAAGAATTTGAGGCGTCCCTCGATGCCATGCTGCTGCATGGCGGCCTTGGCGGCGAGGAACCCGCCGAGCGCCGAGATGCCGAGGCCGGAATGGGGATCGGTGTGGCCGCCGGCGAGGGGATGCAGCCCGTCGCGCGGACGCTGGAGGACATCGGCCGCCTGGCAGTTTCCCGGCACCGCGTCGTACTCGGCATAGCCGCCGATGGTGGGACCCTTGCCGTTCTCCCACGTCGCGCTGAAGGCCGTCGGCATGCCGCCGCTGCCGGCCTCGACCTCGAAGCCTTGCCGGCGCAGCAGGTCGACATAGAAGGCCGCCGACCGATACTCCCGCCAGGCCGTCTCGCCGTGCTCGAAGATGGTCGCGCACCAGTCGGAAAGATCGCCGAGATTGTCGCGGACCCAGGCGCGGGCGGTCGACTTTGCTGCTGTCATGCTCGGGCTCCTTGCCTATGCCGTCACTCTACGCGTCCGCCGCAGCACGTCGATCGTGAAGATGGCGAGTGCAACCCAGATGATCGCAAACGTCAGCAGCCGGGACCAGCTCAGCTCCTGGCCGAAAATGGTGATCGCGAGGGCGAACTGGATGCTCGGCACGATGTACTGCAGCAGGCCCATCACGGCGAGCGGCAGGCGCTGGGCGGCGGCACCGAACAGGATCAACGGTAGCGCCGTGATCGGGCCGGTCAGAACGAGCAGCAGCATGGTCGTCGGGTCGGCGGTGAAGTGGCCCTGTCCACCCACGGTCACGAAAGCGAGAATGGCGATGGCCGGCAACAAGTGCAGCAGGCTCTCGATCAGGTTGGCGGCGGTTGAGCGCACCGGATTGATCTTGCGGAAATAGCCGTAGGCCGCGAACGTGCCGGCGAGATAGACCGAGAGAAAGGGAAACGCGCCGAGCGCGATCGCCTGGGCGAGGACCGCGAGCCCTGCCAGCAGGATCGCCAGCGTCTGCGCCCGGTTGAGCCGCTCGCCGAGCAGCACGAAGCCGATCACGACCGACATCAGCGGGTTGATGAAGTAGCCAAAGCTCGTCTCCAGCACGTAGCCGTGCTGAATGCCCCACACGAACACGCCCCAGTTCGAGAAGAGAACCAGTGCGGAAAGCGCGAGCAGGCCGAGCGCGCGCCGGTCCGCCATGGCCGCTCCGACCTCGCCGATCCGGCCCTTCAGCCAGAGATAGACGCCGACGAACACGAGCGACCAGATCGCCCGATGCGCGATCACCTCATAGGCCGGAACGTGCGCCAGATAGCGCCAGAACAGCGTCGCGCAGCCCCAGAACGCGTAGGACGAGGCCGCCATCGCAAAACCGAGGCGGGCTTCCGCTGCCGCACTATCCTCGCGTCCACGAAGCGCTTCGGGCTCGCTCAATTCGTCACGTCCGGGAGCCGATCGATCACCCACTTGCCGATCGCCTGAACCTGGTCGTCGCGCCAGGACAGCGGACCCGGCCGATAGAGCACGGAGGCGAGCGCCACCTGCTGCTTCTCGAGGATGCCGACGTCCTCGCGCCCGACCTTCTCCCAGCGCTCGTAGTAGGGAGCCGACTTGGCAGCGAACTCGGGGTCGGCGAGTGCATCCGCGGGGAAGCAGCCGCCGATCTCCAGCAGCGTCCGGTCATGAGCGAGCGGCAGCACGTTCAGCCACCACAGGCAATCCTGCGCCATGACCAGCTGGCAGGTGGGGTGGATCACGGTGAAGTAGGTGCCCTGGCGGGCCTCC
Organism: Hyphomicrobiaceae bacterium; assembly: GCA_031431235.1. Taxonomy (GTDB): domain Bacteria; phylum Pseudomonadota; class Alphaproteobacteria; order Rhizobiales; family Hyphomicrobiaceae; genus JANNSW01. The sequence continues at coordinate 1,983 of JANPDA010000265.1, forward strand.
TCGTCGAGGCCGTGCATCGGTGCGAAAGTCGGGACGGTATCCTGGAGGGTCGCAATCGAGCGGCCGGAGATGACCTGGAGGCAGAGCCATTCCCCGCGCGTCGGCAGCGTGCGCGACTGCTGGGCGCCGACCGATTCCCGGTGCACGATGCCGGTATGATAGGTCTCCATCGAATTCTCGAGGATGAGCTTCCAGTTGCAGCGCGGCGCGAGTGTCGTCGTCCAGGTGCAGCGCATGCGGTCGAGCTTGTGCGTCGCCATGCGCTCGGGCAGATCGCCCAGATGCTCGATCAGCGGCGCCCCATCCTGGTTGTAGGTCGCAAACACGAAACCCGCCCAGCTCTCCATCCTTATCGGCACCAAGCCGTTCTCGACCCGGTCGAACCCTTCGGCGTCCTTCATGTCGGGGCAGCCGTAGAGCGTGCCGTCGGAGAGGTAGCTCCAGGCGTGGTAGGGGCAGATCAGCCGGCTCGCATTGCCGGCGCCTTCGGCCAGGATCGAGCCGCGGTGGCGGCAGAAATTGGCAAATGCCCGCAGCGTGCCGTCCTTGCCGCGGATCAGCAGCAGCGGCCCGCCGACCGTGTCGAAGGAGCGATAGTCGCCGGGCTTGGCAAGGCTCTCCTCGCGACAGAGGAAGAACCAGTGCTTGAGGTGGATGTGCTTCTTCTCCAGCTCGAAAATGGCTGGATCGGTGTAGAAGCCCGCAGGCATCGAGCGGGCACGTTGCAAGGGTGCGGTCGCTGCCGCGAGCTCGTTGCGGTCGAGGCGCATCGTTGGAGTACCTTTTCAGGAATGCTTGGATCACAGGCAATTGCTATCATCTCGCCTGTCGTGCGGTCCAGCAGCCCAAGCGTCAGAGCGAGCGGCCCATCTGCATGAATTTCTCGTGACGCTGGCGGCGGATCTCCTCGGGTGGCAGGCCATCGAACGGGGCGAGGCTTTCCGCTATCGCATCCCCCGTGCGGCCAATCGCGAGCGCGGCATCGCGGTGTGCGCCCCCGACCGGCTCTGGGATGATGCGGTCGATGATGCCGAGCCGCTCGAGATCCTGGGCGGTGATCTTCATGTTGGTGGCGGCATCGATGGCCTTGGCCGAATCCCGCCAGAGGATGGAGGCGGCTGCCTCGGGCGAGGCGACGGTGTAAATCGAGTGCTCCAGCATCAGCACGCGATTGGCGGTGGCGATCGCGACGGCGCCGCCCGAGCCGCCCTCGCCGATCACGACGGTGATGATCGGCACGCCCAGCTGCAGGCAGCAGTCGGTCGAGCGGGCAATCGCCTCGGCCTGGCCGCGTTCCTCGGCATCGATGCCCGGGTAGGCGCCGGCGGTATCGACCAGCGACAAGACTGGCAGCGAGAAGCGGTTTGCGAGCTCCATCAGGCGCACCGCCTTGCGATACCCCTCTGGGCGCGCCATACCGAAATTGTGCTTCACGCGGCCTTCGGTGTCGGAGCCTTTCTCGTGCCCCATGATGACAACGGCGCGGCCGCGGAACGTGCCCGGCCCACCGATGATCGCATTGTCCTCGGCGAAATAGCGGTCGCCGGCCAGCGGCGTGAAGTCCTCGATCAGCGCTTCGAGGTAGTGGCTGAAATGGGGGCGCTCGGGATGGCGGGCGACCTGGGTCTTCTGCCAGGGCGTGAGCTTGCCATAGGTGTCGATCAGCGCCGCCTTGGCCTTCTGCTCCAGCTTCTTGATCTCGTCATCGATCGAGACGCTGTTCTGGGTGTGGGTGAGCGAGCGCAGCTCGTGCACCTTGCTTTCGAGCTCGGCGACCGGCTTCTCGAAATCGAGGTAGGTTCGCAATTGCATGACGGCTCGATCTTTCCTCAAGGGGGCAGCATAGCACCCGGCTCGATCGCCAGACATGGGGCGGGCAGGGGTTTGGAGTCAAGTTTTGGCCCTCAGCCTCCGGCCACCACGTCCCTGGAAACGAGCCGCGCCTTGAGGCTACGGATGCGCTCGAAGGAGGCTTCGATTCGCCGCCGGGGGATCTGCCCCAGGACCACGGCGCGACGGATCAACCCGCGCACGCGGGCACGGAACGCGGGATCGACGTCTTTGGCCGAAGCGAACAGCAACAAATCGTTGCCGGCATTGATCGCGCCGACGACGGTTTCCTCGAGGCTAAAGCGGCTCTCGATTGCATCCATCTCCAAGTCGTCCGTCATGACGACGCCGGCAAATCCGAGGTCGCCACGCAATCGGCCTTCGATCGCCTGCCGGGATAGGGTGGCGGGAAGGTTGGCATCTCCCGTGAGCACCGCATGGCTCAGATGGCCGGTCATGACGATGGGAGGCTCGGCGATGCCTGTCAGCTGGCGAAATGGCTCGAGCTCCTCATCGCTCCAGGTGGCGGTGATGTCGACCGGGCCGGCATGGCTGTCCGATAGGCTCGATCCATGGCCGGGGAAGTGCTTCAGGGCGACCAGGATGCCGACGCGCGCGTGCGCGGAGATGAATGCGCGCGCATAGTCGGTGACGCGAGTGGACTGGGCGCCGAAGCTGCGCTCGAGGCGGGCGATCACGGGATTGCGCTCATTGCGGGCGAGGTCGACGACGGGGCCGAGGTTGAGATTGATGCCGAGGCCGGACAGCTCCTCGGCGAGCCTCTGGTAGAGCTGTCCGGCGGCTTGCGGGCTCGATGAGCGGGCGACCGTTGCCGCGCTAGGGTAGTCCGCGTAGCCCTGACCGGGTCCCAGGCGCTGCACCCGGCCCCCCTCCTGATCGATCGCAACCAAGAGCGGCAACGGCGGATCGGCGTCGTGTAGCGCGGAAACGAGCGCCCTCAGCCGCCGTCTCGGGCCGATGTTGCGGCCGAGCAGCACGACGCCACCGACCGTGCCAGCGTGGATCTCGCTCAGCAGCGGCTGCAGCACACGATCACCCGCGGCCGCGCCCGCGAACCCGAAAACCAGCATCTGCCCGATCTGGCGATCGAGCTCGTCGAGCGGGCGCTCGCTCGTCGCGCTATCGCCCGCCGGGGGAGGCGCTCTGAGGCCGCTCGTCGACGCCAGCAGGACGAAACCGATGACGAGCGCCAGCGAAAGCAGCTCCGAGCGGCCTGCCGGAGGCAGCAGCCGGTGGCGAGGCTTTTGCTCGCGTGCGGCCGGCATGCCAGAAGGGGAGTGGTCCTGAATTTGCCGCATCCTGGCCGTTTACATCCTCGCATTGAGACCGTTTATTGTCTCCGTCAGCGGCGAATCGCCTGCGACACGAGCCTAGACCAGTTTGGCGTGATATTCTGATCGAGGAGGGGAGACGAGGCCGATGCGGATAGGAATGCTGATTGCGCTGATCACCCTGCTCGTGCTGCCGGTAAGGGCTCTAGGCGCCGAGGCCGAGGCGCCGGTCGAGGACGCTTCGCAACAGGCAGCGACCGAGCTGGAGCGCGGCAATTTCGCGGCCGCCGCCGATCTGCTCGACCAGGCGCTCGCCGATCCAGCGATGCCCCCGGACCGGCGCGCCAGCATCCTCAACGATCGCGGCGTGGCCAATTGGCGTCTCAACCGGTTGAAGGAGGCGGTCGCCGATTTCAACGAGGCTGCGCGTCTGCTGCCGGAGTTTGCCGCAGTCTACAACAATCGCGGCAATGTGCTGTTGGCACTCAACTCCGCGGACGAGGCGGTGCGCGACTTCGATCGGGCGATCCTGCTGGCGCCGAGCTATGTGGCCGCTTTCAACAACCGCGCGATCGCCCACATGCAGCAGGGCGACAATGACGAGGCCGCGATCGATTTTGCCAAGGCTGCCGAGCTGTCGCCGACGGCGCCCGCGCCCATCAACGGCCGCGGCCGGGCCGAGCTGGCGAGCGGACACCCCTATGCGGCCATGCGCAGCTTCTCTCGCTCGATCGCGCTCGATCCGACTTACAAGGCCGGCTACCGCAACCGCGCCGAGGTTCTGCTCACACTCGCCAAGCCCGAGGAGGCAGTCGAGGATCTGTCGAGCGCGCTCGGCTTTGCCCCCGACGATCCCGGGCTGCTGTTGACGCGTGGACGCGGCTATCTCGAAGTGAAGGCCTATGGTCCGGCGCTGCAGGACTTCTCGCGCGCAATCGAGATCGAGCCGAAATCCGCGCTGGCCTACGCCGAGCGCGGCCGGGCTTATGCCCGGATCGAGGAGTTCGAGCGCGCGCTCGCCGATTTCGGCACGGCGATCGAGCTGGATCCACGCAACGCCTATGCTTTCACCGGTCGCGCCGCGGCCCACAATGCCATGCGTGCGCCAGAGCTCGGCCTGGCCGATGTCGAGCGGGCCTTGAAGCTCGATCCCCAGAACGGGGAAGCCTACCGGGTGCGCGGCGACTTGAGCGAGACGCTGGGTAACCAGGCCGCGGCCGTCGCTGATTTCCGCCAGGCGGCTGCCATCGCCACGGACGACGATCTGGCCTGGCAGGCGATCGAGCGGTTGACCGGGGAGCAGCGGCCGCAGCCGATCGAGGTGGCCGGGACCGAGTTCGAGGACTGGTCGGTGTTCGTCGAGCCATCGGGGCGCTATTTCGCCTCCAGCAGCAGGATCAGGAAGCTGCAGGTGGCGCTCGAGGTGTTCGGCCAGGAGGCGCCGCGCATTACCGATTTCGAGCAGATGACGGGAGCCTACAAGGGGATCGCGCTGCTGCGGTACCGGGCCGGCCGGGTCGAAGCCGATCGGGGTAGCGAGGAGGTCGAGCTGGCAGCGATCATCGACATCAACAACCG
>JANPDA010000266.1:0-10533 GCA_031431235.1 Hyphomicrobiaceae bacterium
CAGCCCACTAGCCAACTCTTTGTTTGTGTTCCCTCTTTCCATTCATTGATCCAGCTTCGCCGGAATCGAATGAATGGGACGGAACACTAGCGTTGCATCCGATTGTCGTCGGTGTCGCCCTGCCGATGGGGCAGCACATCGGGCTCGAAGCCATCCCAACCATCGCGGCCGTAATCGGCCCTGCGAGCAGCCGGATCGATGGGGTCGTGGCGATCGAGGATGGCTTGAACGGCTCCGCCGCGCGCGTCATCGGTGCGGACAGTCACCAACGTGCCACCACGCCGGACAGCTTCCACGTACACGTGCGCGTTCTCCTCGGTCTCGCCACCCTCGACGAGGGCGCCGATGATACCGCCCGCGGTTGCTCCTGCCACTGCGCCGACCGCAACTGCCGTCAGCCAGCCGGCCGCCACCACCGGACCGAGCCCGGGAATGGCCATCAGCCCCAATCCGGCAAGAAGCCCCGCGCCGCCACCCAGGGTCGCGCCCAGGCCTGCACCCGTGGCAGTTGCCGAAATGTTATCGACGTCGGGGTGCTGCTCACTCACTTCCTGATTGGCCATCAGGCCGATCTCGGAGGAGGGGACACCCGCCGCCTTGATCTCAGCGACGGCGCGTTGCGCCTGGCCGTAGGAGTCATAGACTCGACTATACGTATTCATGGCATGATCCTCATCGATTGGGTTGAGATCAGTTGAAAACCACGTTCCCTTTGTAATCGACAGCAACCGACACATTCTTATCGGCTTGTGTCGCCTTGCCGCGCCAGATTCCGTCGGCGTCCTTCGTCAGGTTGCTGACCTTGTCGAGACCGCTGGCGACGATCCGATCCTTGGCCTGATCCTCGGTGAAGCTGTTGGCGCCGGCGAAGGGGGCTCCCGCCTCGGCCTTGGCCGTCGTGAACACGCCCGCACGGCAGTTTTCGAGGAAGACTGTGTCCGTCAGCTTGCCGTCCGCGGGAATGGTCTTGCCAGCGACCCGCAGTGCCGCGACGTACCGGCTCGACTCGGTCGCGCTCACTACGCCATCCTTGTCGACGTCGGCGGCAGTCCAGGCGGCCGTGCACTCCGGCTCTGTCATGGCGAAGGCAGGCATCGCCATCAGTGACAACAATCCAGCTGCTAGAACTAATCTTTTCATGGTAGCGCTCCTTCGATTCACAGGTTCGGATAAACAGAGAACCGTTTCGTGCCTGTAGAACGTTTCTCGGGGTGATCGGTTCCACGGCCAGCTCGCTATTGCCGACCTTTGTTGCCGTCGGGGCCGGATGCTCGTGGATGGAGCTGTCGCGCCGATCGATGTCCGGTCGCTCGCCCAGCCAGACGGCCTGCGTGACGGGAAAAGTGCGCGAGAGCCGATGCCAGCCGCAAGGAATGCGGCTCGAGGCCGGCGGCAGCAGCATCGGCGGCAGACCGGACGACACCTGCTGGCATCGTCCGGCTCGTCAGTCTTCGAGAGAGGCGAGCGATCCTGCTCAGGACTTCCAGACGGCGCCGAGCAGAAAGCCCATCGCCGCCGCGATCGCCAGCGTCGTCAAAGGCTGGTTGCGCACCGAGCTGTCGACTGCGCCTTTGAAATTGGTGGCGACGTCCTGCACATTCTCGCCGAGTGCTCGCCCACGGGCCATGGCGGCCGCCGCGACGTCCTCGACGCTATCGGCGACAGTCTCGAAGGTCTTGCTGGCCTGTTCGCGAGCAGCGGTGTGGTCGGTGGGATTGTACTGCTGTGACATGTCGTTCACTCCTCGGGATCGGGTTCATATCCCAGACACAACGCACCAGGGAGCGATTGGTTTCATTGCGGCAGATCGATTGTGTCGTCGTAGAGGTGGCGGGCGGCGACCATCGCGGCGATCAGCAACGGTACGGCGAGGAAAACACCCGAAGGTCCCCACATCCAGCTCCAGAACGCGATCGAGAGGAATACCGCGAACGGGTTGAGTGTCAGCCGCTGCCCGATCAGCAAGGGGGTGATCAGCTCGCTCTCCAGGGTGTTGACGATCACATAGAGACCTGGCGCAATCAAAGCCGCCGTCAGGGTCGGCAGGCTGAGCACACCGACGACGAGCAGCGTCACCGTCACAACGATCATTCCGACATAGGGAAGGTAGTTCAAGGTTGCCGCCAGCACGCCCCAGAGCAGCGGGTTGGGCAAGCCGGCGAGATAGGCGATGGCTGCGGTGGCGAGGCCGAGGAAGACGTTCACGATCGTCAGTGTGCCGAAATAAATCTTCATGTTGCGGTCGACGTCGGAGAGGATCCGCAACACCAGCAGGCGGGTATCGCGATCGGGCATGAACAGCACCAGGGCATTTCGCATTTTTGTCTGATAGATCAGCAGGAAAACAAGCGCGAGCGAGAACAGGAACAGCTGATTGAGGGCCGGTGTGACGATGCCGAGAATGCTGGTGATCATGCCCGACCCCTGCTCGATGCTGACGGTCGCTCCCTTGCTCGCCCCGGTCGCCTGGGCAAAAATGTCGCCGAATTGCTTGAAGATCTCCATGGGCCGGTTCATCTCGCGCATTTTGGCCCGCAGCAACGCTCCGAGCTCGTTGGCGCGATCGAGCCAATAGGCGATCGGCAGGCTCAACAGCACCAACATCACCGCGGCTAGCAGCACCAGCCCGAGCACCACCAGTGCTACGGCGATGCCGCGATTTGCTCCATGCGCCTCGAGCCAATCCGTCACGGGATCGAGGATCGTCGCGACCACCCAGGCAACGAGGATCGGCACCAGCACGGCGCCCATGAAGTAGATGCACGCGAGCACAGCCAGCACGAACAGTCCGACTTGAGAGAGCACGGCAGCGCGATCCCAGGGATCGCGAGGCGCCGCAGCATCAGCCGCCTCGGCAGCGGCGGTGCGAGCCGCGCGCTCGATCTGCACGACGAAGTCCCGCTGGCGCGCCTTCTGCCGTTCTGCCGCCGCAGCCGTTGTCGGCTCCGCGACCTCCAGTACCCCGCTCTCCCCGGTGGCGCTCATGCTCAGGTCGCCCCGCAGACGATGCGGCGTGCCTTGGCGATCTCGTCCATCACGGCGAGCTCGCACGGCGAGCGTGGACCCGGCGTCATGCCCTCACTCGATGCTTCCAGCCGTTGATTGACCTCGGCTGCCCAGCGATCGAGGGCTGCGAGCTTGGCCTCGATGGGCAAGCCGGCGGCAGCCGCAATGGCCATCGGGTTCTCGAATTTTGTGACGGGGTCAGCCAGGGCGGCACGCCCAATCTGGTCGGGTGACTTCTGCATGGGTGGCTCCTTCATCTCTGATGTCCGTCGGCCAGGCGCAAGCAGTCGACGCCAGAGCGTTGCTGTCTGGCATCGATAGTAACGCCGAGCCACCCACTGGGGTTCCCTGAGGTCGCGAGGAACCGGCCGAGGCGTCCGTGCGTTCGACAACCAATCGATGGGCCAAAACAGGAGTTGAGTGATGGCAAGGACGGATATGTCGATGATTTCGAGCGAGGACGTGCACGGTACCGATGTCTACGGTCCCACGGGTGCAGGAGAGAGCCGGGAGGATGCCGACGAGGAGGCCATTGGCGAGATCGATCATCTGATGATCGACAAGGCGACGGGCCGCGTCACCTACGCCGTGATGAGCTTCGGTGGATTTCTCGGCCTCGGCAACAGCCACTATCCGCTGCCTTGGGCTGCGCTCACCTATGACACCAGCATCGGTGGCTACCGGACCAATGTCACCGAGCGCCAGTTGAACGACGCGCCGGGCTTCGATGACGATTCCTGGTCGGATCGTGCCTGGGAGGCGCGCACGCACGAGCACTATCGTGTGCCGGCCTATTGGACTAGCGTCTGACCTGGAACTTTGCAACCGACGTGGCGTTAACAACAAACTAGAAGCAATCAGGAGTATTGATATGGCTGACAACAAGCACACCCCGACGGAAAATCGCGATTCTGCTACCATCGAGCGGGATCGGCAGCGCGAGACGGCCAACAAGGCCGGCCAGACGGGCTCGAAAACTGACAGCCATGCTGGAACGACGGGTGGCCAGAAGAGCCATGCATCCGAGTCCGGCAAGCAGGGTGCTGGCAAGTCCGACGCCGGCAATGGCGGCAAATCGGACGGAGCGTCCGGCCAGCGTTCGGCCAATCCGAGCGGCGGCAAAGCCGGCGACAAATCGGGCACGGTATCCGACAAGGCTCGCTGAGCACTGTCGTAGCCGTCATGCGCTGCGGCGAGCATTCGCCGCGGCGCATACCCGTCCGATGGCTGTGTGGGCTCATTCCAAGCCCGAGCACTGGAGCGATCAGATGATTACCACCCGGGATCAATTGCCGGAGCTGCAGTCCCCGGCGCCCGACCCGCACCCCAGGCCAGCACCCGTGCCGGTCCCCAGCGATCCGCCCCAGCCGCCCGTTGGCGATCCACCGCAGATGCCGCCACCCGAAACAACATGATCGAAGCTTCGAGGGCACGCCCAGAGGCGTTGGCGCCGGCGAAATCACCTCGCCAGCGATACGAGCGCACGCCGTCCGGCCCGAACCCTTTGGCTGCCGAGCGGGCAACGAGAGGTTTCGGGCCGGTAAGGTGCAATCTGCCGGAAACCGGAGCCTCCGCCCGACCGCAATCAGATGATACCGAAGAGCCTCAAACCGACAATTGCCACGACCGGCACGCCGAGAAGCCACAAAGCCACGTATCGCATTTCCGAGCTCCTGAGTTGTTGGACGGAAGCGGTCGGCCCGCAGTCAGGCTCGGTCCCAATCCACCGCGTTTCTATCCGGGGTGAACGCACCACGCGGGCCGCTGGTTCCGCGGGAACCCCATGAAAGACCGCCTCGGCACTCGGAACACTCAGATCTCGATGCCCAACAAGCCGATCAGCCCCTCGACCAGACGCGCTGGCGCTGCAGGCTTGGGAATGACGGCACCACCCTCGACCGTATCGCCCGGGCGACCGTAGCCACTGTGCAGAATGAACGGGATGCCGCGGACCCGCAGCCTGCCGCAGAGCGCATTCACGTCGTCGCCGAAATCCAGAACGGCGGCTGACAGATCGTCGAGCTCGATCATGTGGATTGCGTCGGCGACGTTGCTGGCAGTCGAGACGGTGGCACCCGCCAACTGCAGCTCGCAAGCGATGTCGTGGGCAACGAGCATTTCATCCTCGACGAGGAGGATCGATCGTCCTTCGAGGCCAGTCATCGGGAGGCCAGTCATCGGGAGGCAAGTCATCGGATGGACTCCGGTGCGCCAGAACGCATGAGCACGACGACCTCTCACGGGTGGCGAAGCCCTGTCCCGCCGACGATCCGCCATCGCAGGGCGAGGCCGGGCGGTCGAGCGAGGAGCGACCCCGCGAGCGCTGATGAAGGCTTGCACCATATGGTCTGGCGCAATCGGCGCACTGATGCATGTTAGCAACCCTGCCTCCCGGACGACGCCGACAGCACGCCGGGTCGTCACCGAGATGGCCCGCAGGAACCAAGCCCCGCCCGAGCTCGACCAGGAAACGTCAACGTATGGAACAATGTGCCACGCCGGCTCGTTTCGGTCCGGTGAAAGCTAATTGGTTTTCATTCAACCAACCCAATCGGAGTAGTACAATGCGAGCGTTCATTCTTGCAGCAGCAGCCGTGACGATGGCTCTCTCGATGCCGACCGCCTATGCAGAATCCTCGAAAAACTGCACGGCGATGTGGACGAAGCTCGATACGACCAACGCTGGTGAGCTTACCGGCGACGTGGCGAAGCCCTATCACGATGCCATGACGAAGGCCGGCGGCACCATCGGTACGTCGCTCGCCATGAAGGACTTCATGACCTCCTGCGAGGCCGACACCTTCAAGGGCATGCAGTGACCTCGACGTGAGACGAGGTTGCGGAAGGGCCGGCGCTTTGCCGGCCCTTTCGTCGTTGCCGAGCAGCTGACAACAGCCCAAACAACGACTGAATCATTTTCGCGATCGGTTGCGCCTCGGCGTAGGGTGCAATAGGCGCCTTCGCCGTATTGCACCTGCGGTTGGATGGACTGCACCCCACAGGTGAGGCGCGGGAAAAGCGGACTGGGGTGGTGCAATACGGCCTGAAGAAGGCCTATTGCACCCTACAGGTCCCGTGCTCGACTTGACGACGAGACGTAGCGGTTATTGTTGGGAGGATCAGAAGCGAAACGCAGTGGCTCGGCCCACGGGAGCAGGGGAACTTTCAGGCCGGCTCGTGCGTTGAAGAGACATCGTCCCCCACCATGTGAGGAGTGCGCCATGACGAACACCGGAATCTCTCCGCGCGCGCGCGCCGGCACGCGCTCACTTGCAATCGGTCAGCGCAAGCTGCTCGACCGCTCGATCCTCCTCGTCGAGGCAGATATCTGGCTGGCCCTCACACTGCAGTCCTCGTTGGCCGAAGCAGGGGCAGTCGTCGTCACCGCCGGCACGCTCGCCAGAGCCTTGCAGCTGGCCGAGCGGCCGTTACTCTCGGCGGCTGTGATCGACGACGCGCTCGAGGCGGACGAAAAGGATGCGCTGGTCAGGCGCCTGACGAAACGAAAAGTGCCGTTCCTCTTCCACAGCGGCCGACGCAGCGATGATGTTCGCGACAGCGCCGGGGCGTTGCATTGCGCCGGACCGGTCGATATCGACAGGATTGGTGATGCGGTGGCCGACTTGGTGGGGCAGCGCTCACGCCGCGCGCGGATGACGGCTGCAGCAGCTGCATATGCTTGGCCGGGCTAGAGCCGCTCGCTCGATTGGCGAGGGGATTCGGGCCGACTGGCTCAGCTCGATGGCCAACACCTGACTGGCAATTCCCTCTAGGGTGAGATCGGGGGTGCCGGCGTTCAGCATAGGGGAAGGGTCGAGATGGGAAGCGCATTGGACTCCGTCACGGCTCGGAGCGATGGCGCTATTGGCGAGGTTGCCCCGGCGACTTCGCCCCCTGTCGGCGGACGCGACCTGCCACTCAAGCTCTATCTGCTGATCCTGACGCTCGCCGTGCTCATGCCCGCACTGCTGGCAAGTGGGCTGATCCTCAGCCACTTCTACACGTTCCAGAGCACGCGCTCCGAGGAGACCGCGCTGCTGATGGCGCGCAGCGTCGCGACGACCCTCGATCACCATTTGGAGAGCAGCATCGAGACCATGTTGGCGCTTGCGCATGGGCAGCCGCTCGCTGCTGGCGATTTGGAGGCCTTTCATCGATTGGCCGTTCAGACCCTTGGCGCGCGTGGCCTGCATGTGCTCCTGCGCACGGTCGACGAGCGGCAAGTGCTCAACACGCGTGTGCCCTGGGGAACCGTGCTTCCCAAGATCCCATTCGACGACGTCGACCGGAAAGTGGTTAGCACGGGCCAGCCGCAGATCACGGACCTCGTCTACGGCCCCGTCGCCAAGAAATGGGTGTTCGGCGTCGAGGTTCCTGTGCTCACTGGAGGTGTGGTCTCGCATGTGCTGACGATGTCGACCGATACGGCGATCGTGGCGAACCTGATCGCCGACAAGCGCCGCTCCGACGATTGGACCATCATGGTGCTGGACAGCCAGGGGCGGATCATCGCCCAGCTGCCGGATCATGCCCGGAACGTCGCCAGGGACGCCTCCGCGGACGCGCGCCTCGCAAGCCCATTCAAGGAAGGCGTACGGCGCCTCGGCAGTGGAGCGGAAGCCAAGGTCGTCGCCCACAGCCGGCTCGGGGTGACCGACTGGGTGGTCATAGCCTCGATCCCGACACGCGCGATCGATGGCCCGTGGCTCGCCATCTGGTGGCTGTTCGGCTTGATCGGGGCTGCGCTGGCCGCCCTGTGCGTGCCGCTCGCAGTGACAACATCGCGCCAGGTGACGGCGCCGATCGCGGCAGCAGAGGCGATGGCGGCCAGGGTCGGACACGGCGAGCTCGTCGAGCCCGTCCACACGCCGCTACGCGAGGCCAATGCCCTCGCCGCCGGCCTCGCCAGGGCTTCGCGGGAGCTGCATGCACGAGCACTCGCGCTCGCCCGAAGCGAGATGCGCTTTCGCAGCGTATTCGAGCAGGCGGCCGTCGGCTTCGAGCAGACGACGCTCGATGGCCACTATCTCGGCATCAATGATCGACTGTGCTCGATGCTCGGCTACACCCGTGAGGAATGCGAGCACAAGTCATTCCAAATTCTGACCCATCCGGAGGACTGGCCGGCGGAAGCGGCCTTGATCGAGAAGCTGATGCTCGGTGAGATCAAATCGTATGATCTCGAGAAGCGGCTCATCACCAAGTCGGGAAAGCCGATCTGGGTTCGGCTGAGCACCGCGCTGGTGCGCGACCTGGACGGCACGATGCTCTATCGGACCGCGGTCGTCGAGGACATCACCGAGCGCCGACAGTCGGCTGCGGTTTTGGCGCGTCTGGCCGCCATGGTGCAGTCGTCGGCGGACGCCAGCATCAGTCTCGCCCTCGACACGACGATCGAGACCTGGAACCCCGCGGCTGAGGCCATGTTCGGCTACAAGGCAGATGAGGTGATCGGCCAGTCGCCCACCATGCTCTGCCCGCCGGAGCTTCGCGAGCAGCAGGCCGATCTGCTGCAACGCGCTCGGGCGGGCCAGTCGAGTGCAATCGAGACGGTGCGCCTGCGCAAGGATGGCACTGCCGTCGACGTCTCCTTCCGCCTCGCTCCAATCGTAAGCGAGAACGGCCCGATCGCAATCTCAGCTACGCTCGCCGATATCGGCGGCCGCAAGCGCCACGAGCGCCAGATCGAGCTGCTCAACCGCGAGCTCATCCACCGGGTCAAGAACTCGCTCGCCGTGATCCAGTCGATCGCCAACCAGACCATGCGCACGAGCCCCGACCCGGAAGCCTTCCGGGTGGCGTTCCAGGGCCGATTGCAGGCCTTGTCGGCAGCCAACGAGCTGCTCATGCGCACGAGCTGGGGTGGCGCCGGCATCGAGGAGTTCCTCGACCGCACGCTCACGCCGTTGATCCCAGCCGTCGCGGGACGGCTCCACAAGTCCGGGCCGCCAATCGTCATCCCCGCCGAGCTCGGCATTCCACTGGGCCTCGCCCTGCACGAGCTCGGCACCAATGCCGTCAAGTATGGCAGCTGGTCCAACCAGGATGGGCGGGTCGAGATCTCCTGGCGGACCGAGCGTGTGGAGCCGACAGCCGGTGCGCCACTGGGATCGCGGCTGATCCTGACCTGGACCGAGCGTGGCGGGCCCCGGGTGGTGGCGCCGAAGCGGTCCGGCTTCGGCAGCGTGCTGATCGAGCGCGGCATTCCCGATGCGCGCGTCGAGCGTCGCTTCGAGCCGGACGGGTTCGTCTGCGTGCTCGACCTGCCACTCGAGTTTCCGGCCACGACCCGCATTTGAGTGGCTGGAGGGAACCGTTCACCGGCATCGCGCGTTCATGTCTGGAGGGCCGGGACGCTCCAAGTCTGGATGGCTGGAGGAGCTGATCGGCAAGCTCGACAAAGGCATGGACAAAACAGAACCATATGCGTTGCCCCAGGCCCCGATTGCGCGGCTGGCGTATTGCAAAGCGGACAATCGCCGTCGAGCTGGGCTGTCGAGGGTTCTCACGTCAGGCATTGTAACGGCGTATGAGCAAAGGAAAGTGGTCATGAAACGAGCTGTTTCAAATTCGATCACAAGACGAGGTGTGGTCGCAGGACTGGCGCTGATCGCCGCCCCGGCGGCCGTATTGGCGACCTTGAAGCATGCACGAGCGGAGGAGCAGGAAACCATGTCTGAGGAAAGTCTGTACGAGCGGCTGGGTGGCGTCTTCGCCATCGCGGCGGTGGTAGATCACTTCAGCGATGCTGTGGTGAAGAACCCCATCGTCGGCCAGGAATCCAAGAACCGGCAGCTCCGGGAATGGCATACCAAGTCCCTGGGAAGGCTACCCGGCCTCAAGTTCATGCGGACGCTGTGGGTCTGCAATGTGTCAGGTGGTCCCTACCAGTTCACGGCCACCAAGCCCGGCGCGACGCCGCTCGGCCTCGAGGAGGCCCATCGGGACCTCCGGATCTCTCCTGCAGAATTCGACGAGGTTGCAGCGGAGCTCGGACGGACCCTGGACTTCGTCAAGGTACCGAAACGGGAGAAGGCCGAAGTGCTTGCAGCCTTCGCCGCCCACAAAGACGAGGTTACCGCCGGCTATGTCGCAGCCAATTAGCCAGGTCGAAGCATTCTGTGTTTACCGGTCGAGTGTGATGGAAACTAACACTTGGTACGCGCGGAGTCGACATCACCGGCATTTCCACGAGTTTCGGAAGCGCCTCGGGGAGTGTGGTTGAACAGACATTAGCGTCCCTCGTTCTTAAGATGACCAAAAATGGGTTGCTAGTGGGCTGACTCATTCATTTGGTACCCCAAATGAATGAGTCAGCCCGTTAGCCAATTTTTTGTTTGTGTTTCGACTTTCCATTCATTGATTCAACTTCGCCGGAATCGAATGAATGGGACGGAACACTAGGACCTCTGACCAACATCGCGGCAGCCCTCGATGGCAGACCCGATTTACAACGGCAAACAACGCGAATTGTTGCCGTCATGGGCCATAGGCCAGGGCACTTGTTCCATCCGACCGAGGGGAAAG
>JANPDA010000267.1:0-5249 GCA_031431235.1 Hyphomicrobiaceae bacterium
TCATTGCCGGGCCCCCCGACCAGCTTGTCGTCACCCAGGCCACCGTAAAGCCGGTCGTCACCGGCTCCGCCTTCGAGTGAATCCTCGCCCTGCCCGCCTGCGAGCCGGTCGCGGCCGGCCTCGCCCAGCAGCTTGTCGTTGCCGATGCCGCCGGCCAGCCGATCGTTGCCCTCGCCCCCATAGAGGCTGTCGTCGTCGCGGCCGCCCTCGAGCACGTCGGCCGAGGCGCCGGCCTTCAAGGTATCGATCCCCAGGCCACCCGTGAGGCTGTCGGAGCCCCCTTCGCCTTCGAGCTTGTCGGCCCCCTCGCCCCCGATCAGCGTGTCGCTGCCCAGGCCCCCAGTGACCTGATCGTCGCCCACGCCTCCCGCGAGCCGATCGGCCCCAGCCCCGCCGACCAGTCGATCAGCCTCGCTCCCACCCGACAGCGTATCGTCGCCGTTCTCCCCCTGCAGCTTGTCGGTGCCTGCGCCTCCGACGAGCAGGTCCCCACCCTCGCCGCCCTTGATGTCGTCGGCACCGGCATCGCCCTGCAGCAGATCGTTGCCGCCACGGCCCTCGATCACGTCGTCGCCGTCGTTGCCCGCGAGCCAGTCGCCACTGCCGCCACCCTTGATGATGTCGGCGAAGGCCGAGCCGGTGAGCCGCAGCACGCTCGTCTCGCCGGCGAGCGAGGCCGGGCCGCGCACCTGCCCCGAGATCACATTGCCGACGAAGGCGTTGTGATCGACAGTCGCAATGCCGGTGCTCGCCCGCTCGTCGATGCCGCGCGAGCTGGGCGTCGTCGGCGAGGCGGTGATCGTGTTGTTGCGGATGAGATTGTCGCGCGCCTGATAGATCCGGCCGAACATCAGATCGTCGAAGTCGGCGACCTGGATGTCAGGATAGATGTCGGCGCCCGCTGCCGAGCTGCCGGTGATGGTATTGCCCTCGACGGTCACATCGCTCGAGCCGCGGATGCGGATGCCGTAGGTGCCGCTGTCACGAATGTCGAGACCGGTGACGCGCACATTCTCGGTCAGCCACAGCAGCACACCTTCCTTGGCATTGCCCTCGATCAGTCCGCCCTGGATCAGAATGTTGTGGGGCGTCGCGATCTCCTCGCTGCCGCGCTGGACGGCGATGCCGGCCGAGCCGTTGTCGCGCGAGATATTGTCCTCGAGCAGGAAGTCGTTCGACGTGGTGACGACGTTGAACCCGTGCCGATCGTTCCCATAGGCCAGATTGTTGCGGAAGACGCTATCGATGCAATGGTCTGCCACGAATCCGTCGAGGCCGTTGCCATGGGCGACGCTGTCCTCGATCAGCAGCCGCAGCGTGCGCTCGTGGGGATCGAAGCCGTAGCCGGAGTTGTTCCTCGCCTCGATTCTCAGCACATAGACGTCGTGGTCGGCGATCACGTCGCCCGGAATGCCGCCCGAGTAGAAGGCATCGACCTTTTTCGTGGTGAGGCTGCGATTGCCGTCGATGGTGAGATCCGCGATGCCCCAATTGTCGGTATTGCCGCCCCAGGGCGAGCGCACGATGCCGACGATCTTGTGATCGGTGCCGTCCATCAGCCGCAGCACGCTCTCGCCAATGCCGTCCCCCATCAGGAAGACGTTGTCCTTCAGTTGGATGACGCCGTCGTCGCGCACATCGGGAGCGATGCCGTAGGTGCCGGCCGGAAGATAGACGAGCCCGCCGCCTGCAGCCTCTGCCGCATTGATCGCGGCCTGGATGGCGGCACGGTTGTCGAAGGCTGCATCGGCGACGGCGCCGTAGTCCCGGACGTCGAAGGCGCCGGGGTGGTCAGCCGGCGACCCGCCGTCGAGAAAGACCGCCGGCGGCGCATAGCCATACGCAGGCCGCAGCAAGATCTCGTCCGCCGTGACCGCGGCCCCGAAACCTGTCAACCCCTCCATCGACGCCGTATCGATCATTCGAGCTGGCTCGCCCAACGCAACACCATGCGACCCAGCCCAAACGCGAGGCCACCCAACCCCACAATCGAAGCAGAAACGGGTTAAGGGCGCGTCTACGCCTTGGGGAGCGCCAGCAACGCCATCGCCGCCTCGTGCACGAATGCGCCGAGTGCGGTCTCGCCCATCAGGGCGACGCCGAAAGCAATGAGCGCGACACCGGCGACCTGGTTGATCTGCCGCAACCGCTCGGGCGTCAGCCGATGATGCAGCCGCGAGATCAGCTGGGACAGCCCCACCCACCACAGCAGGCTCCCGCCCATGACGGCGAGCACGAACGCCGTCACGTCGGCCATGGTCGGAAAGCCACCAATCGCCGTACCAACGCTGCCGACGATGCCGAACATGCCGAGCACGGCGCCAGGATTGGTGACGGTGAGGAAGAAGGTCTGCGGCACGACCGCGCCGTTGGCGATCAGACTGCGCAAGCCCGTTTCGCCGGCTCCACCAGGCTTGGCGCCCTTGGCGCCGTTCGTGCCGTTGTGGCCATTGGCCGGCGGCGTGAAAAACAGCTTCAACCCGAATGCCAACAAAATCAGCCCACCGATCAGCTTGATCGCTGGGCGATAGCTGGTAATCGCATCGCTGATAGCATTGATGCCGAGTGCAGCCAGGAATGCAATGACGCCATCGCCGATGACGGCGCCGAGGCCTGCCGCCAGGCCACCCCACATGCCCCGCTCCAGCGTGCGCTGGATGCACATCACGTTGACCGGCCCGACCGGAGCCGCGACCAGCATGCCGATTGCGAGTCCGACCAGGATGAGGTGGAGATCTGGCGTCACGTCCGGGCCGGGCTCCCAGCAAGCTTGGCGATCCCGGGCGAGCGGCGTGCGCGGGGCATCCCGACAGGGTATTGCCCATGTGGCATAACATTCCGTTTACGCCCGTCACGATAGGGCGGGCGGCAGGCTGCAAGCTGCCGTTCTACGCGAGGTACGATCAATGGTCCGCCCGAGCCTTCCAGTCGCCGCTGTGGTTTACATCATTTGCCAGATTACCTTCAGTCTGTGGCCTGCCGATGGCGGAATTGTCGTCGCGTGGGCTGATCGTAGCGCGAAGACGACGGTCGAGCGCGACCTCGCCGGGCTGCCACCGACGGTGCTCGCCATGCGCGAAGCGATCCTGGAGGCGGTGGCCAAGGGTGAAATCGAAGCTCTCGCCCTGCCAATCGAGCTGAACGAGATACCGCCGATCGTCGGGGATGCGAGCTCGGAGGACGCGCTCGCCTCGCTCCGCGAAGCGTCATCCGACGGCCAGGGCATCGAGGTGCTGGCAATACTGTCGCTGGTGCTCGAGTTGGCGCCAGCACATGTGGACGCGGGCGCCAAGACGGAGATGTACGTCTGGCCCTACCTGGCCGAGGTGCCGCTCGCATCGCTGACGCCGCCAGAGCGGGTCGACCTCTATCGGATTGTGCGCGGCGCGGATGCAAAGCGGATGCTCGAGGCGGGCCGCTATACCGGTTGGCGCCTGGGCATCGGTCCCAACGGGGTCTGGCATTGGCTGGAGCAGGGCGAGTAGCGGTCGCGCTCAATCCTCGGCGTCGCGTTGGTTCAGCTTGCGGATCTCACGCACGCCTGCTTCCTCGACGGAATTGCGCCGGGTGAACAGCAGTAGCAACACGATCGGCGGCAGCAGGAAGCTCCAGAATGCCCAGCTCTGCACATCACGCCGCTTGGTCGAGGCGAGCAGCAGCGCCAGTATCGAGGCGACGATCGACGCCGCGCCATAGATGGTCACGATGAGCGGCATGCTGATGGCGATAGGCATCTGAAAACCTCTGGACAGGCACACGCGGGCCCGATCGACCCACACAAGTCATCCCAGTCCTGCCGCAACTGAGGTGGTGCCGAATTTCCGGGTTTCAAGCTTTTGGGCTGAAGCACGAACGGCAAGAGCATCTTACGACACCCTTGCCGTTCGGGATCGATCCGGCCGCAGGCGCGCTCAGATGCTACGCCCGGCCTTGATCCGCACGCCGGCCGAGGGACGCTCCATCAGCACCTCGCGGCGGAAGCCGTAGAGCTTTGCCGGGCGCCCGCCCGTATGCGTGCGCACCTCGCCCGAAGGCTCGACCAGGCCTGCACTCTCGACCAGCCGCCGGAAGTTCTGCTTGTGCAAATGGCTGCCGAGGATGGCCTCCACCGTCTTCTGCAGCTCGAATAAGGTGAACCGCTCCGGCATCACCTCGAAGATCACCGGACGGTACTTGATCTTGCTGCGCAGTCGTCCCATCGCAGTCGCCAGAATACGCCGGTGGTCGTGCTGCAACGGCGTCCCGAGCTGGGGGATCGAGGTCGAGGCGTTGGCCGCAGGGCGGCCGTCACGCTCCGCTTCGGCGACGAGGCCAGCCTCGTAGAGCAGCTCGTAGCGATCGAGCGTGCGCTCCTCATCGTAGCTCGATCCATCGAGCCCGAAACAGAGGCGAACCCGGTCTTCCGCCGGCATTGGACGCTCAACCGACTGCGAGGTCGTACGGGCCGCCCAATGGCGCAACCGCGGCTCGATCTCCTCGCTCAGCAGTTGCGGCTTGCCGCCGCGCCAGTCCTCCCACGGGAAGTACTGGTACCAGCTCCGCCAGTCGCCGCCATCGAGGTCCTGGTCCTCGACATTGAGCGTGAGGGCCAGGTAGCCGATCGACACGATGTGGCGCCGGGTATCGGAAGGCAGCGCATGCCGTCCGCGGTCGCCGAACGTATAGAGCTGCTCGACATAGCCGAGCGCAATGCCGGTCTGTGTCTCGACCCAGGACCGAAGCCCGATGTCGAGGGTACGATGCTGCTGTGGGCTGAAGATGCCGTGAGGCAACCCCTCCAGACCCGGAGCTGTCTCGCTGTCCGCTCGCACGGTCAGCACCTGTGGCTGGTCGTCCCGCATGGAGACGATGGCTGCGTTGAGGCCAATATCGACTGCCGCTGGGGCAGGTGAGCTGACCTCGTATGTCGGCTTTTCGAGCATGTTCATGTGCCAATCCCCTGGGGTGCATGGGCACCCCGCCTTTGCCCGACTATCGCCCCGCTTTGGTAGTTGGCGCCGCTACGCATCACTGACGCCGCTCACAGCCGCCGGCCCCCACGCCGTTCGGCTGCTCTCCGCCCATTGCCTGTTTCGGCAGGCGGTTACGTAGGTATGAGAAAGAAGCCCACAGAACGGCCAGAATATGGCGGCAGCCCCGATCCTTCTGACGCAGCTGCAAATTCCGGGCATGCCCTAGTGGCCTGAATCTCCTAAAGCGAGGGATACAGGCTTTTCAGCTTCACACGGGCGTCGGCGGTCGTGAAGTGC
>JANPDA010000268.1:0-3949 GCA_031431235.1 Hyphomicrobiaceae bacterium
GGTCGAGGTCTATGGCAAGGAGCTGATCGGGGAAGGTGTGATCACGCAAGGCGATCTCGACCAGATGCGCACGAGCGTGCAGCGGCACCTGGAAGCCGAGCTTGCGGTCGCCGACAGCTACAAGCCCAACAAGGCCGATTGGTTCGATGGACGCTGGTCGCAGATGTCGGTCGCCGAGGAGGGCGACCGCCGGGGTTTCACCGGTGTCGATATCGATAGTTTGCGCGCGATCGGGCGGAGCATCACCGCGGCGCCGAAAGACTTCCACCTGCACAAGGGCGTCGAACGGGTGGTCCAGCGCCGCGCGGAGATGATCGAGACGGGCGAAGGCATTGATTGGGCGACTGCTGAGCATCTGGCGTTCGGAACGCTGCTCGGCGAGGGCGTACCCGTGCGGTTTTCGGGCCAGGACGTGGAGCGCGGCACCTTCTCGCAACGCCATGCCGTGCTGATCGATCAGGAGAGCGAGAAGCGCTGGACGCCGTTGAAGCATGTCGGGGGCAAGCAGGGCCGCTTCGAGATCATCAACTCGATGCTGTCGGAGGAAGCCGTACTCGGCTTCGAGTACGGCTACAGCCTCGCCGAGCCCAATGCGCTGGTATTGTGGGAGGCCCAGTTCGGCGATTTCGTCAACGGCGCGCAGGTGGTGATCGACCAGTTCATCTGCTCGGGCGAGCGCAAATGGCTGCGTCTTTCGGGCCTCGTGCTGCTGCTGCCGCACGGCTACGAAGGCCAGGGGCCCGAGCACTCCTCCGCGCGCCTCGAGCGCTTCCTCCAGCTCTCGGCGGAAGACAATTGGCAGGTCGCCAACTGCACGACGCCCGCCAACTACTTCCACATTCTGCGCCGGCAGGTCCGCCGCAAGTTCAGGAAACCCCTGATCCTGATGACACCGAAATCGCTGCTGCGCCACAAGCGGGTGGTCTCCCGGCTCGAGGAGATGGCCGCGGGCACGAGCTTCCATCGCATCCTGTGGGACAGTGCCGACCCCAAGTGCGGAGGCAGCGGCTTGAAGCCCGACGACGAGATCCGCCGGGTCGTCATGTGCTCCGGCAAGGTCTACTACGACCTGCTGGAATCGCGGGAGGCCCAGCAAATCGACGACGTCTACCTGTTGCGGCTCGAGCAGCTCTATCCATTCCCAGGCAAGTCCTTGTCCGAGGAGCTCTCCCGCTTCCCCAACGCCGACATGGTCTGGTGCCAGGAGGAGCCACAGAACATGGGCGCCTGGCTGTTCGCGCAGTCGAGCCTCGAGCACGTGCTCCAGAACGTGAACGGCAAGGTCGCGCGCGTGCGCTATGCCGGCCGGCCTTATTCGGCGGCAACCGCAACGGGTCTGCTGAGCAAGCACAACGCCGAGCAGAAAGCGCTGGTCGATTCAGCGTTGACAGGCTGAGACGGCGCCGATCGGATCGGCCGGCAACAATGAAGACATGAAGGAGAGGCAAGCGGAATGGCGACTGAGATAAGAGTGCCCGCGCTCGGGGAATCGGTCGCCGAGGCGACGGTCGGCAAATGGTATAAGCAGCCGGGCGACGCGGTCAGGGCCGACGAGGCTGTGGTCGAGCTCGAGACCGACAAGGTGACGCTCGAGGTGCCGGCTCCCGCGAGTGGTGTGATGGGGGACGTGAAGGCGGCAACCGGCATGACGGTTGCGGTCGGCAGCGTGCTCGCCTTCATCCGCGAGGGCGAGGTCGCGCCCGCTGGGGTTGCTGCTCCCGCCGCAAAGCCTGCCGCCGCCAAACCGGCATCAACGCCTGCTGCCGCTCCTGCAGCCAAGCCTGTCGCGGCCACAGCGCCAGCAAAACCGGCGCCGATCGCCCCGGCGGCGGCTGCCGTGTCGGTCCCGGCGGGACCGGTCAGGATGCCCGCCCCGTCGCCCCGCAAGCTCGACGAGGTGATCCGCACGGCGCCTTCCGCTGCGCCAGCGGCTCATGCCGGTGCTGCTCCGCTCGCAGCGATCCCCGCGGCCATGCGCGCGCCCTCCCCGGTCGAGGACGCCTCGCGCGAGGAGCGGGTGCGGATGACGAGGCTGCGCCAGACGATCGCACGCCGGCTCAAGGATGCCCAGAATACGGCCGCCATGCTGACGACCTTCAACGACGTCGACATGGGCGCGGTGATGGAGCTGCGCAAGCAGTACAAGGAGCTGTTCGAGAAGAAGCACGGCGTGAAGCTCGGCTTCATGGGCTTCTTCGTGAAGGCGTGCGTGCAGGCGCTGAAGGACGTGCCGGCCGTCAACGGCAAGATCGACGGCACCGACCTCGTCTACAAGAACTACTATCACATCGGCGTCGCGGTCGGCACCGACCGCGGCCTCGTCGTGCCGGTCGTGCGCAATGCCGACCAGCTCTCGCTCGCCCAGATCGAGGCGACGATCGCCGATTTCGGCGCCCGCGCCCGCGACGGCAAGCTCGCGATCGAGGAAATGCAGGGCGGCACCTTCACCATCTCGAACGGGGGCGTCTATGGCTCGCTGATGTCGACGCCGATCCTGAACGCGCCGCAGTCGGGCATTCTCGGCATGCACCGGATCGAGGAGCGGCCCGTGGTGCGCGGCGGGCAGATCGTGGCCCGGCCGATGATGTATCTCGCGCTTTCCTATGATCACCGGATCGTCGATGGGCGCGAGGCGGTCACGTTCCTCGTGCGGGTGAAAGAGGCGCTGGAGGATCCGAAGAGGCTGGTGCTGGATCTGTGATACACCATGCTCCAGCTGAAGAAAGCCGATGACGGCGGGGTCGTGCTCGTCAATCCGCGTACCATTGCCCTCATTGAAAGAGGTGGATAATCCAGATGCCGGATCTTCCTTCGAGCTGGCAGCATGACAGGTGTCGCAATTTGCATTCATGCTGACATACCAGTCGCGAAAGTCCTGGGTAAAATCAAGGATTGAGAGTCCAATCGAGCGAAGACAATGCGTCGATAGGTCGAAATATGCCAACTGTCGCGATCGTCGATGGCGTCAAGATCGTGTTCTACACCAACGAGCATCCGCCGCCGCATTTTCATGCCAAAGTCGCCGAGCATCATGCAGTGTTCCGCATCGATCCGCTTTAGCTGACGGAAGGTTCTTTGCCCATCCCGAAGAGGAGAAAGATGCTGGCTTGGGCCTCGACACGTCGAGCGGCATTGCTTAGAGCATTCGCAGCTGCGAGCGCGCAGGAGCCGGTGGAGCCGATCGAATGAAAAAACTGCCGCGGCTCAAAAGCGCTGAGCCTGTCATTCACGGCGTGCTCAAGTTGATCTTCCTCGATGGCTACGAGGGCGTCGTCGACCTGCGGCCGCTGATCGCCAGGGGCAAGATCTTCACTTGGCTCCAGAACCCTGACAACTTCGCCTCCGTCCAGGTTGATGAATACGGCCATTCGATCGGTTGGGTCGACGCCAATGGCTACGAGATCGACCTCGGCGCGGATAGCTTGCGGCGCGACTGCGAGCGCCAGGCCGAGGTCCACAAGCTGATGGTGAGTTGACCGGCGTCGGGTGTGGACCGAGGGCGACCTGCCGGTCGCCTCTACATCCTCAGACTCAGTGCCGTATCTACCATTATCCGGCGGGTTGGCGTTGCGGCATGTTGTCGAGGGTCGGGATGGCGTTGGCAGATTACGGATTTTCCGTATTGCGATTGATACGATCGGTCGTTAGGCGCGCACTTCGAGGCATTGCCCGGGCCTGGCAAGGCTGCCGCCGTGCTCGGGGCTGTCAAGGATCGGCCTGGAAGCATCGGGCCGGGCCGCACCGCGGGACTGCCGGCCGTCCTTGACAGCCCGTGTGCGCGGGGGCGTGGTAAATCGTGGCCGGGACTAAAAAACGGCTCCGCCGGGGCCGAACAAAAAAACTGAACCAAAACCAAGAGGAAGGAAAAGTAACGAGGCCTGCCGAAGCGGATCTGCAGAGCTCGACTTGGAGAACGGCAAGCAAGCGTCGACAATCCCGGGGGTGCATC
>JANPDA010000269.1:0-2479 GCA_031431235.1 Hyphomicrobiaceae bacterium
GCAGCCCGACCGCATCCTCGCTTCTGTACTCCTCGGGCGTCATGGCCTCACCCGCCGAGCCGGGCCGCGACCTTGCGGGCCGACGCGCGCGCCTCGGCAATCACCTGGCCTGGATCGAGCGTCACCGGTTCGCCATCCCTCAGCACGACGCGGCCATCGACCATGACCATCTCGACGGGCCCCGAGCGGTCGAGCATGCCGATGGCTTGGCCCGCATTGAGGCCGGGAGCGGATGTCGTCGTCGCTTCGCTGCGCAGCACGAGGTCGGCGCGCCTACCCGGCTCGATCGAGCCGATCTCGGCTTCCATGCCGATGGAGCGGGCCGCAAACCTGGTCCGCATGGCGAGCAATTGCGCGCTCGACAGCTCGACGCCCTCGTACTTCGCCGTCAGATGGGCAAGGAGAGAGGCATCGGCCGGCGTCCAGTCGAAGGCCGCATCGACCGCAATTGCAACCGGCAAGCCGCGCTGAACGAGGCCCGGGAACGGGATGACGGGCAGATCGCGTCGCCCGATCCCGAGCGACATGGTCGGGCACCAGATGACCGTCGGCCTGCAGCGCTCGAGCACGCTGTGATCGCGCTCGGTCTGCATGTTCATATGGACGAGGGTTGCGCGTTCGGAGAGCACGCCCAGCTTCTCCAGATGCTCGAGCGGCGAGTGGCCGAGGCGCGTCGTCTCGGCGGCCGTGATTCCCGGCAGGTAGAGCAGGTGCTGCTGAAAGCTGACGCCGTTCGAGCGCGCCAGCTGTTCGCCTGCGAGCAGCAGATCGTCGCTCGCCGTCCCCTCCCCGTAGAGGCCCACATGGCCGCGCACGAGCACGTTTGCGTCGCGGTTGCGCTTCAACTCGCGGCCGAGCAGCTTCGTTGCGCGCTCGCGCGTCGCGGGCGCCCGCTTGAAGAGGGCCGGGCTGCCGAGAAAAGCGTTATCCTCGAGGAGCTTCGAGTTGTCCCAGAGATAGGGATCGCACAGGCTGCCGCGCAGTCCGGCCTCTGCGATGCCGTCTGCGACAGCGTCGGTGTCGAAGGCCGTGCCCGGCTCGACCACCATCGTATAGCCCTGGCGCATCAGCTCGAGGCAGGAGAGCCTGGCGCTCGCCTTCTCGTCCTCGGGTGCGAGCGCCGCCTTCCAGTCCGCGTAGTTGAATTTCGGCCGCGGCCCGCCCACCGGCTCGAAGAAGAGGCCGCGGCAGGTGGTGACGACGATGTGGAAGTGGGGCTCGATGAGGCCCGGATGGAGGATGCGGCCGCCCGCATCAATTGTCGCCTTGCCCCGATAGCGGCTGAAGATCTCGCGTTCCGGCCCGACAGCGACGATGCGATTGCCCTCGACGGCGACGGCGCCGTCCGGGATCGCCCGGCCCGCGGCGTCGCCCGTGATGACGAGAGCATTGCGGATGAGGAAGCTGCACTCCTCGGGTCCGGATTGTGCAGTCTCTTGCGGTTTCGCCTTCGCCATCATCGTCCTCCCTTAGCGGCTCTCGAGATGCCTCGGCCGCTTCGTGTATTCCCTGACCGCGTCGGGATCGAGCGTGACGCCGAGGCCCGGCCCATCGATTGCATGCGCGTAGCCGTCGCGGATCGGCAATTTCTCGCGGATCACGTCGTGCTCGAAATACTTCACTCCACAGACGTCACTCGCATGGCTGATGCGCGGCGCCGCGATCCCCAGATGGATCTGGGCGGCCGTGCCAATGCCGAGCTCGGGCATGCTGCCGATGGTGCAGCCGACGCCGGCAAGCTCGGCCATCTCGAAGATCTGGCGCGCCTTCATGAGACCGCCCGCTTCCGAAACGTAGACGTTGAGGACGTCTGCGGCCCCCACCGTGATCACTCGGTAGGCGTCGGCCGGCGACCACACGCTCTCATCGACCATGATCGGGACGTTGACGAGGGAGCGCAGCAGTCTGAGATCTGCAAGCGACTCTGCGGGTAGCGGCTGCTCGTAGAGCTCGACGTCATAGGCTTCCATGGCACGAATGTGAGCGAGCGCGGTCTTGAGCTGGGGCCAGCAGGCATTGGCATCGACACGGACTTTGATGTCCGGCCCCGCGCCCTCCCGAACGGCTTTGACCGCAGCAATGTCGGTTTCCATGGACTGCCCGGCCTTGACCTTCAGCGTTCGGAAGCCTTCGGCGACGAGCTCGCTGGCAAGTGCCCCCATCTCGTCGGGTGCGCCGTACATGACGGAGAAGCTCAGCGGGATCTTCTCGCGCCGCTTGCCGCCGAGGAGCCGATAGGCCGGCGTCCCGAGTGACTTGCCGAGTGCATCGACGAGCGCCATCTCGACGCCGGCCTTCGCCGGCTCCGAGCGGTCGAGCAAGGTATCCATGATGGCGGCCGCGGCCGTCACGTCGCGCGCATCGAGCCCTCTCAAGGCGGGTGCCAGGATGTCATTCACCTCATAGGCATAGACCTCGCCATGGCGCTGGAAGACCGAGCAGATCTCGCCGATCCCCGTGACGCCTTCGTCCGTCTCGA
>JANPDA010000270.1:0-7884 GCA_031431235.1 Hyphomicrobiaceae bacterium
CATTGCCGATTGGCGATTCATGCAGTGCGGGCAGCCCAGCCAATTCCGCTTTCTCGACGCCCGACAGATCAATGCCATAGTGGCCCGCGAGATCCACGAGCGACCGTTTGCCACCGCCGCCGTCGCTCGATGGTTGGCAAATGACCAGATCGAGGTCCTTTTTCCGATCGTGCTGGAAATCGCGCATTTCGTGATTGATGCCAAATCCGACGCGACCCGAGGCGACGTGGCTGCGCAACAGCGACGATGACCGCAGTAGATCGAACACGATCCCCCAGCAGGCAACCTTCGAGTGGTGGTCGCTGCGGCTGTGATAGCTCCACCGATTGCCATGCTTGTCAGTGACATGCGGTGTCGAGAGCGTGCGAACCAGGATTTCTGGACCGGATATGGACATAATTGCTTGTAACGATTGCGAAGCGATTCGGCGACTCTTCGTGTCTGTGGATTTTTTCCGGGGTGAACCGCGCTCACGCCAGCACCGCGCCCGCCATTAGCGCAAAGCCGCGAAGCAGCTCATCGGCGGGCATGATCTTCTTGCCCTGGCGCTGCAGCATGAGCAGGCGCACCGCGCCTTCGCCGCAGGCAATCGTGAGACGATCGTCCAGCACCTCGCCCGGGGTGCCGCGGCCGTCGGCGACCTCGCTGCGCAGCACCTTGATCCGCTCGCCTGCCGCCTCGAAGCAGGCGCCGGGAACGGGCGAGAGGCCGCGGATGTGGTCGTGGACCCGAGCCGAGTTGCGCGCCCAGTCGATGCGCGCTTCCTCCTTCGCGATCTTGGCGGCGTAGGTGATGCCATCGCCCGCCTGCACCCGGCAGTCGAGCGTGCCGCGCTCGAGGGCGCCGAGCGCGCGTACGATCAGGTCGCCGCCTTGGCGCGCGAGCGTGTCGTGCAGCTCGCCCGCCGTGAATTCGGGCCCGACCGCGATCGTCTCCGCCATGCAGACGGGGCCGGTGTCGAGGCCTTCGTCCATGCGCATCACCATCACGGCGGTCTCGCGGTCGCCCGCCATGAGGGTCCGCTGGATCGGCGCGGCACCTCGCCAGCGCGGCAGCTTGGAGGGGTGCAGGTTGAGGCAGCCCTGGCGCGGCGCCGCGAGCACGGCTGCCGGCAACAGCAGCCCGTAGGCGACCACGACGATAGCGTGGGCCCCGAGGGCAGTGAGCGCCGCCTGCTCGTCGGGCGCCTTCAGGCTCGCCGGCGCTCTGACCTCGAGGCCCGCCGTCTCGGCAAAAGCATGCACCGGCGACTTGCGTTTCTCCATGCCACGGCCGGCCGGTCGTGGCGGCTGGGTGTAGACGGCGGCGATCTCGTGCCCGGCACCCAGAATGGCGGCGAGCGAGGGCAGCGCAAAGGCAGGGCTTCCCATGAAGACGAGGCGCAGCGGCATCGGCGTGTCCCCGTCAGGCGTCGGCCTCGGCATCGCGCTTGGCCTTCACCATCTTCTTCACGATCCGGTCGCGGCGCAACTTCGACAGGAAGTCGATGAAGAGCCGGCCGTTCAGGTGGTCGATCTCGTGCTGCACGACCGTCGACAGCAGATCCTCGCAGACGAGCTCGACCGGCTTGCCAGTCGGATCCAGATAGCGCACCCGCACCCGGCTCGGCCGCTCGATCTCGGCGTAGACGTCGGGGATCGAGAGGCAGCCTTCCTCGTGCTGGCGCACTTCGTCGCCGATCACCTCGACGATCTCCGGATTGGCCATGGCGATCGGGGTCCTCGTCTCGGCGTCGGGTTTGGCGAGGTCCATCACCAGCAGCCGGCGCGGCACGCCGACCTGGACGGCAGCGAGCCCGATCCCCGGCGCCACATACATGGTCTCGAGCATATCAGCGACCAGCTTGCCCAGCTGGGCGTCGAAGCGCTCGACGGGCGCACTCGGCCTGCGCAGCAGCGGATCGGGCAGGGTGATGATGGATAGTCTTGCCATCGCGGTCAGATAAGGTGCGCCGCGGCGGTGGTCAACGATTGGCGTGGGGGATGCGGCGCCGAGGCCCGTTCGCTGGGGTCATGGCCGGTCGAGAACGACGACGAGACGCCGCCGGGCATCCGATGGCTTCGGCACGATCTCGATCGCGCCGCCAACCTCCTTGGAATCGAGTGGCTTGCCGTCCTGCAGCACGGCGAGGGCCGGCTTGTCCGCCATCCCCGCGAACCGGACGGCCTCGCCCTTGCCCTTGCCGGCGGGCAGGTCGAGGCGCAGCGCGCCGCCGGCGAGCGCGACCCCGGTCACCGCGCCATCGCAAGCGAGCCTCAGCAGCTCGCTGCCCTCCCGCGTGACGGTCAGCACCCCGGACCGTCGCCCTACCGTGATGCGGCCGAGCGGGGAGGCAAGTGGTCCGGCTTCGGCATCGGGTCCGGTAACGACGAGCGTCAGCCCGGTCCAGGGCGAGACCTCGACCAGCCCGGCAAGCCGCATGTAGGGGATGAGGCCGGTCCAACTGTAGAAGGGGTCGGTGTCGCCCTGGTCGAGGCCTTCACCGGTTTCGGCATTGAAGTTCTCGGGCATATGGCGGTCGCGCTGCCAGATGCGCGCGAACATGGCCCAGCTTTTGGTGGCGAGCGCTGCTGCCGCCGCCTCCTCGCCCGTGCGCTTCAGCCCGCTCCACACCAGCCAATTGAGGATCGGCCAGATGCGGCCGCGCCAGTAGACGTTGTCCCGGTAAGCCGGATCGCCGCGGGCGACGCTCGGCAGCCCGAACGGTCCGCCAAAAAGTGCCGGGTCGTCGAGGGCGGCAACCAGGTGGCGCGTCTGCTCGGGGCTCGCTGCCCCGCACAGCAGCGGATAGAGCGAGGTCGGCGCGAGGCTTCTGACGAACTCGCCCGACCACAACCGGTTGGCGAAGATGTTGCGGCTCTTGTCCCATAGCCGCGTGCCGATCTGCGCGTTGAGCGCGGCGGCCGCCTGCTCATGCAGCTCTGCCGCCTCGGCGAGCCCGAGCTCGCGAGCGATCAGGGCAAGCATCTGGCAATCGAGGCTCGCGAGGCAATTGAGGCCCACGTCCTCGCAGTCGAGCGTGCGGCTTGCCTCGTTCCAGCGCGCCTCGTCGTGCATGGGGGAGTTGTCCATGAAAGACTCGTCCTTGGCCGCGAGCTTGGTGCCCACGTAGAGCCCCAGCCCGGTGCGCGAGGAGCCGAGCTCGAGCAATCCATTGCCGTTGCCATCGCGGTGCTGCCTGAGCCAGGCATTGTTACGGGCGAGCAGGGCATAAGCCGATTGCAGCAGGGGGAGTGAGCGGCTGCGCTGATAGAGCTGCCAGACGATGAAGGAGATGAGCGGGCTCTGGGTGCGGTCGACCCAGGCATCGTTGCCGGTCAAGAGGCACGGCAGATTGCCCTCGGGCGTCGCGCCGTAGAGGAGGGTAGCAATCGATTCGCGTGCCTGCTCGGGATCGCTGAGCGACACCAGCAGCGCGTTGACCGCCGTGTCGTTCAGCCAGAAGCCGAAGCCGCCGAATTTCTTCAGGTCCCAGTTGCGGCTGCAGGAGATGTAGGGGCGGTGGTTGACAGTGTCCCAGATGGTGTTCCAGCCCATGATGTCGCGCACTGCGTCGAGCGCTTCGCCCCCGGATCGGGTTGCTTCGGGCGCGGGCGTGGTGATCAGCTCGGCGGCGCGCGCTTGCGCGAGGTCCGGCCGGTCGGCGATCGCGATCACGAGCCGGTTCAGCGGCGCTTCCTCCAGATTGAACCGGAGCGCCAGCACCGGGGCCTCGCTCGCACGCGACGCCAGGTGCCAGTAGCCGAGCTTCTCGTACTCCTCCGCGGCGTCCGAGGTGGTGGCGTGGCCGGTAACGAGGAGGGGTGCCCGCTCGGCCCTGATCGCAACGGTGCGCGGTCCATGGGTATAGAGCGCGGTGGCGGTTTCGGCGTCGAAACGGAACGGCGCGCCTTCCTCACTCGACAGCAGCAGCACCACCCAGAACCGCAGCGCCCATTCGCCGTGCTCGACCACCGACCAGCCGCCCTCGAGGTCATGGAGCGAGCGCTTGCGCCAACGCCAGTCGAGCGTGGTGCCGCCATGGGTGAAGCGGGCCTCGACCGCGCTGCCGTCGGTCGCATGGGTGCCGAGCCGCACCTCGCTGCCCGGTCCCACGAAGCTCGCCTTGGCGATGCGCGCCGAGAACACCATCGGCGTGACGCGGATCCCGAGCGGGCGGAACGACATCTCCAGATAGCGGTCGGCGCTCCAGGTGTTCCAGGCGCGGGCGAGCGGGACGTTGGGGGTCTTCAGGATGGCGGTCATGGCGTCCAGCATTGGAGCAGCGTGGCGGTATCGATCAGCTCGATCTGCTGGTCGAAGCGGGGGATCACATGTTCCAGTGTTGCGGCGTGCGCGGCCGGCGCACTGCTGGCGAGAGCATCCGTGACGAGGATCACGCGCAAACCCCTGTCGACAGCGCCGAGCACGGTCGCGAGCACGCACACGTCGGTCTCGACGCCGGTGATGATCAGCGTGTCGGCCCCGAGGCGGTCGAGTGCCGCTTCGAACGCGGGCACGCCGAATGCCGAATAGCCCGGCTTGTCGATCATGGTTGCGGGCGGCAGCAAGGCAGCGAGCCGGGGCACGAGATCATAGAGCGCGGCCTCGTTGCGGCTGGCGAGCACGCTCTGCCAGCGCCGATAGTAGGTCCGCCATTGCCCAGGCGCATCCTCGGCGAGCAACGGCGCGCGGAAGCGGGTGAAAATGGTGCGCGCGCCGGCGTGCACCGCGATCCTGGCGATCGGAGCGATGATGCCCTCCAGCGCCGGCGTATGCCATTCGGTCTGCTCGGCGAACAGGCGCTGCATGTCGACCGCCACG
Source organism: Hyphomicrobiaceae bacterium (assembly GCA_031431235.1). Classification (GTDB taxonomy): domain Bacteria; phylum Pseudomonadota; class Alphaproteobacteria; order Rhizobiales; family Hyphomicrobiaceae; genus JANNSW01. The sequence continues at coordinate 4,804 of JANPDA010000270.1, forward strand.
TGCACGGCGTGGGGGCCGATCGGACCGAAGGGCAGCGCGCGCGTGCTCATGGGGCGACCGCCACCGTATCGGCGACCGGCCAGCTGAGGGAGACGGTATCGCCCACGCCGTAGGCCGAAGCGGTCCGGTTCTGCACGAAGGCGATGAACGGGCTGGACCCGAGCGCGGGCACGCGGATGTGATAGGTGAGGCTCGCGCCCGAGAAGATCGCCTGCCTCACCTCGCCGGTGAGCCGGTTGCTGCCCCCATCCACGCCGCGGGCAGTTGCGGCGCCGACGTCCACCTTCTCGGGGCGCACCACCGCGAGCGTCGCCTTGCCGCCCGCAACCGCGATCAGCGTGCCGTCGGCGAGGCGAACGCCTTCACCGGAGGCTGCGCCTTCGAGCACGTTGGCATCGCCCAGGAAGCGCGCGGCAAACAGGTTGCGCGGGCGCTCGTAGACGGCGCGCGGCTCGCCCACCTGCACCAGCTTGCCACGGTCGATGATGGCGATGCGGTCGGAGAGGGTGAGCGCCTCCTCCTGGTCGTGGGTGACGAAAATGGTGGTGATGCCGATCGAGCGCTGGATCTCCTTCAACTCGACCTGCATCTCCTGGCGCAGCTTACGGTCGAGCGCGCCGAGCGGCTCGTCGAGCAGGAGCACCTTGGGGCGCGGCGCGAGCGCGCGGGCGAGCGCGACCCGTTGTTGCTGTCCGCCCGAGAGCGCGGCTGGCTTCCGGTTTCCGAGCCCTTCGAGCTGCACGAAATCGAGCAGCTCCTCGACGCGGTGCGCGACGTCCGCGCGCGGCGTTGCCCGCACGTCGAGCCCGAAGGCGATGTTCTGGGCAACCGTCATATGGGGAAACAGCGCGTAGCTCTGGAACACCATGCCGATGCCGCGCTTGTGCACGGGCACTTGCTCGACGCGCTCGCCATCGAAGGCGATGGTCCCCTCGTCGGGCTCGATGAAGCCGGCGATCATGCGCAGCAGCGTGGTCTTGCCGCTGCCCGAGGGGCCGAGCAGGCCGAAGAACTCGCCATCCTCGAAGGTGAGGCTGACGCCGTCGAGGGCTGCGACCGCGCCATAGCGCTTGGCAACGCCCGTGACCTCGACCCGGCTCATCGCTCGCCCCCGAAACGGTAGTTGCGCGCGACCAGCAGCATCAGCCCCATCGAGACCAGGATGATGAGGGTGGAGATGGCGTTGATCTCGGGCGTGAAGCCCTTGCGGATCGCCGTGTAGATTTCGACCGGCAGCGTCGAGATGCCGGGAGGGGCGAGGAAATAGGAGATGACGAACTGGTCGAAGGAGACGGCGAAGGCAAACAGCGCCGCCGCGATGATGCCGGGCGCGAGCAGTGGCAGCGTGATGCGGGTGAAGACCTGCACGGGCGAGGCGCCGGCGGTGGCCGCAGCCTCCTCCAGCACCGGATCGAAGGCCGCGAACCGCGCCCCGACCACGACGATCACATAGGGCAAGGAGAGAGCCACATGCCCGAGCAGGATCGCATGCAGGCCACGCCCGATCCCGGTCCAGAAGAAGAAGATCAGCATCGAGGTGCCGATGATGAGCCACGGAATTGCGATCGGCGGCAGCAGCAACAGGCGCAACACTTGCTTGCCGGGGAACTCGTAGCGGGCGAAAGCGTAGGCGACGAGCGTGCCGAGCACGGTCGCGATCACGGCGTTGACCGCGGCGATCCAGAGGCTGTTGATACTGGCATCGATCAGCCGCGCGTTGTTTGAAAGCGCCTTGAACCAGACGAGGTCGAAAGTGAAAGGCAGCTCGTAGAGCGGCGAGCGGTTGAAGGCCATCGCCATCATCACCAGGATCGGCAGGTAGAGGAAGGCGAGGATGAGGCCGAGGTAGCCGTAGCCGAGCCGATCGATCGATTCCGGCCGCATCACGCGCGCTCCAGATGGGCGCGCAGCAGCGGGCTCGCAAGCGCGAGGATCAGTAGCACGATCGCCAGCATGATGAACGACAGCGCAGCGCCGAGCGGCCAGTTGAAGGCGGTGATGAACTGGCTCTCGATGATCGGCCCCAGCATGATCGCCTGCTTGCCGCCCAGGATGCGCGGCTCCATGAACGAGCCGATCACCGGCACGAAGATGAGCAGCACCGCCGCGATCACTCCGGGCAGGCTCAACGGCAGCACGACGCGCTGGAACGTTTGCCGCCGGGTCGCCCCGAGGCTTCGGGCCGCCTCGATCAGATGGTCGTCGATCGCCTGCAGCGACACGTAGATGGTCAGGATCGCATAGGGCAGGTAGGCATGGACGAGGCCGATCACGATCGCGGGATAGGTGAACAGCAGCCCGACCGGCTCGCGCAGCACCATGGTCCAGGAGAAGGTGCGCACCAGCGCGTTCGACCAGAACGGCAGGATCACCAAGAGGAAGATCGCCTCGCGCCAGCGGCCCTTGATCTGCTTGGCGAGCAGGTAGGCGGCCGGGTAGGCGAGCACGAGACAGGCGATGGTGACGTAGAGGCCGAGCTCGAAGGATCTCCAGGCATTGTACCAGTAGATGTGCTTGGTGAAGAAGTCCGTGTAGTTGGCGAGTGTCAGCTCCGCCACGCGACCACCGATCGGGGTCGCGGACAGGAAGCTCACATAGAGCATTGCCGCGAGCGGCAGGAAAATGGTCAGCGTCAGCCAGAGATAGGCCGGCGCCGTGAGCGCGAGGATGGTGAGGTTGCGGCGGCGGGATGGGGGCATTAGTGCTGCAATCGCGATGACGGTGGGGCGACCGGCTGTCGTCCGCGCCGGATCTGTTTGGCTAAGTCCTCAACTTACGGCACACGGCTGCAAGCGCAATGGGCATGGTGGCGGACTGCGATTGGCCGGGTGACGAAAAGGCCGCATCGTGATATCGAGGCACCATGACCACGCTACTCGACCAAGCCGTCGCCAAGGTTCGCGAGCTCCCCGTGGTGGAGCAGAACCACGCCGCTGAAACGCTGCTCGCACTGGCCGAGCTCGCACAGCGGGGCGCTGTGTACAAGCTCGCGCCTGGGGAGATCGAGGCCATCGACGAGGGGCCGGCCGCTACCCATTTCTGATCTTCTACCGGATCGACGAAGCCGGTGGCGAGGTGGTG
>JANPDA010000271.1:0-11604 GCA_031431235.1 Hyphomicrobiaceae bacterium
CCATATCCGCCGCTTCCTGATTTCCGAGCCGCGCGGCAGCGTCGCCCGGCACGTCAATCTGCTGGTGCCGCCGACCCGCAAGGACTGCGATGCCGGCGTCATCATCATGGAGCCGACGGAATACCCGCCGATGTCGGGTTCCAACACCATGGCGACCGTGACGGTACTCTTGGAAACCGGCATCGTGCCGATGACCGAGCCAGAAACCATCGTCATGCTCGAGACTCCGGCCGGCCCGGTGCGCGCCCGCGCCACCTGCCGCGACGGGCGCTGCGTCTCGGTCGAGATCGGCAATGTGCCGTGCTTTGCGCTGGCGCTCGATGCCAAGGTCGAGGTCGCGGGTCATGGCACGATCATGCTCGATGTCGCCTATGGCGGCATGATCTACGCCATCGTCGATGCGACGAAACTCGGCTTCCAAGTGACGGCAGACGAAGCGCGCGAGCTGGCCATGCTCGGCGAAAAAATCCGCGTGGCCGCGCGCGCGCAATTGACCGCCGTACATCCGGAGAACTCCGGCATCAGCGGTGTCTCGATCGTACAGCTCAACCGGCCCTACGAAGGCTCCGGCAAGCCGACGCGCAACACCTGCATCGTCTCGCCCGGCCGCTCGGACCGGAGCCCCACCGGCACGGGCACCTCGGCGCGGCTCGCGATTCTGCACGCGCGCGGGCTGATGCGAGCCGGCGAGCACATGGTGCATGCGTCCATCATCGGCTCTGAGTTCACGGGAACCATCGTCGGCGAGACGAAAGTCGGCAACCTCCCCGCCATCGTCACCACCATCCGCGGCCGGGCCTGGGTTACCGGGATTTTCCAGCACTTCATCGATCCGGGCGATCCCTATCCGACCGGCTATGTGCTATCGGACACCTGGGGCGCAACGGGCAACATCGCGGTCAGCCAGTCATGACGAGCATCGAGGTCGGCAAGCAGCTTCTCTACCTGTCGCGGGCGAACGTGCTGTCACTCGCCATCACGCCAGCCGAGATCAATGGCGCCGTCGAGCGCGCCTTCCGCTCGCAGGCTGAAGGCAAGGGCTGGACGCATCCCAAGCTCTACATGCGCCGCCCCGACGGCAAGGGCTATCAGGCGAAGTCGGGGACGACGATCGATCCGCCCTACGCGACGCTCAAATGGCTCGGTTATTTTCCCGGCAACGCGGCGAAGGGGCTCCCCGATTTCCGCCCGATGATCATCCTCAACGAGGGCGAGACGGGACAGCCGGTCGCCTTCATGGACGCAACCTGGATCACCGAGATCCGCACAGGCTCGATGACGGCGATTGCGGCGAAGCGCATGGCGCGGCCCGGTCCGGCAAGGGTCGGGTTCATTGCATGCGGCGTGCAGGCGCGGGGGAATTTCGAGGCACTGCGCGCCGTGCTGCCGGTCAAGCACGTCGTCGCCTACAGCCGGCGGCTCGCGACGGCGGAGACATTCGCCGCGTGGGTGCGCGAGCGCGGCGTGCCGGCGGAAGCGGTCGCCGAGGCTGAGGGCGCCATCGCGGGCGTCGACATCCTCGTCTCCTCGATCCCGCAATTGACGCCCTCGCCCGGCGGGCTCGATGCGCGGTTGATCTCGCCCGGTACCTTCGTCTCCATGATCGATCTCGGCTATGGCTGGGACAAGACTACGTTGGGCGCGCTCGAGCGAGTCGTGACGGACGATCCGGAGGAAACGGGCCCGCGCGGCTCGATCAAGCTCAACTACGAAGGTCCGATCGCCGGTGGGCTCGCGGGCGTCGTGTCGGGGACCGTGCCGGGCCGGCTCGAGGAGAAGGAAATCAACGCGCTCGTGTTCTCGGGCGTGGGTTTGGCCGACGTGGGGCCGGCGGCACTCGTCTATGAGCGGGCGGTCGAGCGGGGCGTAGGGACGGTGCTGGAGCTGTAGTCGCGTGGCTCGGAGGCAGACGGCGAGACCACCGAAGTCTGACAGCGTCGTTGCGCCGGGCCCCGCATCCAGGCATGATCAGAAATAAACTGCGGAGTTCGTTCCGGCGATGACCATGCCTCTCCATGATCGTATCGAGATCAATCCGAAGATCCTCGTCGGCAAACCTGTTGTGCGGGGCACGAGGCTCAGCGTCGACTTCCTGTTGGAGCTCATGGCGGAGGCTGGACGGAGGAGACGATCCTTCACGAGTAACTGGGCTTGGTTCGCGAGGACCTGCTCGCCTGCCTCGAGCATGCGGTCGGCGTGCTGAGGTCGGAGCAGGTCTATCCGGTAGACGCGACCTGAGCGCTTCATGCGATTTCTGGCCAACGAGAACTTTCTTCGCAGCGCCGTCGAGGCGCTCCGGGCACTTGGCCACGACGTCGCATGAAGGAGGATCGACGCGCCCGGAGCGAGCGATGATGAGGTTCTGGTGCTGGCCGCGGCAGAACAGCGGGTGCTCCTCACGTTCGACAATGACTTCGGAAAGCTTGCTTTCAAGGCTGGACTTCCCGCGACCTGTGGCATCATTATTTTCCGTCTTCGCAAGCAGTCGAACGCGAGCGTGACGAAACGGATCGTCGAAGTCATCTCATCGCGGGGCGAATGGCAGGGGCACTACGCGGTGGTCGGCGCCGCTCGGATCCGAGTGCGAACTGCCCGGTGCAAGCGGGTAGTAGCTCTTGCTCGCCGTCCCTTTCAAGAACGAGGTGCTGCATGTTCACACTCCTCCCCGATGGCCTCCCCTCCGGCCGCGAGCTGCTTGCCGAGGGCCGAGCCATGGCCAAGGACTGGCAGGTCCAGCGGGGGCCGTTCCTCAAGGAGCGCGACGTTCCCTCCGAGGCCGCGCACAAGCGCCGGACGGCTACCGAGGGCCGTATCATGCAGCACGCCCAGATCGGCTATCGGGACCTCGCCAAGTCGCGCCGGGCCTACGCCGAAATCTACGAGGCCTGCGCGCGCAAGGGCGTGACCGTCGACCGCTACGGCATTTGCCTCGACTGGTCGATGGGCCTGCCGCGCGCGATCCGGGAGAAGGGCGTCACCGGCACCGGGATGATCCTCGAGGGTGTCGAGGACTTCGTCGCGTTCACGAGCGGCGCGCCCGTCGCACCCCATTTCGGCGACTTCGTGCTCGGCTTTCCCGCCGCCGTCGAGAACACGCAAGCCGCGCTCGCGTCCGGCTCGACCTCGATCGGCAATCTCGGCCAGTACTTCACCTTCGCTTTGCCGGGCTTCAGCGACGACATCGAGACGACGGCTGCGACCGTCAAGGCGCTCGGCCTGATCGCGGCACAACAGGTCGAGACGCTCGTTCACTCCAATCTCGACGATGGTTTTGCCGCCTTGTTCACGGATCTGGCGTCGAGCCTGGGCGCCGTGCTGATCGAGAAGGAGATCGTGGAGAGGCTGATCGGCGGCCATGTCAGCCATTGCTATGGCAATCATTTCACCGATCCGCTGCGCCGGCTCGCCTTCCAGCTCGCGCTCTGCGAGGTGACCGACACGCCCGGCACCATGGTCTATGGCAACACGGTCAGCTATCGGGGGAATGCCGCCCAGAATTTCGCCAGCTCGGCGAGCTACCTGCTTGCCGACATCACCGGCCAGCGGGTGCGGCCCTCGGGCCACGCGATCAATCCGGTGCCGGTGACCGAGAACACACGGATCCCCGATATTGACGAGGTGATCGATGCGCAGCTGTTCGCCGCGCGCCTCGTCGAGGACAGCCAGAGTTTCGGGACGCTCGTCGATGTGGCCAAGGCGCAGGCGATCGCAGACGCAATCGTCGCCGGCGGACGACAGTTCCGGGACAATGTGATGACGGGGCTCGCGGAGGAGGGCGTCGATACGCAGGATGCCTTCCAGATGCTGCTGGCGCTGCGCCGCCTCGGAGGCAAGCGGCTGGAGGAACGCTATGGCGTCGGCGAGCCGGATGCTTCGATCATGCGCGGTCGCCGGCCGGTCGTGCCAGCGTCGCTGATCGACGAGATCAACGGCAAGGCGCGCGAGCATCTGGCGGTCGTGGGCAGCGCCGACCGCACCAAGCTCAAGATCTCTGGCCTCAGGGTGCTGGTGGCCACGACCGACGTGCACGAGCACGGCAAGCTGTTGATCGAGAACGTGTTCCGCGAGCTCTCCGTCGAGACGATCGACGGCGGCGTCTCGGTGGAGCCGGCCGATCTCGCGGCACGGGCCGGGGAGTCGGGAGCCGATGCCATCGCGCTATCGACCTACAATGGGGTTGCGCTGAAATTCCTGAAGGCGCTCAAAGTCGAGCTTGCGCTGAAGGGCCTCGACACGCCGGTGCTGATCGGCGGGCGGCTGAACCAGGTGCCGGAGGGATCCAACACCAGCCTGCCGGTCGATGTGACGGCCGAGCTCGTGGCCGAGGGCGCGATCGTGTGCACCGAGGTCGAGGCGGCGGTGCCAGCGCTGATCGGCATTGCCGGCCGGCGCAAGGCCAAAGGGCGGCGGACCCGGCTCGCATCATGAGCCCGGTTGGTGTCATCGGCGTCGGGCACCTGATCCATCACCTGACGCCGGGATTGATGCGAGCGAAATCGCCGCCCAAGCTGCTGCTGTCGCCGCGCAAGCTCGGGACCGCCGTTGCGCTTGCCGAGCGGTTCGGTTGTGAAGTCGCATCGGGCAACGAGGAGATCGTCGCGCGCTGCCAGACCGTGCTGCTCGCCGTTCGCCCGACCCAGGTGGTTGAAGCGTTGCGCGGCCTGCCCTGGCGTGCGGGGCAGACGGTCGTCTCGCTCTGCGCCGGCGTGACGATCGCGGCGATGGAGCCGCTGGCGGCGCCGGCGCGGGTGATCCGGGCCATGCCTGTCACCTCGGCCGAATTCGGGGAGAGCCCGACCTGCCTGTTTCCGGCCGACGCGGACGTTGCGGCCCTGCTCGAGCCGGCTGGCCCGGTGGTCACGCTCGCCGGCGAGGATCAGTTCGAGTCGGCCAGCGTGATCGCCTGCTACTATGGTTGGGTGCAGGCCCTGATCGGCGAGATGACCGGATGGTTGAGTGAGCAGGGGATCGATCCGACGGCGGCCCGCCGGCTGACCGCCGCGATGACACGGGCCGGCGCGACCATGGTGCTGGAGCGGCCTCAGACCCCGATCGATTCGCTGGTGCGAGAACTCTGCCTGCCCGGCAGCTTCACCGGCCAGGGGCTCGCCGTGCTGCGGGGCCGTGCCGCTTTCGAGCCATGGCCGGAAGCCGCCGACGCACTGCTCGCCCGAATGCGCAACGCATAATCTTGCTACGGAGCAATCAGCCGCTTCACAGAAGCGACACACGGCGATATTATCAGTTCCAGCGGGAAGGGAGGGAGTGAAACCAACGGACGTTTCAGGGAGCTCTGGACTGATCACGTGACAGCGACCGCAACATTGCCTGGCACATTTCCGGCGCTGGTCCTCAACGCCGACTTCCGGCCGTTGAGCTATTACCCGCTCTCGCTCTGGAGCTGGCAGGAATCGATCAAGGCCGTGTTCCTCGACCGGGTCAACATCGTCTCCGAGTACGAGCGGCTGGTGCGGAGCCCGAGCATCGAGATGCGGCTGCCGAGCGTCGTCTCGCTCAAGGTCTACGTCAAGCCCGCGCGCTACCCCGCCTTCACGCGCTTCAACGTGTTCCTGCGCGACCGTTTCGCCTGTCAGTATTGCGGCTGCAAGGACGACCTCACCTTCGACCATGTGGTCCCGCGGTCGCAGGGCGGACTGACGCGTTGGGACAACGTGGTGGCCGCGTGCGCGCCGTGCAATCTGAGGAAGGGCGGCCATATGCCGGCCGCGGCCCGGATGCATCCATTCCAGGAGCCGTATCGGCCGACCGTGCACGAGTTGCACCGCAATGGCCGCAAATTCCCACCCAACTATCTGCACGAGAGCTGGCTCGACTATCTCTATTGGGACACCGAGCTCGAGCCTTGAGGGCCAAAGCGAGGGGCGAGCTCGCTTCTGGCGCCATGATCGTGAGTTTGCCGCAGGCATTCACCGTGTGTTGGATGTCGGGTGGCTGTCGAGCGCCCGGATCACGTCGGGCTCGCTCAGGGCGATCCCGCTTTGGAGATCTTTCGCCTCGAGGTCGTCTGGTGCGAGCCCGGGCAGCACCAGCAGGAGCAACAGGACTGTCCGCATGAGTGAAGCCTCGGGCGATTGAAAGCGCCGACACGTCTTCGACGCCACAAGCCTGGCACGAGACGGCTCGGAGCCGCAAGTTGCGCGCGAGTGCATGTCAGTAGCGCGCGAGTGCATGTCAGTCACGCGAGTGCCGGGCGGATTGTCAGCGATGTGGACTGTCAGCGACACCATCGAGCCCGTGGCGCAGTTGACGTGCGAGCGGCAGATCGCCTTGATGAGCGCCGTAGTGTCTCGAGGAGCGTCGTCCCCTACCATGATCACCCTCGCAGCCGACGTGGGCGGGACATTCACCGACCTCATCCTCGTCGATACGGCGCGATCCCTCGTCCTCGTCGACAAGGTGCCGTCGGGCCGGCGAGGAAGTGCCGGTGCGATTGCGCCCGGCATCGGGCGGATCGCTCAGCGGGCAGGGTGCCGGCCGTCGGACATCGCCCTCTTCGTGCACGGCTTCACGGTGCCGACGAACGCATTCCTGATGCGGACGGGCGCGCGGGCGGTGCTGGTCACCAGCCGGGGCAATGCCGACGTGCTCGAGATCGGCAACCAGCTGCGGCCCAAGACCTATGCGCTGATCCAGACGAAGCCGAGGCCCGTGATCCCGCGCGAGCGCGTTGTCGAGGCGGCGGAGCGGATCGATGCGTTCGGCGGCGTGGTGGAGGCGCTGACGGCGGCCGGGACGGCTCGCGTCGTCGCGCAGGCAAAGGCGCTGGCACCCGAATCCATCGCAATCTCGCTGATGTTCTCGTTCCTGCAGCCGCGGCACGAGCTAGCGCTGGCCGCGGCGCTCAAAGCGGCGATGCCTGGGGTGCCGGTCTATTGCTCGCATGTGGTCAATCCGCAGCTCGAGGAATGGCCGCGGGCCTCCACCACCGCCATGGCGGCCTATGTGGGCCCGGTCGTCACGCGCTACGTCGACGAGCTGGAAGCGACGCTCGCCGGGTTGGGCTTCCGCGGCACGCTGCGCCTGATGCGGTCCGACGGCGGTGTCGCGACCCCGCGGGCGGCGCGCGAGAACCCGGGCCACATGCTGACCTCGGGGCTCGCGGGTGGTGTGATCGCCTCCGTCGAGCTGTGCCGGCGGCTCGGCGTCGAGGGTGCCGTGACGCTCGACGTGGGCGGCACGTCGGCCGATTTCTCCGCAATCGTGGGCGGGAAAGCACGCTCGCGCATGGCGCGCACTCTCGATGGCCAGCCGGTGCGGCTGCCCACGATCGACGTGGAGACGATGTCGAACGGCGGCGGCACCATCGCCTGGGTCGATCCGGGCGGGGCCTTGCGGGTGGGACCGTTGTCGGCGGGCGCGGTGCCGGGCCCGGCATGCTATGGCGCGGGCGGCGACAAGCCGACGGTGACCGATGCGGCCGTGGTGCTCGGCTGGCTCGCCGCGGAGGACTATCTCGGCGGCGAGGTGCGCATCGAGCCGGGCCTGGCGCGCGACGTGGTCGAGCGCGAGCTCGCCCGGCCGCTCGGGCTGTCGGTCGAGGACGCGGCCTTCGGCATCATCCGCATCGCCAACGCGCAGCTCGTGCAGTCGATCCGCACGCTCTGCGTCGAGCGGGGCTTGGATGCGCGCGATCTGGCGCTCGTCGCCTTCGGCGGCGCGGGGCCGCTCTATGGCGGGATGATCGCGCGCGATCTCGGCATGGCCGAGGTGATCGTGCCGTGCCATCCGGGCGTGTTCGCGGCCGAAGGCCTGCTCGCTGCCGACATCAAGCATGTGGCACAGGTGCCGTTCCGGGCTGGCGTCGACGGGCTCGAAGCAGGGCGCCTCGCAACGACGTTGCGCGAGATGCGGGAGAAGGCCGACGCCGAGCTCGCCACCGACGGGGTGCCGGGCGACCGGCGCGCGTTCCGGTTCCTGGGCGATCTGCGCTATATCGGCCAGTTCCACGAGATCCTGGTCGAGCTGCCCGACGATGTCTCGGCCGCCTACGACGAGAGGGCGCTGTCAGCCGCCTTCCACCGCCAGCACGAGACGACCTACGGCCACGCCGACCCGAAGGCTCCCGTCGAGATCGTCAACCTCAGGATCGAAGCGACGGGGCGTCTGGATACGCCCGAGGTGCCCGACGATGCACCGCGCGGGACGGCGAGGCTCGAGGCCGCGCGGCGGCGGCGCGTGGTGCTCGCCGCGGGCGCCGCACCCCTCGAGGTGCCGATCTACGACCGCGCTTCCCTCGTCAGGGGCCACCGCCTCGAAGGCCCCGCCATCATCGCGCAGCTCGACACCACGACCGTCGTTCTGGCCGGCCAGACTGCCGAGGTTGGCGCCCACGGCACTCTGCGCATCCGGGAGAGCAAGGCCTGATGAGCCCGCTCCCTCTTCCACCCGTCATCCCGGACGCGCGCGAGCGTGACCCGGGATCTTTGCCGCCAGCGCAGTGCAACAATGTGAGATCCCGGATCGGCCGGACGGCCGTCCGGGATGACGGGGGGATGGATAGGAGACCGACAGCATGACCCCCATCGACTCCATCAGCCGCGACGTGTTCCAGCACGAGGTGATCTCGGTCGCCGAGGAGATGTCGATGGCGCTCTGCCGGTCGGCCTTCTCGGCGATCATCTGGGACATGATCGACTATGCCTGCGGGCTCCTCGATCCCGAGGGCAACGGAATCGCGCAAGCCCCGACCATTCCGGCCCAGCTCGGCATCATGCCGACCGCTTTCCGCTACATGATCAAGGACATTCCGCTCGCCGAGTGGCGCGCGGGCGACGTCATCATCTGCAACGATCCCTACTATGGTTGCACGCACACGCCCGACATCGTGCTGTTCTCGCCGGTCATGCACGAGGGGCGGCTGATCGCGATCGCCTCGACCGTCGCCCATCACATCGACGTGGGCGGGCGGGTGCCGGGCTCGGAGGCGGCCACCGCGCTCGAGATCTTCGAGGAAGGGCTGCGCTTCCCCCCGCTGAAGCTGATCGAAGAAGGCCGTCCCAACCAGGCGATCTACAAGATCTTTGCCCGCAACGTGCGCGATCCCAAGGCCTCGACCGGCGATCTGAATGCCCAGGTCGCAGCCTGCCGGACAGGCGAGCGGCGCCTGCGGGAGCTGGCCGCCAAGTACGGCGCCGACGGATTTGCCGCGCGCGTCGCCGCCATGCTCGACTACTCTGAGACCTATGTCAGGAAGGCGCTCGGCCACGCAGCCGGCACGGCGAGCCGGGCGGAGATCCTGACCGAGGACGACGCCGCGACGGACGAGCCGATGCGCCTCGTCTGCGATGCCCGCATCGAGGACGGCGGTCTCACGATCGACTTCACCGGCACGAGCGAGCAGCGCCCCAACGGCCTCAATTGTCCGGTCGCCTCGACCATCTCGATGGTGCACTACGCGGTCAAGGTCACCTTCACGCCAGAGCTGCCGCAGAACGAGGGCTGCAACCGGCCGGTGCGGATCGTCATCCCCGAGGGTACCATCCTCAATCCGAGGGAGCCCGCCGCCGTATCGGTGCGCCATCTGACCCAGCAGGCTGTCGCCGACGTGGTGCTGAAGGCGCTCGCGCCATTGGCGCCCGCGACCGCGTCCGCCGGCTGCCAGATCTCCTTCCCGACCTTCGTCATCGGCGGCTTCGATCGGCGCGAGCAGGTGAGGAGCGCGCGCGGCGGAGCGGCGCCCTATTTCGTCGTCACCGACATCATCGGCGGCGGCATGGGTGGCTCGGCCGGGCAGGACGGCATCAGCGGCGTCGACACCCATGGCGGCAACTGCGCCATCCTTTCCGCCGAGGTGCTGGAGACGACGGGGCCGGTGCGGGTCCTCTCCACGCGGCTCGTCCCAGGCTCGGGCGGGGCGGGCAAGCATTCGGGCGGCCTCGCGATCGAGCGCGAGTACGAGATGCTGACCTCTGGCCTCGTCGTCTCGGGCTACACCCAGCAGACGCGTCCCGACACGGCGCCCTGGCCACTCGCAGGCGGCGAGCCGGGCGGGCTCGCGGCCGTCCATCTGATCCGGCGCAACGGGCTGGAAGAAAACCTGAAGAGCAAATTCGTGGCCGTGCCCCTGGCCGAGGGCGAGCGGCTCAGGCTGCGCGCGGCCGGCGGCGCGGGGTGGGGGAAGGCTCAGCGGGCGGAATAGTGAAGCGTATTCCGCCATGACGAGGCAATGCACCTGCATCTCGGCGGGTTACGGCGCGATGCGCCGAATCCGCTCTGCACTTCGACGCTCTACCCATCACCCCACCGGTTCGAGCACGATCCTGAGCTTGTGGCCGGTCGCCTTGGCGAAGGCTTCGAGGGTGCGGGTCGAGGGCTTCGAGCGGCCGCCCTCCAGCCGGGCGATCGCGGCCTGCTTCGTTCCCATGCGCCGAGCGAGCTCCTCCTGGGTCAGGTCCGCGCGTGCCCTCGCCTCGATCAGGACCCGGGCAAGCGCGAACTCTTCCTCCAGCGCCTCGTACGCCGCGCGATAGGCCGGCCGCTTCATCGCCTTCTCGTGCAGCTTCCGGGCTGGGATGAGCTTTTTCACGTGACCTCCTCCGCTCTCTTCAACGCGAGCTTGATTTCCTTGCGTGGAGTCTTCTCTGTTTTCTTGCGGAACACGCGCACCACGACGACGCGCTCTTGCGGAACCGTCACGTAGAGCGCTCGCGCGATACCGGCCTTGCCGCTCAACCGGATCTCCCAAAGCTTGCCCTCGATAGGCTTGACATGGGGCTCACGCACCCGCTCGAGCCCCATGCTCTCGATCAGCTCGGCGGTCCGATGAAACCGTGCCTGCATATCGTCAGGCAGATCCAAAAGCTCCGCACACACGGTGTCGCTCAGAAATTCGACTGTCCATGGCATTTGTATAACATTTTCGTTATAGGATCGCAACTCCGCCGAATGTCGGGATTTTACCTACCATCTACCACTCGCAGGCCGCGCTTGACAATCGCGGCACTCCCATCGCCTAACAGCACGCACGCCATTGCCGCCACGCTCCTGCCCCCGAGAGCCCCATGACCGCACGCATCTACAAACCAGCCAGGACCGCCATGCAGTCCGGCAGCGCCCGGACGAAGGATTGGGTGCTGGAGCACGAGCAAGCCTCACCACGGGTGATCGATCCGCTGATGGGCTGGACCGGGTCGGCGGATACGAGCTCGCAGGTTCGACTGCGGTTCGAGAGCAAGGAGGCCGCCGTCGCCTATGCCGAGCGCAACGGCCTCGCCTACCGGGTCGAGGCGCCCAAGCCCCACCGCACCACCAAGCGGTCCTACTCGGACAATTTCAAATGGGGCCGCAAGGACGCCTGGACCCACTGATGGCGACGAGGCTATAAGCTGCCCGTCGACGGCCCCGTAGCTCAGCTGGATAGAGCACCCGCCTTCTAAGCGGGATGTCGTTGGTTCGAGTCCAACCGGGGTCGCCACTTTCAATCGCTGCATGCAATTTAGTTGCAGAGCCGTTGGGCATATTTTCTTGAGGTACTTTGGTCAAATCATTTCGCAAGTGGCTCTAGAGCCAAAGAAACGTCAGCCAAGGGGTGCAGAGCCGATGTCATTGACCGCATTGGTGACCGGGTTCGAGGGATATGGTGGA
>JANPDA010000272.1:0-2193 GCA_031431235.1 Hyphomicrobiaceae bacterium
CCGACGCCGACGCGAGGCTCGTGACGAGCAGATGGTCCTTCGCGCGGGTGCAGGCGACGTACAGCAGGTGGCGCTTCGTGTTGTAGACGTCCTCAAGGTCCGCATCGTCCGTGACGGTCTCGATGCGGTCCTGGGAGGGGATGACTTCGTCATCGCAGGCCATCCCCCAGTGGACGCCTGGGGCTCGCTGCTCCCATTACATGCACACGAAGGGGCCTGGTCTGGGAGTCCGACCCTCGCAGAGGTGTTCGTCGTTCCGGGCTACCTGGTCGGCGCTGTCAGTAGACAACTCAGTGGGCTCGAGAGCGGAGCCATGGTAACCAGCTGGGGGCAGACTACTTGCTCGGGACAGCGGGCTGCCAGACACTGGCATTCTGGCTCCGGCAATGCTGATGTACCACGGCAGCGACTTGGCGGTGGGCCGGGCGCGAGCGGTATCGTGCCTTGAACTAACTACGAGTGATCAACGAGTCCCGTCGAATCTGTGCCCACGGAGCGACCGCCGACCATGCAATGGATTGAGCCGACCGAGAAGGACGTCGCCAACACGGCGCTCGAGAAGCAGCTTTGGGACGCGGCCGACCAGTTCCGCGCCAACTCCGGACTCAAGGCCCAGGAATACTCCGGGCCGATCCTCGGCCTCATCTTCCTTCGTTTTGCCGAGGTACGCTTCGCAGCGGAGCGCGCGAAGCTGGAGAAGGCTGGCGCCTCGTCCCGCCGTGGGAGCCGCGTGGATGAGCCCGCCGCGTACCACGCCAATGGCGTGCTTTACCTCGCGTCCCACGCGCGCTTCGACTACCTGCTGACCCTGCCCGAGGCGGCCGACGTCGGCGCCAAGGTAAACGCGGCGATGCGCGAGATCGAGAAGAGCAATCCACAGCTCGCCGGCGTGCTGCCCAAGACCTACAATCTCTTCACTGGCACGCTGCTCAAGGAGCTGCTCAAGAAGGTTTCCGAGATCCCGGCCAGCGTCGACTTCGACGCCTTCGGTCGCATCTACGAATACTTCCTCGGCGAGTTCGCCCGCACCGAGGGCCAGAAAGGCGGTGAGTTCTACACGCCGGCGAGCATCGTCAGGCTGCTGGCCGAGATCATCGAGCCCTTCCACGGCCGCATCCTCGACCCCGCCTGCGGCTCCGGCGGCATGTTCGTGCAGTCGGCGCGTTTCGTCGCCGAGCACCAGAAGAACCCCGCCGCCGAGCTCGCCATCTGCGGCGTTGAGAAGACCGACGAGACCGGCCGCCTGTGCCGCCTCAACCTCGCCGTGCACGGCCTAGAGGGCGACATCCGCCACGGCGGCAATGTCAACAGCTACTACGATGACCCTCACAACGCGACCGGCCAGTTCGACTTCGTGCTCGCCAATCCGCCGTTCAACGTCAATGCGGTGGATAAGGAGCGGCTCAAAGACATGGTCGGGCCCGGCCGCCGCTTTCCCTTCGGCCTGCCGAAGTCCGACAACGCGAACTACCTCTGGATCCAGCTCTTCCACTCCTCGCTCAACTCCAAGGGGCGCGCCGGCTTCGTCATGGCCAACTCCGCCTCCGACGCCCGCTCGTCCGAGCAAGAGATCCGGCAGAAGCTCATCGAAGGCCATGCTGTGGACGTGATGGTCGCCGTTGGCCCCAACATGTTCTACACGGTGACGCTGCCCTGCACGCTGTGGTTCCTCGACAAAGGCAAAGCGAAGACGCCGCGAGCCGGCACCGTGCTCTTCATTGACGCCCGTCACATCTACCGGCAGGTGGACCGCGCCCACCGCGAGTGGACGCCTGCGCAGATTTGCCTTCTCGCCAACCTCGTCCGCCTGTATCGCGGCGAAGCCCTCGATCTCACCGTCGGCGGCGACGAGACGGAGGCCAAGATCAAGGAGGTCTTCGGCAAGAAGCCGAAGTACGCCGACGTGCCCGGCCTGTGCCGCGCGGCCACGCTCAAGGATATCGAAGCGCAGGGCTGGTCGCTCAACCCCGGTCGCTATGTGGGCGTCGCGCCGGGCGAGGAGGTGAGCGACGAGGACTTCAAGGAGCAGCTCGAAGTTATGAACGAGGAACTCGAAGCCCTGAACGCGCAAGCTCGCGAACTGGAACAGACCATCGCCGCGAATGTGGCTGGGATTTTGGAAGCGTGACCATGGCCGACTTCGATACCATCACGATTGAGGAGGCAACGGAGCGGCTTATTGACTATCGCGGC
>JANPDA010000273.1:0-4821 GCA_031431235.1 Hyphomicrobiaceae bacterium
TCGTCGATCCAGGCCCTCAGGTGTATCGCCTGCGCCTTGTCCTTTCGCTCCATCAGCAGCGCACCCAGCTCGAGCTCCAGCACCGTGATCACCGACAGGAAAATGTGCGCAAGCGGCGTGGCCGACGCCCATGCCACCACGTTCGGATGAGCTTTCAGAGGCCAGCGCAGCTCGGAAATGACGTTCGTATCCACGACGAGCATCAGTCGAGTTCCGCGATCCGAAAGAGCCCGCCGGCACGGGGCGGATCGAACTCGAAATCGGGAGCGTCCCGTTGGGCCAGTGCCTCGCCGAGCATCATCTCGCCGCCCGTGAGCTTGCGGTAATCCTCGATGCTCAACAGGACGTGCGCGGGCTGCCCCCGATCCGTGATGAAGACGGGTCCTTCATTGGCGGCCTTCTTGGCCCGGCTGGCGTCCTGGTTGAACTCCCTGCTCGTCATCGTGGTGATGGGCATGACGTGCGTGTCTCCTGGTAATGAAGGCACGTTACTACATTTTCGCAACGCAGCCAATCCTCATTTCCTTCCCGACTGCGCTGCAGCCGATCTCGCCCGGCCTACGAGCAGGTTTGCGAGTTCAGAACGTCAATTCTCCCTGACGAGCGCCCGCCCGGCGATGTAGCCCGTCGTCAGGCACGGGCCAATGGTGGTGCCGGCGCCCACCGCCTTGGTGCCGATCGGGCTCGCGGACGCCATGCCGGCGGCATAGAGGCCGCCGATGCGGCTGCCGTCGGCGCGCAGCACCTCGCCCGATGGGCTGGTGCGGGGGCCGCCCTTCGTCACGATGATGCCGTGGTGGTAGCGGGTGGCCTGAAAGGGCGGCGCCTCGATGCGGCCGAGCGCGCCATTCCCGTTCGGCCGGCTCGGGTCTTTCGTGTAGTACATCTCCCAAATCGTCTCGCCGCGGCGGAAGTCGTCGTCGCGGCCCTTGTCGACGAAGCCGTTGAAGCGCGCGACGGTTGTCTGCAGGACCACAGGATCGACATCGATGAGCCGGGCGAGCTCGGGAATCGTCCGCGCCGTCTTCAATTCAGCTCCGTCGCGCTTCCAGAGCCGCATGCCCATGGCGTTGGCTCGCGTGTAGGACTTGTCGAACACCTTCCAGGCGGGCAGGTGCCGCATGCGGCCCGTCGCAGCGTCTCGCTCGTTGAGGGTCACGCCGACGTTGGGATCGCCCTCGTTGACGAAGCGCCCTCCGTCGGGGCCGACCAGGATGCAATGCGGGTGATAGAGCTCGGTCAGCGGGAAGGCGTGGCGCTTGCCCTCGTAGATGGTCGGCACCATGTGAAAGATGTTGGCCTCGGTCAT
Organism: Hyphomicrobiaceae bacterium; assembly: GCA_031431235.1. GTDB lineage: Bacteria > Pseudomonadota > Alphaproteobacteria > Rhizobiales > Hyphomicrobiaceae > JANNSW01. Next base: position 1,310 of record JANPDA010000273.1, read on the forward strand.
GTGGTCGAGATGAGCGCCAACGGCTTCAGCCATCAGTTGCCCGTCGCCCGTATTGGTGCGGGGGGAGGCGTTGAGCGTGCCGCCGCCGGGAAAGTGCTGCTCGCGCATCTCGTCGTTCCATTCGAAACCGCCGGTTGCGATCACGACGCCGCGGGCCGCATGGATCTCGCGCCGCATGCCGCGGTGCTCGACCAGCACACCGGTCACGCGCCCCGTGGTCTTGTCGGTCAGGAGCGAGAGAGCGCGCGTCCGCGTCACCAGCTCGACGCCCGCATCGAGGCAGCCCTTCAAGAGCCCGGTGATCAGCGCATTGCCCTGCCCGACCTCGCGGCGCAGCTTGCGCCAGAGCGCGAGCGGGGCGAAGGCGAGGATCTCCTTGAACGACCCGCCCTCCTTCCAGCCGTCGATCAGCTCCTTGTAGGTCGCGTTGATCGGCATGGTGGAGCGGCGGATCATGGTGCGCCAGGGCATCGGCAGCACGTGCTTGGAGATGAGCTTGGGCGAGACCATGCGCCCGTGCTCGCGCCCGCCGGGCAGCTCCGAGTACTGATCCGGGTGATAGGCGAGCTCGAAGCGGAGGGGAGTATGCGCCTCGAGGAAGACCAGCATGGGCGCTGCATGCTCGGCGAGCGCGCGCCAGCGGTCGTCCTCCTTCTCCCGCCAGCCGGGAGGAGCGACCGCGCGCATGTATCTGAGTGCTTCGCCCGCACTGTCCTCCATCCCGGCCGCAAGCATGAGGTGGTTCGCCGGGATCCAGGTGCCGGCTCCCGACATGGCTGAGGTGCCCCCGACGAGCTCGGATTTCTCGATGACGAGCGTGCGTGCCCCGCCCTTTGCGGCGGCAAGCGCGGCGGCAAGGCCCGACGAGCCCGAGCCGAGGATGATGGCGTCGTAGGCGAGTTTCATGTCGGAGGCCCCTGCTGTTCCGCACCGAGGGTAGCGACTTCGCCGGATGTCCGAAAGCCACCGCTCGGGTGTCAGGTATCGATCGTGCGCATGAACGCAGATCTCCCATGCCGGATCCCGCCGACCCGATCCGGACATATTTCCGACCCGGCCGCGCCCTAAGCGTTGCAGCGGCTGTTGGGACTACGGGGAGATACGTAATCATGTTCACTCGCAGCACTGCCGACCGGACGATTCCGCCGCGGAGCGTCCGCACCGAAGCGCCGACCATCGAGGTGGTGAGATCCTCGCCGCCAAGGCCAGTGATCAGCCCCTACGACGGCGGCCACAACACTTCGGTGATCGGCCGGGACCTCACGATCATGGGGGAGAAGATCACGATCGTGTCCAAGGGCACGCTCGAAATCGATGCCGAGATTCAGGGCGATCTGGGCGGGGTCGAGCTCGTCGTCGGCGAGCATGCCCGCATTCATGGCACGGTCGCCGCCGAGACGGTCGTCGTCCGTGGCGAGGTCGTGGGCGCGGTTCGCGGCTCGCAGGTGACGCTGCAGTCAGGCGCGCGCGTGGAGGGCGACATTTTCTACAGCACGCTCTCGATCGAGCAGGGTGCCGTGTTCGACGGCCGCTCTCGCCATTCCCACGACCAGAAGGAGCTGACCTTGAGCCTCGAGCATCACGCCGAGGCCGGCAAGACGGAAGCCCCGGCGGGCTCCTGACGGCGTCGATTTGCGGCCTCCAACTCAGAGGTCCACTCGGGTACCGAAGGGGCGGCCCGCTGGTCGCCCCTCCTCGGCATTCTCCCAGTCGACAATCGGCGCGAAACGGTCTGCATTGGGTGCATGCCCAAGCCACCGATATCGAAGCGCGTAGGCCACAACCCCCATGATGCCTACTTCAAATGGCTCATGGGCATATCGAGCAACGCAGACCGCTTCATCCGCGAGCGGCTGCCCGCCGACGTCGCTGCGCTGATTGCGCCTGGATCGCCGACGCCACTCGCCGCCTCGTTCGTGGATGCTCGGCTCGGCGAGCACCTGACCGACCTGCTTTTCGGCATTCGCCTGATGGGCGGATCCGACGCGCTCGTGCATGTCCTGTTCGAGCACAAGAGCGCTTCGAATGCCCTGACACGCCTCCAGCTCTGGCGCTACATGGGCCGCATCTGGGAATGGTGGCAACGCAACGGGCCAAGCACCACGAAGCCGCCCCTGATCATCCCGATCGTCGTTCATCACGGCGCGGCGCCGTGGCTACACTCGACCTCGTTCGCCGAGCTGTTCGGGGCGGTTCCGCCAGCGCTCCGCGCCTACGTGCCGAGCTTCGAGCACGTGCTCGTCGATCTCGCCGCGATCGAGGACGACGAACTCTCGAGCGACCCGCGGCTGCGCGCCGCGCTTCTGGTACTCAAACGCATCCAGTGGCCCGACCTCGCCAGCCACGTCGAGGCGTTGCTGATCGAGATATTGGTGCTCGACGAGCTGGCTTTGCGGACGGTGCTCGACTATATTGCGGGAAAGCTCGGGAGCGAGCCGCTGATCGCGGCCATGGAGCAGATTGCGCCCCACGGTGAAGGAGTGAGAATGAACGAGTTCATGGAGTTCCTGAAGAAGCGCTATGGGGACGAGGCCAAGGCTGCCGGCTGGGCTGCCGGCCGGGCGGAGGGCCGAGTGGAAGCCAAAGCCGAGACGCTGGTCCGACTCTTGACACGCCGCTTCGGGCCGCTACCCGAGGATGCCCGCAGCCGGATCGAGAGCGCGGACCCTGCAATTCTCGACCGCTGGCTCGATCGCGTGATCGACGCCCCCGATCTCGCGAGCGTGCTTGCGAGCCGGCGGAAGCGGTCGAGCTGAGGGTGCCCGCTCAGTGCTTGCCCTTGCCGCCGAATGCCTCGTTGTCGGCATAGGGGAACCACCAGAAATCCTGGGTGGTGCATTTTCGCCGGTCCGTGCCTCTGTCGCGGGATCGATGACGGAAATCGCCACACTCGCGCTGCTGCGGCGGTAGTCGCCATCGATCGGCACGCGTCCGCTCAGGTGGGCAAAATCCTCGGTCGCGGCCATCCTCGATCCCCCCAATGTTGCTGCAATGCTCAAGCGCTGACGCCGAGCTCTTCCTGGCGCCGCTTGACGGCCGCCTGGATGATCCGGTCGGCGGTGATCGCGAGGATTGCCATGCCGACGCCTGCGATGATGCCCTTGCCGAAATCGCCCGCACCCAGGCCGATGTAAACGCGCTGGCCCAGATCATTGGTGCCGACCAGCGCCGTAATGACGAGCATCGAGATGCCGTAGAGCACGGTCTGGTTGAGGCCGAGCATGATGACGGGAAGCGCCAACGGCAGCTTCACCTGTACGAGTTGCTGCAGCATGGTCGTACCCATGGATTCAGAGGCTTCCAGCACGTCCTTGGGCAGATTGCGCAAGCCATGCTCGGTGTAGCGAATGATCGGCACGATCGCGTAGAGGATGATGGCGAGCAGGGCCGTGAAATCGCCGAGCTTGAAGATCATGACGACAGGGATCAGCAGCACGAACAGCGGCATCGTTTGCAGTGTGTCGTTGATCGGGCGGATGAAAGCCGAGAAGCGGTCGCTGTAGGCTGCGAGG
>JANPDA010000274.1:0-3215 GCA_031431235.1 Hyphomicrobiaceae bacterium
CGACCTCGCCGTCGAAGGCGAGGTCTTGGTGCAGGCGAGCGAGCATGGGCTCGCAGGCTACGACGGCTATCGGTTCGGCCTTTCCGACGAGACGGTGGTGCCCGTGCGCGCCGACCTCTCGGGTCTGCCGGCGACGGACGCGCTAGGAGCGGCTTCGATCCCGATCACGCTGCCGGCGCTGCCGCGCACCTCGAAGCTCCTGGAGGCGCGCGTGCTGGTGCGCCTGGTCGAGCCCGGTGGCCGCACCATCGAGCGCAGCCTGACCTTGCCCGTACGTCAGGGCAGCCCATTGATCGGCATCCGCCAGCTCGGCGACGGCAGCATCGAGCGCGGCGGCGCGGCCGAGTTCGACGTGGTGATGATTGGCGCCGATGGCACGGCCGCCTCGGCCAAGGGCCTCGAATGGCAGATCCTGCGCATCGAGCGTTCCTACCAGTGGTATGGCCGCAACGGCTCCTGGAACTACGAGCCGGTGACCTATACCGCACGCGTTATGGACGGCACGTTCGAGGGTGACGGCACCGGTCCGCAGCGCGTGAGCCTGCCGGTCGACTGGGGCACCTACCGGCTCGAGGTCGGCACCGCTGACCCGTCCGGCCCGGTCTCGAGCCTCGAATTCGCCTCCGGCTGGTATGGTGGCCAGACCGCCGACAGTCCCGAGATCCTCGACATTGCGCTCGATCGTGCCAGCTATTCGGTCGGCGATACGGCGCAGCTTCGGATCAATCCGCAAGGCGCGGGCCGTGCAGTCGTTGCCGTGCTGCGCGAGGGCCTGATCTCGTTCAGCGAGGTCGACGTGCCCGATGGCGGCACCACGATAGCGCTGCCGGTGGAGGCAAGCTGGTCGCCCGGCGCCTATGTAACCGCCATGCTCTATCGCCCGCTCGATGTGGCGGGCAAACGGATGCCGAGCCGCTCGATCGGTGTGCGCTGGCTGGCGCTCGATCCGGCCGCGAGCAGCTTGAAGATCACGCTCGACCTGCCCGGGAAGGTCGCCTCCGGCGGCTCGCTCGAGATTCCCGTGAAGCTCGAAGGGCTGGCAGCGGGCGAGGAGGCTCGGGTGACAGTCGCCGCCGTCGATGTGGGGATCCTCAACCTCACCCGCTTCAAGTCGCCGGCGCCCGACGAGTGGTACTTCGGGCAGCGTCGCCTCGGGCTCGAGATTCGCGACCTCTATGGCCGCCTGATCGACGGCATGCGTGCCGAGAAGGGTGCGGCCCGCTCGGGCGGCGATGGGTCCGGCATGGAGGTCGTCGGCAGCCCGCCGACCCAGGAGCCCGTTGCGCTGTTCTCGGGCATCGTCACTGTCGGCGCGGACGGCACGGCCAAAGTGCGCTTCGACCTGCCACCCTTCAACGGCTCCATCCGGGTCATGGCCGTCGCATGGTCGGGCAATCGCGTCGGCCACGCCGAGCGCGAGGTGATCGTCCGCGATCCCGTCGCAATGCTCGTCTCGGGACCGCGATTCCTGTTGCTCGGCGACACCGCTGATCTCGTCTTCGACCTGCACAACGTCGAGGGCGAGGCCGGAACCTACAATCTGACGCTCGAGCAGATCGACGAAGCCGGCCTCGGCAAGTCGCTGCTCGGCAAGGACGTGGAGCTCGCGGCCGGCAAACGCCAGCTGGAGCGAGTGGCCGTCACCGCCGACCGGATCGGCCTGCGCTCCTTCAACGTCCACTTGACTGGACCCGGCAACATCGATGTGGCGCGCGCTTTTGCCCTCGAGGTGAAGGCGCCAGCCAACGACGTGAAGCGGACGACCGTTCAGTCGCTGGCGGCTTCGACTGGCCGGCTCACCGTTTCCGCGGACGTGCTCGGCGATCTGATCCCCGAGCGCAGCCACGTGACGGTGACGGTCGGCCCGGCCGCGGCCTTCGACGTGCCGGGTCTGCTTTCCGCGCTCGACCGCTATCCCTATGGCTGCGCCGAGCAGGTGACGAGCCGGGCTCTGCCGCTGCTCTATCTCGACGAGGTCGCCTCCGCGATCGGGGCAACGGGCGAGGCCAAGGCCAAGGAGCGTGTGCAGCTCTCGATCGACAGGCTGGCCGAGATGCAGGATTCCTCGGGCGCCTTCGGCCTCTGGGGTCCGGGCTCCGCCGACATGTGGCTCTCCGCCTATGTGACCGATTTCCTGACCCGGGCCAAGGAGCAGGGCTACAATGTGCCGGTACGTCCCTTCACCAGTGCGCTCGACCGGTTGCAGAACTCGGTCGCCTACGCGGTCGACTTCGAGAAGGGCGGCGAGGACATCGCCTATGCGCTCTACGTGCTCGCCAGGAACGGCCGGGCGCCGATCGGTGACCTGCGCTACTACGCCGACACCCGTCTCGACCGCTTCGCGACGCCACTCGCCAAGGCCCAGATCGGTGCCGCGCTCGCCATGTACGGCGACAAGGAGCGGGCCGAGCGGGCGTTCGGCTCGGCGCTGACCGACTACGATGTCGTCGCCGAGCAGCCGTTCCGCGCCGACTACGGCTCCTATCTGCGTGACGGCGCAGCGACGCTGACGCTCGTCAAGGAGACGAGGACCGCCTCTGCCGGCGCCACCCGGCTCGCCGACAGCATTGCAGCGCTCCGGCTGAAACGCGGCACCGGCGCCACCTCGACCCAGGAGAATGCGTGGCTTCTGCTGGCTGCCCATTCGCTGATCGAGGAGGGCAAGTCGGTCACCCTCGACGTCGATGGCCAGCCGATTGCCGGCACGCTCAGCCGTGGCCTCTCGGCGGCCGATCTGGCCAAGGGACCGCTCGTCGTCCGCAACACCAGCGACCGCGAATTGAAGGCTGTCGTAACGGTGATGGGCGAATCGGCGACGCCCGAGCCTGCCATCTCGAACGGTTTTGCCATCGAGCGTCAGTTCTTCGCGCTCGATGGGACGTCGCTCGAGCTCGCCGGACCCGAGCGAGCGACGCTCAATCAGAACGACCGTGTGGTTGTCGTGCTGACGGTCGCCTCGACCGACAAGCTCGGTGGGCGCGTGCTGCTGGTCGACCGGCTGCCGGCCGGGCTCGAGATCGAAAATCCGCACCTCGTCGATGGCGGATCGGTTGCAGCGCTCTCCTGGCTTGGCCAGACCGCGACGCCCGAGCACACTGAGTTCCGCGACGATCGCTTCATCGCGGGCTTCGATCTCGATACCGCTACCATCCGTGAGGCCATCGCCAAGGGAGAGCCGGCCAGCATCACGGTTGCCTACGTGGCGCGGGCGGTCA
>JANPDA010000275.1:0-6763 GCA_031431235.1 Hyphomicrobiaceae bacterium
AACTACCCGTTCTGCACGATCGAGCCCAATGTCGGCGAGGTGCCGGTACCCGATCCTCGCCTCGACCACCTGGCGGCGATCGGCAAGTCGGCGCAGATCATCCCCACGCGCCTCACCTTCGTCGACATCGCCGGCCTCGTGCGCGGCGCCTCCAAGGGCGAGGGCCTGGGCAACCAGTTCCTCGCCACCATCCGCGAGGTCGACGCGGTCGCCTATGTGCTGCGCTGCTTCGAGGACGACGACGTGGTCCATGTCGAGGGCCGGGTCGATCCGATCTCCGATGCCGAGACGGTCGAGACCGAGCTGATGCTCGCCGACCTCGACAGCCTGGAACGGCGCAAACAAGGTTTCGAGAAGAAAGCAAAGGCCGGCGACAAGGACGCCAAGCTCCAGCTCGTCATCATCGAGAAGGCGATCACGGCGCTCGCCGCCGGCCGCCCCGCCCGCACCGTCGAGTTGACCGAGGAGGAGCGCCCCGCCTTCCGCATGCTCCAGCTGCTGACGGCCAAGCCCGTCGTCTACGTCTGCAACGTGGAAGAGGCCTCCGCCGCGACCGGCAACGCCTTCTCGGCAAAGGTCGCCGTGCAAGCCAAGGCCGAGGGGGCCGCGTGCGTGGTGATCTCGGCCAAGATCGAGGCCGAGCTCGCCCAACTCCCTCACGAGGAGCGCGCTGACTACCTGGCCTCGCTGGGGTTGACCGAGCCGGGCCTCGCTCGCCTGATCCGCGCGGGCTACGAGCTGCTCGGCCTCATCACCTATTTCACGGTCGGCCCCAAGGAGGCCCGCGCCTGGACCGTCGAGAAGGGCACGCGGGCGCCCAAGGCCGCCGGCGTCATCCACACCGACTTCGAGAAGGGCTTCATCCGCGCCGAGACCATCGCCTATGCCGACTATGTGCGCCTCGGCGGCGAGGTCGGCGCCAAAACCGAAGGCAAGATGCGCCTGGAAGGCAAGGACTACCTCGTCGCCGACGGCGACGTGATGCATTTCAGGTTCGCGAATTGAGGGCGGCTGTGCCGGCGAACTGCTCCGCCGGGCCACGTCCTGCCGGAAGGGGTGGTGAACGGGGGGAGTCTCGGCTAGAGGCAAGCACGCCAAGCAAGCGACGGGAGACCACCATGCCCAAGTCCATCCTCGGCATCATCGGCGGCTCGGGACTCTATGAGCTGCCCGGGCTCGAGGACGTGCGCGAGGAGCGGATCGCCTCGCCCTGGGGCGAGCCGTCGGATGCGCTCAGGATCGGGCGGATCGGGGCGACCAGCATCGTCTTTCTCGCCCGCCACGGCCGCGGCCACAAGGTCTCGCCCACCGATATCAACTATCGCGCCAACATCGACGCTCTCAAGCGCGCGGGCGTGACCGATCTGGTCTCGGTCTCGGCCTGCGGGTCATTGAAGGAGGAGCTGCCGCCGGGCCATTTCGTGCTCGTCGACCAGTTCATCGACCGCACGTTCGCACGGGAGAAGAGTTTTTTCGGGCGGGGGTGCGTTGCCCACGTCTCGATGGCCGATCCGGTGAGCCCCGGCCTCCTCGATCGCATCGCCACAGCAGCGGCGACCGAGCGGATAGCGGTCACCACGGGCGGCACCTATCTGGTGATGGAAGGCCCGCAATTCTCGACGCGTGCCGAAAGCGGGCTCTACCGCTCCTGGGGTTGCTCCGTCATCGGCATGACCAACATGCCCGAAGCCAAGCTCGCGCGCGAAGCGGAGATCCCCTATGCGACCATCGCCATGGTGACCGACTACGACTGCTGGCACGGCGATCACGCCGCCGTCGACGTCGCCGCCGTCATCAAGGTGCTGCACGAGAATGCCTCCAAAGCCGCCCGCCTCGTCGCCCGCCTCGCGCGGGATTTTCCAACCGATCACCCCGCCTGCCCGATCGGCTCCGACCGAGCCCTCGACGTCGCCATCATCACGCCCCCCGAAGCCCGCGATCCGGCGTTGCTGGCAAAGCTCGATGCGGTTGCGGGGCGGGTACTGTGAGTTGTGAGTTGTGAGTTGTCGTCCCTACTCACAACTCACAATCTCACAACTCCCTCACTTCGTCCCAAACATCCGATCGCCCGCGTCGCCCAGGCCCGGCACGATGTAGCCATGGTCGTTCAGGTGGCTGTCGATTGCGGCGGTGTAGACCATCACGTCGGGATGGGCCGCACCCAGCGCTTTGATCCCCTCGGGCGCCGACAGCAGGCAGACGAGCTTGATGTCCGTGACGCCCTGCTCCTTCAATCGGCTGATGGCCGCCGAGACCGAGTTGCCCGTCGCCAGCATCGGATCGACCAGCACCACCAGTCGCTCGGCGATGTCCTCGGGCACCTTGAAGTAATACTCGATCGCGGTCAGCGTCTCAGGGTCCCGGTAGAGGCCGATGTGACCGACCCGCGCTGACGGCACCAACTCCAAGAGGCCATCGAGCAGTCCGATGCCGGCCCGCAGAATCGGCACGAACACGAGCTTCTTGCCCTTGATGAAGGGCGCCTCCATCGGCCCGAGCGGGGTCTCGATGCTGCGGGTCTCGATGGGCAGGTCGCGCAGCACCTCGTAGCCGAGCAAAAGGCTGATCTCGCGCAGGAGTTGGCGGAACACCGCCGACGGCGTGGTCTTGTCACGCATCAGCGAGAGCTTGTGCACGACGAGGGGATGATCGACCAGGACGACATTGGGATAGGTCTGCTTCGGCATCGTCGTTTCCCCCAAGCTCATTCACTCAGAACACGGATCCATCGCTGACGATCCGGACCGGTGGGCCGCCGTCCTCGCGCATCTCCTTGGCGATGCGACGGCCGGCCGCCCAGGTGCCACCCTCGAGGATGGCAGCGAGCGACAGCGCATGCGCCTTGGGCCCGAGTCGATATCTGACGAGTGGACAGAGCCGGTCGAGGAGGGCAACCGTCAAGGCCCGCCATTCGACGATCGGCTCCTCGTGCGGCGCGTAGGCCCGCTCGAGCAGGTCCACCGGATCGGGAATGAGCACGCAGAGGTCGATCAAGAGCCCGCCATTCCGGTATTCTGCGAGCCCCGTCAGATGATCGATCAGCGTCACTTTCAGCCCGGCCTCCTCGAGCGGCTCGATCAGCGAGTAGGCGAGCCATTGCGAGAGCTTGTGCAGGGGCATGTAGCCATCGGCCGCTCCCGTGCCCTTGATCGCCGGGTGATGCCAGGTATCGCCGAGCGGGATACCACCGAGCGACAGGCGTCCCGGCCAGATCGGGCCGAGCGCATTCAGAAGCAGGACGAGGATGTCGGGCGCCTTCACCTCGCCGTTCTCCGCGCGGGCCTTCAGCCAGTCATAGAGGCCGCCGATGCGGGCGCCGGCGCCGAAATACTCGGGCTTGGCGACGATGGTGCCGCCGAGCCGGTTGAGCAGTCCGGCCCGGCCTTCCAGTCCTTCGAGCGGGTTGTGGGGGCCCGCCTGGAAGGCGGCGGCGAGGCGCTCGGACGTGAGGCGCATCAGGCCTGGCGCGTCGGCCTGCAACAGGTTCGCGGGCCGCGTCGAGAAGAGGCCGTTGCGGAACGCCTCCAGGCTCGCGATCGCAAGCCCTTCCGAGCGCGCGAGCACGCTGCCGGTCACGGGATCGCGATAGCGCCAGACCGGCCCGGCGCCGGCATCGAGCAGCACGCTGGTGACCGCCAGCTCGAAGCGGATGCGCGCCCGCTCGTCCGCATCGACCTCCAGCCGCTCGGCGATCGTGGCCCAGCGATCCTTGCCGGCGACCAGGAAATGCCGCCAGCGCGCGTGCAGGGGAATATCGAGGCTGGGATAGTTCTGCCTGATGGTCTCGGCCACGGTGTCGGCGACCCCATCGAGATTGTCGATCGCCACGCTGAAATGCTCGAGGTCGTGCTCGAGCCCGGCTTCCAGCACGAGGTGGGCGCGTTCCCTTACCGCACCGGGAGTCAGCAGCAGCATTGCCGCCGTGCGATCCCGCTCGATCTGATCCATCCTCAGTACTCGTCCAACTCGCGACCCTTGGTGGCGGCGAGGTCGCCCGGCTTGGAAACGCTCGCGTCCACGTAATAGCCGGCGGCCTTCTTCGCATCCATCTCGACGCGGGCATCCGCGGGAATGAGCACATCGGGGATCGGCACGCGCTCATCGATCGCAATGCCGTGTGCGGCCATGGCATCGAACTTCAGATTGCTCATCGAGATCCAGCGGTTGATGCGTCTGATCCCGAGCCAGTTGAAGACGTCGGGCATCAGATCCTGGAAGCGCATGTCCTGCACGCCCGCGACGCACTCGGTCCGCTCGAAATAGGCGGCCGCACTGTCGCCGCCCGGATTGCGCTTGCGGGCGTTGTAGACGAGGAACTTCACGACCTCGCCGAGCGCGCGCCCTTCCTTCCTGTTGTAGACGATGAGGCCGGCGCCATCCTTCTGTGCGCTCCTGATGCACTCTTCGATGCCGTGGGTCAGGTAGGGCCGGCAAGTGCAGATGTCCGAGCCGAACACGTCCGAGCCATTGCACTCGTCATGCACCCGGCAGGCGACCTCGCCCTTGCCGTCCCAGAGGCGCTCGACCTCGCCGAAGATGTAGAGTGTGATGTTGCCGATCGGGGGCAGGAACACCTTACGGTCGGGCCGGGTGACGAGATCGTTGAACATGTGGCCGGTGTGCTCGAACAGCTTGCGGCGCAGGTCCGACTCCTTGATGTCGAGGCGTTTGGCGAGGCCCGGCAGATACCAGACCGGCTCGATCGCCGCCTTCGTCACGTTGGCCTCCCCCGTTGGCAGCAGTACGCGATTGTCGGAGCGCATACGGCCCGCGGCCATGGCTTCACGCATCTCGGGCAGCGCGATGCGGGCCCTGGTGATGGCAATGGTCGGGCGGATGTCGAAACCCGTCTTCAGCTCCTCGGCGAAAACTTCCGCGACGCGATGGCCCCACGGATCGATCGAGACGATCCGGTCGGGATCGGACCATTGTGGGAACGGCCCGATCGAGACCGGAGGGAACGTGTTGGTGAGGTCGGGGCGATGCACGGGATCGAGCTTGCCGGCCGCGATCGCGAGCGCGCGGTAGAGTCCATAGGCGCCCGAATGCACGCCGATCACGTTGCGCTGCTGCGGATTCTGCAGCGAGCCGATCACGGGCCCGCGGTCCTTGGCAGTCGGCGCACCCCAATGGATCTCTGGCGCCTTCGACCCGCCCTTGGTCGGATGCGAGGTGAGAGTGATGTGCTTCTGCTCGGCCATGCAGCCCTCCGCCGCCCCTGCAGGGCGGGAAAAAACCATAGGCTACCGCCAATCCGCAAGCGGCGGAAGGGTTTTGGCGCAGGTCGGTTAGGGAGTGGAGTCCATCGGGCCGGGCATTGGAGCGGGTGAAGGGAATCGAACCCTCGTCATCAGACGGAATGCCCGGGCGCCGCGATCCTCGCGCCCATTACAGCAGGCCCAGCTCGCGCAAGGCTGCGACCGTTTCCGGGAGACCGTTGCGCTCCAGCACGGCAAGGTACTCCTCAACCGTCAGCGGCGGGTTGACGAGATCGGCCCGATCGGCCTCGAGGGCGGCGACGACACCTTCGGGATCGGCCTGCAACAGGCCGCGGATGAACATGTCCGGACCCTCGGCGGCGATGCCGCGCGGTGCCAGCACGTCCACGGGAAAGTCCTTGAGATTGCTCGTCACGATTACTCTCGCACCGCCGTGAATGGCGGCGGCCAGAACGTGGCGGTCGTCGGGATCGGGTAGCATCAACGTCGCGATCAGCGGCTCGTAGCCGGTGACCGCCACATCGCCGACGTGGGCCTCCATCAGGCTGCGCATGCGGGTGATGCGCTCTCGCGCCAAGCTCGGCCTGACCGCCGCGAGCGCGCGCATCCATTCCTCGTGCACCTGATCCGACCAGAGCGGCGTGTATACCCCGGCGTGCGCAAGCTCCAGGAACACGCTGCGCAAGGTCGCGGGAAACAAAACGTTCGCATCGAGAAAGGCGACGATCACCTGAGGCCCAATTCCTGATCGAGCGCGGCGAGCTCTCGCAACGCCTCCCGGCGCTTGGCCTTGTTCGCCGTCCGGTAGGCGAGCACGTCGGCGAGCAATAGCCGATGTCGCGGCCCGACCATGCGGGCGGGCAACATGCCCTTGCCGATCAGGCCGACAAGGTAAGGCCTCGACACGTTCAGCAGGTCAGCGGCTTGCTGCGTCGTGATCTCGGCATCATTCGCGACGATCGTGACGGTCTTGCCGTCGCCAATCTCTTTCAGCAGGGCCTTGATCAGCGGCACGGCCGACGTCGGCACATCGAGCGTCACGACCTCGCATCCGGCCTCGGTCAGCTGCAAGCGCAAGGCCGTCTCACAGCCTACGGCGTGCTCCCCCAACCGCCGCGCGGCTTCGCTGGCGATGGTTGCCTCGACCTTTGCAGCGATAGACTCGTCAATCAGCGGCATGGCAGGTCTCCTTTGCCGACAGACTAGCACGTTGGCGAATTGAACGAAACGAAACAATTGAACGATAGCATTTGTTAGGCGCGGCCACCGAGGCCATACGGTCCAGCCCGGCGCAATCCAGAGGATGATTGCTCCGTTTGCAGATATCATCGAGCAAGGTGGAGCTTGTAGAGCTCGAACGAGACCCAGCGAAACTGATCCGCAGAAGCCTCATTTGTCGCAATCAATTCTGTCGCATCCTGATCTATTGTAATTTATCGACTATATATGGAGCGGGTGAAGGGAATCGAACCCTCGTCATCAGCTTGGAAGGCTGTTGCTCTACCATTGAGCTACACCCGCTAGGGCAGGGGACAGGGGACAGG
>JANPDA010000276.1:0-16512 GCA_031431235.1 Hyphomicrobiaceae bacterium
GCAGGCGAAGCGGCCCCCGCGGAAGGCGAGCAGGCGCCGCAGTAGATTTGCGGGAATGGTGGAGTAGGGAGTACGGGAACCGCCTTCTGGCCTACTCCCTACTCCCTCCCTCAGTGCTTCTCCACGAACAGCGCCTGATAGCTGCCGTCGCGCTGCGCTTTGAACATCTCGTTGATCTGCGGGTGACGCAGCGGCTTGCCCGACTTGTCGGGCAGCAGGTTCTGCTCGGAGACGTAGGCGACGTACTCCGTCTCGTCATTCTCGGCGAGCAGGTGGTAATAAGGTTGGTCCTTGGCGGGGCGTACGTCCTCGGGGATCGACAGCCACCATTGCTCGGTGTTGTTGAACACCGGATCGATGTCGAACACGACGCCGCGGAAGGGAAAAACCCGGTGATGCACGACATCGCCGATGTTGAACTTCGCCCGCCTGCCTGAGGTCTTGCTGGTCATCGCGATCCGCCGGTTACGCTCATCCTACCGTGATATTAGGCTTGGCGCGGCCAACGCTGTCAACGGTGATGTCGCCGCTTGCGTGCCGGAGGTTGACCGACCCTGCGGTCTGCTCCAAACGTAGCGCAGCTCCGGCTGTTGCGCCGAAGCCTTGATCGAGGGAGTTGCCTCATGAGAAAACTCTGTGTTGCCGGATTGGCGCTTGCCGCCACCATGGGTAGCGGTTTGACCGACGCCCACGCCGGATGTGTGACGAAGGCGGCGCAGGCGACGGCCGGGACTGCCGACAGCGCCAAATGGTTCGCCCTCGAGACGATGGTGCAGTCGGTGAGCTGGGGCCTCTGGCCGAGCTTCCTGCAGGATGGCTCGGTGCCCGGCTACAAGATCAGCAAACAGCAGTACAAATGCACGCCCGGCGGCGACGGCGTGACCTGCATCGGCCATGCCACCTTCTGCAAGACCGGCTGAGCCGAGCGGCCGCGCCTCGCCCCCCGGGCCGGCGCTGGAAGCCACTGGAAAGGCAGAGCTTTGGCAACTTTGCCCCACGCGGTCGAGCCCGCTGGCGCCAGCGCGAACGAATTGTGATCCGTATGGGGATGGCCACGCGGTTGACACGGGAAGACAATTTCACTAAACGTATGTTCAATCAACTGAAGCCGCAAACATGAATGATTGCAGATCGTTATGGCTCGTCATCCACAGAGCGCTGCACTAAAGCTCCGCATTGTGCGCGGCGGTGCTGGCACGCTTGCGCGGCGTGACGAGATCCTGGCGGCGGCGATCCGAGTGATCGCACGCGACGGGCTGTCGCAGACGACGCTCGAGAAGGTGGCCGAGCTCGCCGGTATTTCACCCGGCACGGTGACGTTCCATTTCGCCAAGAAGGATGCGCTCCTGCTTGCCGTGCTCGATCGCGTGTCCGACGAGTTCGAGCGGGCGCGGCGTGCTGCCATCACCGGTGCTGGCGGGGATCCGGTCGCGGCGCTCGGCGCACTGGTCGCGGCGACGTTCGACCCGGCCGTCTCCGACCCGGACAGAGTGGCCGTCTGGTACGCGTTCTGGGGCGAGGCGAATGCGCGCCGGATCTATCTCGACCGGGTCGGCAGCCTCGACAAGTCGAACCTTGCCGACCTGCTCGGCCTCTGCCGGCAGCTGATCGATGAGGGCGGCTATGCCCATCTCGATGCCGAAGCCGTGGCGATCGCGCTCGCCGGGCTGATCGAATATCTCTGGCAGGGCATCCTGGTCGACGGCCCGCGCTTCGATCGCCGGGCTGCGATCCGTCAGGCCCGTGCCTATCTCAGCGTCGTGTTCCCACGACATTTCGGCTGAGGCCTCCCGCGGGGGCGACCCTTTTAGTGTGTGAGTTGAGTTCCATTCGTCCCTCGATCCGGACCTGGAGGTCGACCGGATCAGGCGGACGAGCAACGGAGAAGAACAATGCAAATCCTCGAACAGACTGTCTTGGTTGACGCCGCCGTGGCGCTGATCGGCAACGAGTCGATCTACAGCGGCCCGGGCGAGACGGACGGCTTGCCGGGGTGGACCTATCGGAGCGACGCACTGATCGAGCTCGAGTATGAGCGCGTGATCCTGCCGTCCTGGCAGTTCGCCTGCCACATCAGCCAGGTTCGCGAAACCGGCGCCTATGTGACGCTCGACCTCATCCGGGATTCGATTGCGGTCGTGCGCGGCAAGGACGACAAGCTGCGGGCCTTCAAGAATGTCTGCCGCCATCGCGGCTCGCGCCTGCTCGATGGCTCGGGCAAGTGCAAGGGCTCGATCGTGTGCCCCTATCACGGCTGGACCTATGGCCTGGACGGCGGTCTGAAGGCGCTGCCGGCCAAGCGCACTTTTCCCGGCCTCGATCTGGCCGACCACAGCCTCGCCGAGGTCGAGCTCGAGGTGTTCTTCGGACTCGTGTTCGTGCGGGTCGCCGGCAATGGCGGGCCGAGCGTCGCCCAGATGTGGGGACCTTTCCGGGACTTGCTGAAGCCCTACCACATCGAGCAGCTGCAGCTCGCCGAGGTCGGCATCCAGACCGAGGTCTGGCGTTGCAACTGGAAGACGGCGATCGACAACAACCTCGAGAATTACCACGTGCCGATCGGGCATCCCGGCTACGAGCGCATGCTCGACTACGATGCCCAGGGGCAGATGAATGCGCATGGCGTCGCCATCAGCGACGCGGTGCACAAGTCCGAGCTCTCGACCAATTGGACCGAGCGCAACTATCAGCGGCTCGCGCCCCAGGTGCTGACCGATCTCGAGCCCAAGAGCCGCCGCACCTGGCTGTTTGCAACCATGCCGCCCAATATCGGCATCGACGTCTATCCCGACAGCATGGACGTGTTCCAGATCCTGCCGCGCACGGCCGAGACCTGCTTCGTGCGCTACCCCGTGTTCAAGCCGCGTGACGAGCGGCGGGAGGCCAAGGTGCTGCGCTATCTCAACCTGCGCATCAACCGGCAGGTCAGCGCGGAGGACCGCGAGTTGTGCGAGCGGGTCCAGCAGGGATTGGGCTCGCATGGCTACAAGCCGGGGCCGTTGTCCGATCTGGAGGTCGCGATCACGGATTTCCACAATCGCATCCGCCAGGTGATCCCAGAGACACGGCTGGCCGAGCCGCCGGAGCACCTGCGGCCCGGCTCGCGGCGGGCAGCGGAGTAGGGCCGCACGCATGTGCCGAAGAAGGGCATGGACAGGGGGAGCAGGTGAGGCTTGGGGTGAATGCCGCATTGGCGCTGGTGCTGGCCGTGCTCGCTGCCGATCCTGCCGCACGTGGGCAGGAAGTGCGAGCCCCGACACCGAAGGACTCCTGCGGCTGCACCGGGGCCATTCGTGCTCGCCAGGTCAAATGGAGCCGGATCGTGCGGCAAGCCCTCGATCCCGCCGCAGCCCGGCGGCGGGGCATCGTCGTGACAAAGTGACTCGCTCGTGACGCCATTGCATGCAAAACTTCGGGAGGTGCGGAGACTTTTTATTGGCGCACCCGGCTGCGACGGCGATGCGAGCAGGGTGGTCGAGACGCTAGCAGAGGAGAGGACGACGCATGACCAGGACCACCGGGAGGCCCGCCATGGGCCGTGGCCTTTCTAGGCGGCATTTCAACCAGCTTGCAGCCGCTGCCGGATTGAGCGTCGTCACGCTGCCGATGATGGGCCGCCGCGCGAGCGCCGCACCCAACCTCACGGTATTCGAGTGGTCGGGCTACGAGGCCGAGAACCTGCACCCCGAGTTCACCGCCAAATACGGCGGCTCGCCCAGCTTCTCGCTCTACTCGGAGGAGGAGGAAGCCTTCCAGAAGCTGAAATCGGGCTTCAAGGTCGATCTCTCCCATCCCTGCACGCTGTCGATCCGGCGCTGGCGCGATGCCGGCCTCATCAAGCCGATCGACACCAGCCGGATCCCGCGCTGGAAGGACATCCCGCCCGCCATGCTCACCTTCCAGGGCATCCAGTTCGAGGGCAAGTACTGGCTGGTGCCGATGGACTGGGGCAACTCCACCATCGTCTACCGCGAGGACGACCTCCCCAATCCCAAGGCGAGCTACAAGGCCTTGCTCGACGAGGGCGTGAAGGGCCGAGTCTCGATCCTCGATTCGGTCGACGAGGTGTTCTGCTTTGCCGCCGGCGTCGTCGGTTTGAAGAGCCATCTGGAGCTCTCCGACCAGGAGATGACGGCCTGCGCCGAGGTGCTGCGCGCGCTCAACAAGCAGGTGCGCTTCTATTGGTCCGATTCGGCCCAGCTGCAGCAGGCGTTGGTCAGCAAGGAGGTGATCGCCGCCTGGTGCTGGAACGACACCTACTTCCTGCTGAAAGGCCAGGGCGAGCCGGTCAAGTTCATGTTCCCCGAGGAAGGGCTGTCGAGCTGGGCGTGCGGCCTCGCGTTGAATGTGGGCGGGGGCGGCGACGAGCAACAGGCCTATGATTATCTGAACGCGATCCTCGCGCCCGAGGTCGGCAAGGTGTTGATCGACGACTGGGGCTACGGCCACGCGAACGCCGAGAGCTACAAGCTTTCCACCTCCGCGCTCGCCAAGGAGCTCGGCATCACCGGCGACGTCAACAAGTTCATCGAGGGCACGCGCTTCCAGGGCGAGATCGAGCCCGAGCGGCGCGAGAAGATGATCAAGATCTGGGACGAGGTGAAGCTCGGGGGCTGAGGCGCGGAGTGGGCGAGCGCGAGGATCGCCCCATTCTCGAGGAGCCTCACGCCGGCGGCAAACCGTTCTCGAAGCAGTAGAAGAGCGTCGGGAAGTTGCGGCGGAGTGCGATGGCGTCCGGCTTCACCTGCTCCGGGGCCTCGCCTTTGACGACGACGCGGGCGATCAGCTCGGCGATTCTCTCCATCTCCCGCTCCTGCATGCCGTAGCGCGTGACCTCGATCGTGCCGATCCTGAGGCCGCCCGGAAAGTTCCAGTCCTCGGGCTTGTCCGTCGGGATCAGGTTCTTGTTGACGATGATGTTGGCGCGCTCGAGCTTTTGGGCGTTGTCGAGGCCGCGGCCGAATTTCCGCACATCCGCGATCGCCTGCTGCGTCGTCGTGTAGCCCTTGTGGGCGCACAGCATCGGCACGCCACGCTCGTCGAGGGCCTTGGCCAGCGCTTTTGCATTGCGCACGATCTGCCCCATGAACTCGCGGCCAAAGGCGATCGCCTCGGCTGTCGCCATCGCCAGCGCCGCCACCCGGTTGACCTGATGGGTCGCTGCCCAGACCGGGAACACGGCCGTCGTGACGGGCATGGTGAGATCGGGATCGTCCCAGACGATGATGCCCGACTGCGGGCCGGAGAAGGTTTTTCCCGCCGACCCCGTCATGATGTCGGCGCCCTCGCGCAGCGGGTCCTGAAATTCGCCCCCGCCGATCAGACCCAACTGGTGGGCGGCATCGAAGTAGAAGCGCCCGCCCCAGTCGGCGATCACGTCCTTCATGGCGCGAACCGGCTGGGGAAAGAGCGTCATGGAGAGACCGAGTGCCACCAGAGGCGTGCGCGTGGCGCGGGCGACTTTGGCGAAGGCGTCGACATCGACCACCAGCTCATGGGGGTCCATCGGGATGTCGACGACCTTGCGGCCCATGGCGCCGGCGGGACCGTCGTTGCGGTTGGAGGAATGGCCCCCGGTCGGTTGCGCGGCGGTCATCACCACATCGCCCGGCTTGGAGAGCGCCGTATAGACGACAGCGTTGCCGATCATGGAGGCGCACATGCGGTGGTCGGCGTAGTTGCAGCGCCAGTACTGCTTCATCAATTCGACGCACAGCGCTTCCACCTCGTCGATGTGGCGAGTGCCCGCGAACCAGCGGTTGACGGGTCCGATATGGCCCTCGGCGGCACGCGTACCGATCTCGGAGCCGAGCAGCGCACGCACCGCGGGCGAGGTCGGCGCCTCGGGCGCGAGCAGGTTGATGCACTGCTCGCCCCGCCAGTCGGCGTTGCGCTTGACGGCGGCCTCCACCAGCCGCCCCATCTCGACCGGCTCGGCGCAGGCATCGATCAGCTTCCTGGCGGCCGCGAGCGCGCCGACGTCATGAGCCTCGAACCGGTTGGGCTTCAGGGCATCCGTCATCGTCAATCCTTCCTTTGGGCGAGCGCCCGCATCGGCCCGGTGTCGAGGGAATAGTGGATCTCGTTGTCCTTCCGGCGGAAACCGAAGCGCTGATAGAACCTCTCGGCACCCCCATTGCCGCGCTCGACCTCGAGGCGGATGAAGGTCGCCCCTTCAGCCAGACCCGCGGCGGCGGCTTCTGCCAGCAGGTTCTCGCCAAGATGGAGAGAACGGGCGGCAGGCCGGACATAGAGGTCGATGACATGAAGGCCGCGGCTGTTGCGCCAGGTGGAGAAGAGGACGAGCGACAGGCAATAGGCGAGGAGCGTGCCGCCGGACTCGGCGACGAGCAGACGCAGCAGCGGAGCCGGGCCGAACAGGTTCGAGGCTAGCTCCGGTCCGCTCGCCTTGGGGACTACCCCTGCTCCGGTATCGCGAGCGAGCTCCCGCACCATGACGGCGACCGCGTCGCAGTCCTCCAGGCGCGCGGGGCGAATGACAGGGATCATGCCCGCCCCTCAGAGCTTCGTCGCCTTGCGCCCCTTCAGGCCCAGCATCTTGCGCGCTTCGGCAGGCGTCGCGACCTTGAGCGAGAGCGCCTCGATGATCTGGCGCACGCGGGCGACCTGCTCGGCATTGGAGGTCGCGAGCTGGCCCTTGCCGATGTAGAGGTTGTCCTCGAGCCCGACCCGGACATGTCCGCCAAGGATCGCCGACATGGTGACGAGTGGAAGCTGGGCACGGCCGGCTGCCGCGACCGAGAATGTGTAGTTGTCGCCGAGCAGCTTGTCGGCGGTCTGTTTCATGAACAGCAGGTTCTCAGGCTCCGCGCCGATGCCACCCAGGATGCCCAGCACGAACTGGACGAAGAGCGGCGCCTTGACAACGCCCTTGTTGAGGAAATGGGCGAGCGTATAGATGTGGCTCGCATCGTAGCATTCGAACTCGAAGCGGGCGCCGCGTTTCTCGCCCATCTCAGCCACGATCCACTCGATGTCGCGGAACGTGTTCTTGAACACGAAGTCGCGGCTGTTCTCGAGGTGCTGCAGCTCCCAGTCGTGGCGCCAATTGCGCGGCTTCTCGGCCATCGGGAAGAGGCCGAAATTCATCGTGCCCATGTTGAGCGAGCACAATTCCGGCTCGAGGCTGCGGGCGCCTTCGGTGCGCTCGTCGAGGCTCATGCCGGCGCCGCCACCAGTCGTGATGTTGATGACCGCGTCGGTCCTCTTGGCGATGCCCGGCACGAACGCGCGATAGACGTCGGGCGAAGGGGTCGGCCGGCCGGTCTCGGGCACGCGGGCATGCAGGTGCAGGATGGCGGCGCCGGCCTCGGCCGCGCCGATCGCGGAGGCCGCGATCTGATCGGGCGTCACCGGCAGATGCTCGCTCATCGACGGCGTGTGCACCGAGCCGGTGATGGCGCAGGAGATGATGACGGCGTCAGGCGCTCTGCTCATGGGGGGGCTCCGGTCGGGTCGTGGGATTACCCCCGGACTGTGGAGCATGAGCCGCGCCGATGACAAGAGGCCGGCGCGAGGGTCGCCTCCGCAGGAAAATCGGTGACAGGCACTGAACTACCAGGAATCGCCATGCCTCGAGGCATTCGGGGATTGAATTCGGTGCCTGTCGCCAATTTGATCGAGCAACCTATTCGATCGTCCATGTCATGGTGACAGCGATCTCGAGCGACTGCTCGCCCGCCTCGATCGGAACGGCCGATTCCGCTGCGATGGCCTTCGTGGCCATGAGTGGTCGCGGGCCAGAGTTGAAGGCCTGCTCCTCGATCCGCAGCACTGGGCCGAGCGTGACGCCGGCGGCCTCCGTATAGAGCTTCGCCCGCTTGGTGGCCTTGGTCACGGCCTCGCGCCGCGCCGCATCCGTGAGCTCGTCCGCTTTCGTCACGCCGAACTGGATGCCGTTGATCTGGTTCGATCCGACCTGCACCACCTCGTCCAGGATCTCGCCCAGCGTCTCCAGCGCCCGCACGCGGATGTGCAGCGTGTTCATCACCTGATAGCCGTTGATTTTCGGCGGCGTCCCGTCCTGCTTGTACTCGTAGCGTGGCTGCACCGAGAAATCCGATGTCTGCAGGTCCTTTGACGCGAGCCCGCGCGATTTCAGCGTGTCGACCACCTGGCGCATCGCCTTGGTGTTGGCGGCGAGCGCGACGTTGGCGGTATCGCCCTCGGTCATGACCCCGACCATGATGGTCGCGAAATCAGGCACCGCCGAGGCCGAGCCCGTCGCCGACAGCGTGATCGTGCGTTCCTGGCGTTTCGGGTCCTGGGCCATGGCCGGCAGTGCTCCATTGACGACCGCCGCAAGGGCGAGCGCGATTGCAATGAGGGTCGAACGCGACATGAAGGGCCTTGTCCTCTGGACGGTACGAAGATGCATCGTCGAGCCTCCATTCCGTCCTCGCGATTGCGGCCGATTGATGCCGGTCGGGCGTCGGCGCCCTTTCCGCCGGGGCAATTCTGCTATAGGGACGTCATCGCTGCGATGCTGCGCATGGGCCTGTAGCTCAATTGGTCAGAGCCGACGGCTCATAACCGTCTGGTTGCAGGTTCAAGTCCTGCCGGGCCCACCAGCAGCAGCCGCGGGGTCGCGAAAGAAGGAGCGCACGCTTGGCGGGAAATCCGGAGCTGATCGACTACTACCGCAAGACTCACGAGCGGCGCGTGTATGGGACGAGCTCGGTCAAATACCTCCGGTTCCTGCGGCCTTGGATTCGCATCGCCGCGCCGAAGTCCATTCTCGACTACGGCTGCGGCCAGAGCCGGTTCCTGGACATCCTCGGGCTCGGCGAGGACGTGGCGCTCTGGCGCTATGATCCGGCAATCGCCGAGTACGCCGGCAAGCCGGCTGTGCCAGCCGACCTCCTCGTCAACATCGACGTGCTCGAGCATATCGACGAGAAGGACGTGGACGGCGTGCTCGCCGACATGCGTGCGGCGTCGCGCCGGGCGCTGATCGTGGTCGACACCAAGGCCGCCAAGCACACGCTGCCCGACGGTCGAAATGCCCATGTCACCTTGAAGCCGCATCGCTGGTGGCGTGAGCGGATCGCCGCCCATTTCGGGTTGGCGGAGCCGATCGCGACGCCGCGCCGGACCCGCGCCAGCTTCAAGACCTGGGTCTCGGCTCCGGCCGAGCGCATGCGCTATCGACTGCTCCGCTTGGAGGAGGACGCCCGTCACGTGGCGCGCTGGGCGCAAGGGCGGCACAACGAGCACTGGAAGGTCTCGACGACCAAGTAGGCTGGCGGAACCGGTGCCGTGCGCCACATCGAACATCGGGCCGCGCTAATCCAACCTACGACCGATAATCCGCGTTGATCGCCACGTAGTCGGCCGACAGATCGCAGGTCCAGACGGTCGCCGTGCCTTGCGCAATTCCAACATCGACGGCAATCGCGAGCTCGCGGCCCTTGAAGTAGGCGGCGCCCGCATCCTCGGTGTAGCCGGGGGAGACCTCGCCTGCCCGGGCGACCTCGATATCGCCGAAGCGGATGGCGAGACGATCGCGGTCGGCGGCCTCGCCCGACTTGCCCACCGCCATCACTATGCGGCCCCAGTTCGGATCCTGACCGGCAATCGCCGTCTTCACGAGGGGCGAGTTGGCGATCGAGAGGCCGATTCTGCGGGCGGAAGCACGGTTCTCGGCGCCGGTCACGGTGATTGCGACGAACTTGGTCAGCCCCTCGCCGTCCTTGGCGACCATCAGCGCGAGGTCGTGCAGCACCTCGTGCAGCGCGCGACGGAAATCGGTGGCGAACGGATCGGCGGCATCGGCAATCGTCGGCGCGCCGCGCTTGCCGGCTGCACCGGTTGCGAAACAGAGCAGCGTGTCGCTGGTCGAGGTGTCGCCGTCGACGCTGACGCAGTTGAACGTCGTCTGTGCGCCTTCGACCAGCATCACCTGCAGCGCGCGGGCGCCAACGGGCGCGTCGGTCGCGACGAACGAGAGCATCGTCGCCATGTCGGGCGCGATCATGCCGGCGCCCTTGGCGATGCCGTTGATGGTGACCTCGATGCCGCCCACTTTCGCGCGCCGCGACGCAAGCTTTGGATAGGTGTCGGTCGTCATGATCGCGCGGGCGGCATCGCTCCAGCGGTCGGTGCTGGCTTTCGTGGCGAGGCCGGCGAGCTGGGTCGTGATCTTGCCGGCCTCGAGCGGCTGGCCGATGACGCCGGTCGAGGCGATGAAGATCTCGCCCGGCTTGGCGCCGGTCAGGGCCGCCGCCGCCTCGGCGGTTGCCGCCACGGTCTCGATGCCACGCTTGCCGGTGAAAGCGTTGGCATTGCCCGAGTTGACGACGAGCGCCCGGGCACGCCCCTCGATCAGGCCTTTGCGGCACCAGTCGACCGGGGCCGAGCGGGTTTTCGATCGCGTAAGGACGCCCGCGACGCTGGTGCCGGGATCGAACAGGCCGAGCAGGAGGTCGGTGCGGCCCTGGTACTTGATGCCGGCTTCGGCGGTCGCGAAGCGCACGCCTTCGACTGCCGGCATGACCGAAAGGATTGCAGGAGCGAATGGCGACACTTTCGAGCCACTGGAAGCCACGATCGATCCCTCCGCTCTCGTGCCTGCTCAGCCTGCTATTGTGCGATGCCCTGACCCGCGCCCTGCGCCTTCAAAGCCTCGTCCAGGATCTCGATTTTTGCGGTGCTGCGCAAGCCCTGCATGACCTCTTGCGCCTTGCGTTGCACCAGCGAGGTCATGATCTTCGACTTCACGGTTTCGAATGGCGGAAAAGCACGCATACGCTTGTCCTCGACCTTGATGATGTGCCAGCCGAACTGGGTCTCGATCGGCGCGCTGGTCATCTCGCCCGGCTTCAGCGCGAACGCCGCGTCCTCGAACGGTTTCACCATCTGACCACGCGAAAAATAGCCGAGATCGCCACCATTGGCACCAGAGCCCGGATCCTGCGACTTCTCCTTGGCGACCGTCTCGAACGCGTCGCCATTGCCGATCAGCTCGATCACCTGGTGCGCCTCCTCCTTGGTTTTCACCAGGATGTGGCGGGCGCGGATCTCCTCCTGCGGTGTGATCTTGGCGGCCTGATCGTCGTAGATCTTCTTGGCCTCTGCCTCGCTGGCAGCCGAGCCGATGGTTTTCTCGAAGAAGGCGTCGCGCAGCGCCCGGTTGCGATAATAGGCGAGGCGCTGGTCGAAGGAAGGGTCGGTGCCCAGATTTTGCTTCTCGCCCGCCGCAGCCATCAGGGCGTTCTCGATCAGATACTCGACCAGCACCCGCGTGCGCTGGTCTTCAGGCACGCTGCTCAGCTCCGGCCCGATCTCGACGGAGGCAAGGCGCAGATCGGCCTCGGTGATATCGCGGCCATCGACGCGGGCAATCACCTTGTCCTCCGCCTGGGCGGGGAGGCTGGCTGCGATACTGGTCGCAACGAGGGCGGAAAGGAGGATGCGGGAGGCATTGGAGAGGAGGCGCAAATCCGTGGTCCTTTTGCTCGTTTGGGCCACCATGGCGGCAATGGGGGCATGCATAGCCTTCGACCGTGGCAATTGCAAAGCGACGAATGCGGAATCGAGAATCTTCGGGCTCACGCTGTCGATGCCCTTGTGGATCGCGCGAAAAGGGCATATATGGATGCTATCGACTTTGGCCGGACCACCGGGCCGCTCCGCTTCGGCACTGCCGAGCGCAGGTTCTGACCCCCCAAAAATCGACAAGCTGGGACTGTGCGCGCACCACGGTGCAAATACGGTCTCTTGGACTAACGACTGATCGATGAAAGAACGTTGATGAATAAGGGCACTGTGAAGTTCTACAATGACCAAAAGGGTTTCGGCTTCATCACGCCGGACGCTGGCGGCAAGGACGTGTTCGTCCACGCGACGGCGCTTGAGCGCGCCGGAATGCGCGGTCTCGTGGAGGGCCAGAAGGTCTCCTACGACACCCAGGAAGACCGCCGCACCGGCAAGATCGCCGTGAACACCATCCAGGCCGCGTAAGCGACCAAGTTGACGGGCGCCGATGCCGCATGGCAGCAGCACCCGAGCAACGCTGGACAAGGCAAAGCCGCTCTCACTGAGGGCGGCTTTGTCGTTTCCGAGGGACGAGCCTCGAATGGATCTGCCATGGCAAACTCTCAGGCGCTTGGCGCGTCGGACCTTTCGCCCTGCCAGCAATGCGGCGCGTGCTGCTCCACGTCGGCCGAGTGGCCGCGCTTCAGCACCGAGACCGACGCCGCGCTCGACCTGATCCCGCTCGAGCTGGTCGATCCGGGGCTTGGCCGGATGCGTTGCGTCGGCGATCGCTGTGCGGCGCTCACGGGCAAGGTCGGGGTCGCAACCGCCTGCTCGATCTATGCGATCCGCCCCGATGTTTGCCGTGCTTGCGAGCCAGGCGATGATGCCTGCTCAATGGCCAGGGCCAGACATGGCCTGCCGCCACTCCGAGGTTAACTCGCTCGTAAAACCTCACGCGTAGGATCGCGTGAGGTCGTCCTCAACGGGTTTGCGTCACCATGGCCATGCTCACTATTGCCACCCCGCTCGTGCTTCTCGCGCTCGGGGCAGCTTTCAACTTGTGGCGCGGCACGGTGCCGAACTGGCTCGTGATCGCGCTCGTTGCCGCGTTCCCGGTGACCGCTTTCGTCTCCGGCATGTCGCTCGCCGATACTGGCTGGCATCTGCTCGCCTTCGTGCTCGTGCTGGCGGGCGTGCTCGGCCTGTTCGCGCTCGGCCTGGTCGCGGGCGGCGCCGGCAAGCTGATGGCCGCGACCGCACTCTGGATGACACCGGGTGTGGCGCTGTGGTTCCTGGCTGGCGGCGTCGGCATCGGCATCGGCTTCCTGATCGCAGCGCAGATGCTGCCGAGCGCGCGCGCCAAACTGCTCGGCACGCGCTTTGCGGCCGTCGTGTCGGCGCTCGGCGCAGCGTTCCTGCTCGCAGCCGCCTGACCGCTTCTGCTACCCGTGCCCTGCATCCGCGGTCGTCGCGGCCTGCGTCTGCCTGAGTGCGCGCCGTACCTTGCCCCAGATCCAGGCGAACGACACGAGGATCTTCAACAGCGTCAGCGCAAAGAACATCCGGAACACGAAGGCATACCAGACGAAACTGGGCAGATCGCGGTTCATGGACAAGGGGCTGACCGAGATGTCGAAGTGCTCCATCCAGTCGAAGAAAGCGCCACGCAGCACGAGGTCGAGCGTAAAGAACACCATGCTGAGATAAAATGCCTTGCCCTCGGCAAACAGCGTGAGGTCGGCAAATCGTTGCAGCGCAATCAGGCTGGCGACGAACACCACGAAGAACAGCGCCATCAGCACCGCCATGGTTCGATAGTATCCCAGCACCCGCCGCAGCGTTTCGGCTGAGAACGAGAAATCGACCGATTGCTCGATGTCCTCGTGCTTGCGGTCGTGCACGAACAGCACGAACACGCTGGCGATGATCATGGCGAGGCTGTTGGCGATGGCGAAGATGACGGGCCAGGACATGGCGGGCTCGGGCTCCCTCTGGATGGCCAATCCGCTCCCGTGCCCGCAAAGCCATTGCACTGCAAGAGCAATCGCCCTATTGGGACGCCCGAGAAGACAGGCAGCTCGAGGTGACCGGGAATTGGCGACACGAGAGAACGACCTGCTCTTTGTCTATGGGACACTGCTGACGCTGGCGGATCACCCGCTTGGCGCTTCGATGCGCGAGCATTGCCGGCGGCTGGGGCCGGGCTCGATCCAGGCGCGGCTCTACATCATCGACGATCCCGACGAGCCAGGCGTCAATTCCTATCCTGGCGCCGTGCCGTCGGGCTATGCCGATGACAGCGTGCATGGCGAGGTGCATCGCGTGACCGGCAACGCGGCCGAGCTGTTCAAGATCCTCGACCGCTACGAGGCGTGCGCGCCGGACCGGCCTCAGCCACACGAGTTCCAGCGCCGGCCGATGCCGGTTAGGATCGTGGGCGGCGAACCGGTGGAGGCAATCGTCTATCTCTACACCTGGGACGTGAGCCGCGCCCAGCACGTGCCCTCCGGTCGCTATGACGGGCATCTGGGCAATGTGAGATAAGCGCCAATCGCGCCGCGGCCGGCCTTAGTGCGCACCCCAAAACAACTGCTCCGTCTTCCCGGGCGATCGAAGCCCCGGCATTCAGCCGGGGCGGAGATCGACCCGGGATCCAGGGCCCCGGACGGGATCGTGCAAGTTATTGTGCCTTCGGCGCTTTTTGTGCTGGATCCCGGCTCAGCGCTCCCGTTGGTCGCTTGGCCGGGAAGACGGCGGGGCGAGAAATGGACTCAATGAAACCGATTCAGTTGTTTTTGCGGGCGGCCTTAACCCGCGCCTCCCACCAGCTTGCCCAGCAGCCGTGCCAATTCGGATGCTTCCTCGGGCTGGAGATGCGAGCCCAGATGGGTCTCGATGGCGGCGGCGTAGGTGGGCCACATTTCACGGCGCAGCTTGCGGCCGTTGTCGGTAATGACCAGCAGATTGCTGCGCCCATCGTCGGGTGAGGGCTGACGTAACACCAGGCCTTCGCGTTGCAACCGGTCGCACAGGCGGCACAGATTGTACTGGGCGAGCAGCACGCGCGACTGCACCACCGCTTGCGGCAGCGTGCCTGTAGGCTCGCGATCGAGCTCCACCAGCACGTCGTACCACTCGAGCGGGGGGAACCCGGCGCGCTTCATATCCTCCTCGACCCTGGCCAGCAGC
The DNA here is from genome assembly GCA_031431235.1 of Hyphomicrobiaceae bacterium. Lineage (GTDB taxonomy): Bacteria > Pseudomonadota > Alphaproteobacteria > Rhizobiales > Hyphomicrobiaceae > JANNSW01. The sequence continues at coordinate 14,689 of JANPDA010000276.1, forward strand.
CTCTGCTCGGTGCGTACGAGGCAGACCCAGGCGTCGACGGAGCTATCGTTCGGTTTCATCGGCATCGCGGCAAGTTTACCACCCTATCCTTGCAATTGCATGCATCTCGGTCTATTGCCCTCGCATCCCTGGCCACCCGAGTTGCGATGGCCTCGGCAGGGCAACGACCCGACAATGGAGACCCCGCTATGAAACTCTACTATAGCCCAGGAGCCTGCTCGCTTTCGCCCCACATCGTCGCGCGCGAGACCGGGCAGAAAATCGAGCTCATCAAGGTCGATCTCGCCACCAAGAAGACCGAAAAGGGTGACGATTTCCGCAAGGTGAACCCGCTCGGCTACGTGCCGGCCCTCGTGCTCGACTCGGGCGAGGTGCTGACGGAAGGCCCCGCGATCGTGCAATATCTCGCCGACAAGGCACCCGCGTCGGGCATCGCTCCCGCCAACGGAACACCGGAGCGCTACAAGCAACAGCAGTGGTTGAACCACATCTCGACCGAGCTGCACAAGGGCATGGGCTCGCTGTTCAACGAGGACATGGCCAAAGCCGCGGGCGGCATGATCAAGGCCAAGCTCGCAGATCGGATCGAGGCGCTCGACAAGCACCTCGCCGGCAAGGACTTCATCATGGGCCAGCAGTTCACCGCGGCCGACGCCTACGCCTTCACCGTGCTGGGCTGGGGCAAGTATGTGGGCGTCGACGTGGAGAAGTACCCCAACGTCAAGGCGTATATGGCCCGCGTCGGCAGCCGCCCCAAGGTGCAGGAAGCACTGAAGGCGGAAGGCCTCGCCTGAGGCAAGGAAAGCTCCGGCGGAGCGATGCGGGGCGCGAACGGTTCAACTCTCGCGCCTCGCAACCTGCTCAGCTCGCCAGCGACCAGCGACGATCGAGGCTGCGGCAAGCGATGCCTTCGACCTCGCGGGTGTGCTCGCCGACCGACAGCGACATCATGATATGGCGGCAGACCTTGCCGTCGGCGCCACGGAACGAGCCCGTCGGCTTCACAGCGCCCCGCAGCGGCCCCGACTTGCGATGCCAGATGTAGGTCGCACCATCGCCGACCTCGTCGAGCGCGAATTGGACGGCCTCCAGGGTCGCGACCCGATCATCGCCATCGAGCATGGATTTCAGGGCCGCAAGGTCATCGCGCGACGTCGGGCCGGCCGCAGGACCAGCCTGCTGAACGACCACCGCCCACTCCGACGCGGAAGCCACCTCCTCGGAGCGCGACTGGCCGACTGCGGCAATTGTGGCGAGCGCAAACCATAGCGCCAGCACGACCTCTGAGGAGGCAGGCAAACGATACCGACGCATGACAACGACCCATTCTACGCTGACGCAACAGGGCGATAACGCCCGGACCGATCATTCGATGGTGCTTGCGCAGGGTTAATTTGACGTGAAAGGGTGTCGGCGTATGCGTCACGAGATCGCCGCGAGCTGGGATAGCAAAAGATTATGGCCGAGCAACCGCAATCGGACTTTTATGGCGGACCCCCTGCCGGCGACTTCACGGCGGCTGAGGACCCATTCGCGCTGTTCCAGGCTTGGTTCGCCGATGCGGGCAAGCACGAGCCCAACGATCCCAATGGCATGGCGCTGGCGACGGCCGATGCCACCGGGCTTCCCAATGTCCGGATGGTGCTGTTGAAAGACGCCGACGAGCGCGGTTTCGTCTTCTACACCAACACCGAGAGCGCCAAGGGCCGTGAGCTCGGCACCGCGATGAAGGCAGCGCTGCTGTTCCACTGGAAGAGCCTGCGGCGCCAGGTGCGCGTGCGCGGAATGCTCGCGCAGGTCACGCCCGAGGAGGCCGACGCCTAT
>JANPDA010000277.1:0-7695 GCA_031431235.1 Hyphomicrobiaceae bacterium
GGCCATCGGCAGCACGCGGATATTGCCGGCAACGCGCACGGCTTCCGTCGGCTGGATCGAATCGGTAATGACGAGCGTGCGCAAGCGGGAAGAGGCCACGCGCGCGACCGCTCCGCCCGACAGCACGCCGTGAGTGATGTAGCCCATGACCTCGGTCGCCCCCTTCTCGATCAGGGCATCGGCCGCGTTGCACAGCGTGCCGCCCGAATCGACGATATCGTCGATCAGCACGCAGCGCATGCCGCGCACGTCGCCGATCACGTTCATCACCTCCGATTCGCCGGCGCGCTCGCGCCGCTTGTCGACGATGGCGAGTGGAACTCCGAGCCGGCTTGCCATCTGGCGCGCCCTGACGACGCCGCCAACGTCAGGCGAGACGACCATCAGCTTGGCGAGCTCGTAGCGATCGCGCAGGTCGCGCACCATCAGCGGTGCCGCGAACAGGTTGTCGACGGGGATGTCGAAGAAGCCCTGGATCTGACCGGCGTGTAAGTCGACCGTCAACACGCGGTCGCCGCCGGCGCGGGTGATCATGTAGGTGACGAGCTTGGCGGAGATCGGCTAGCGCGGCACCACCTTGCGGTCCTGACGGGCGTAGCCGAAGTAGGGAATGACGGCAGTGATGCGCCGGGCGGACGCGCGTCTGAGCGCGTCGATCATGATGAGCAGCTCCATCAGATGATCGTTGGCCGGGAAGGACGTCGACTGGACCACGAACACGTCCTCGCCGCGCACGTTCTCCTGCACCTCGACATAGATTTCCATGTCGGCGAAGCGGCGGACGGTGCATTTGGCGAGCGGGAGCTTGAGATGGGTCGCGATCGCCTCGGCGAGGGGGCGGTTGCTGTTGCCGGCGACGATCTTGATGCCGCCCCCGGTCGGGGCGTCCTGGGAAGTGGCGGTGCGGCCGGAGCGGGCCGAAGACGAGCTGGTGGGAGCCATCCGGGTCAATCCGCTTTGGTGAGCATTGGGCTGCACGACATGACGATCCGATGACGGGCGCCATATGGGGAGTGGATAGCAAGTGGACCCAGACCTGTAAACGGTCCGGGCCCACTCAATCTCGTTCTTCCAGCCTGTCTCCAGGCTCACGCGACCAGGGTCAATTGACCCGCGTCGCGTTGGGCAGCAGCTTCAGAATTCCCTTCGCGGCGGCGGCGGCGGCCGCGTCGGCGGTGCGCCCCCAGTTGGCGTCGAGCGAGCCCTGCGGAACGGTATTGTTCTGCGATACCGTGCCGACCTTGTTGCCGGCGGGATCGAACACTTGCCATTCGATCTTGATCGCCTGCTTGCCGCTGCTCGGCTGTCCCATCTGGACGTTGCCCTTGACCGTGTAGGCCGAAGGGCCCGCGGCGTTGGCAAGCGCGACGCCATTGGCGGACAGCTGCTTCTGCAGGGCCTTCGACAGCGCCATCTGGCCATCACCCGGTGCCCCGGCAACAGCGGGTACGAGCGCGGCGACTGGCCCGCTACCCAGCGAAGCGACTTGCGTCCCCGCCGTCTGGTTGACGGGCTGCAGCACCTGCCCGCTGGTGAGATTGCCGGCAGCAGGCTGTCCCGTGGTCATGGCAACCTGTTGGGCAGCCGGCACCGTCACGCCGTTGGCGGCTGTCTGCGTGGCCGCATTCTGGGTCGCGCTCGCCACCTTCGTCTGCCCGGCCGTACCACCCGTTTGGCCGCCCAGCGCGATGGCCGGGCCGGCCGACTGTCCACCCAGGGTCGGCACGAAAGCCGCGAGCTGTGTGGACGTATTGTTGGCGATGCGGTCGAGCATGGCCTGGTCGACTGCGCTCCAAGGATCCTTCGTTCCCTTGCCAGGAGCGAACTCCTCGCCCGTGATGCGATGGGCACGCTTGCCGTCGCGGTCGGTCACATCCCAGATGTAGGAGATCTTCGTGCCGGCTTTTTCGCTCGCCGCCACCACGTAGCCGCGCACCGTGTAGTCCGCGGTCTCGTTGGAGGTACGGGCAACCGGCACGCTCTGCCGCTCGACCGCGGCAACGAGGCTGGTTGTCAGCGTTGTGGCGATGTTGGCCGGCGCACCGATGATCGGGGCGAATGCCACCTTGGCTTTGGTCGGCTGGATGACACTAGCCTGGGGCTGCGCGGCATTGCCGCCCAGCAGCGAATTCGTCTCACATCCTGCGAGCGAAAGGCCGAGTAGGCCCAACGCCAGGAATAGCGCGGTGTGTCTTGCGACGCGCCGCGCGGCAGCAGCGTCTGTTCTGGTCACGGGCGACGACCCCCTCTGATCTTGTTATCCCGCTGAACCCGGCACACACGAAACTGGACGAGCAACATACTCAAACGAAAAACCACTACAGCGCAACTGACAATCATAAACGGTGCCGGAACCCCGCAGACTCGTTACTACCGCCTTGCCCGCCAGCCGTCCATAGGAATTCTTGCCTACGCAACGCTGGGCTTCCTGGCTTGGCCGCGCCAGCTGTCTTCATGAGGCCGAAACGGCCATGCAAATGGCCTCGTCGCAGCCCTCCAACAGATGTGGAAAACACCGCTATCTCAGAACGATGGCGGATATTTGACGGCCATAGTCGGCCTCCTTGCGGTGGGTGGCACGCCGGAAGCTGTAGAATCGCGATTCGTCGGTGTAGGTGCACAGACCGACGCTCTCCGAACCGGCAATGCCGAGCCCGCCGAGCCGCGCCATGACGAATCCCTGCAGATCGAATCGCGGCCTCGCGCCGGCCTCCGGCCGCCTGAAGAAGCGCGCATGCCCGCCGTCGGCCGCCAGGAACTCGGCCTCGAGCTCGGGCCCGACCTCGTAAGCCTGGCAGCCGATCGCCGGCCCGAGCGCTGCTCGCACCCGCGAGCGGCGTGCGCCGATCGCGATCATGGCTTCGAGCGTGGCCGCGAGCACACCCGACAGCGCGCCTCGCCATCCGGCATGGGCCGCGCCGATCACTCGCGCTTCCGCATCCACAAACAATACGGGCGCGCAATCGGCCGTCAGCACCCCGATCGCGAGGCCAGGCGTCGCAGTGACGATCCCATCCGCGTCGGGGCGGTTTCCCGCTGGCCAGGGGGCATCCACATGCACCGCCCGGGCGCTGTGGATCTGATAGGGGCTGAGCAGGCGCTCGCGTGTGATGCCGAGCGAGGATGCCACTCGGGCGCGGTTCTCAACGACGAGAGCGGGCTCGTCACGCGAGCCAGCGCCACAATTGAGGCTTGTGTAGAGGCCCGCGGAGGCGCCACCCGCGCGGGTGAAGAAGCCATGCCCGATGCCGGCCAGCGCGGCCAAACCGGGAGCAGTGATCGGCGAGATCATCGGTGGCGCCTTTGCGAAGGTTGCTGCTGGCGAGATCAGGTTCGGCCAGCACTTGCCTCGAATCCGGGCGGTGGCGCAAGTCCACGCGAGGTGAGCGCCATGGCGCGGAACCGTGTCCCCATGCCCTGTGGCTCCAGCAGCCGGGCGATGCCATGCTCGAGCGTGTTGGCGATGCGGGGAGAAGCCCCTCGAATGAGACGCTCGGCGCGCTCGACGATGCCGAGCGAGGCCAGGAACGCGGCCTGCGGGATGCTTGCGGTGCCATCGAGCCCGAGCCCGGCCGCTGCCCGCCGGAACGCAGCGAACTCGACGTGGGCCGAGAGGTCGGCCTGACCCGGATGATCGAGCGGGCTCTCGTAGGAATGGCCACGCACGGCCTGCAGGGTTTCGCCCGCCGCGGCTCCTTCGTGTCCGTAGTCGACAAACAGCATGGCGGACGGACCGGATCGGGCGAGCCTTGCCATCAGTGCCATCGGCTGCCCGCTGTAGCTCCAGTCGCGGACCTCCGCGATCGCTCCATCGGCAGCCGCGGCGATACCAATCGGGGGCGTCGTCTCGCGGCCGGGCTCGAACCGAAATCCGGCTGCTCCCTCGAGGCCAACGCAGCGCTCATGCCAGCGGCCTTCCCTCTGGACGAGTTGGCGGACCGGGATGGCATCGAGGAACTCGTTGGCAAGCAGGATCGAGGCCCCGTCCGGGATCTCCCAGGCTTGCGGCCAAGTGATCGTCAGCGGCAGTGTTGCGAGCGTCTCGCGCTGAATGGCGGCAAGCGTGGCGTTGGCTTCGATCAAGTGAACCTGCAGCGCACTCATCATCTCGGGCACGGCTCTGAGCGCCCGCAGCGCGTCCGCCATCAGCGTGCCGCGTCCAGGGCCGAGCTCGATCAGATGCACCGGCCGCGGACGACCCATGCGCTCCCAGGCGACGGCCGCCCATAGCCCGAGCAGCTCGCCGAACACCTGGCTGATCTCGGGCGCCGTGATGAAGTCGCCGCTGGCGCCGATCGCGGGGCGCTTGCGGTAGTAGCCGTGCATGGGGTCGAGCAGGCAGGCGTGCATGAACTGGTCGAGGGGAATCGGCCCCTCGGCTTTGATCCGGGCCGCGAGGTGCCGGCCGAGTGGGGTCGTTGCAGGCCCGGAGCCGGCTGCCGTCATGGCCGTCGTGCCGCCATCGGCTCGCGACGGCGAGCATAGAGGATGAATGGCATGCCGAGCACGACCATGATCAGCGAGTAGACCATTCCGGTGGTGAGCCAGCCATAATTGAAGATCCAGGCCGGATCGATCTCGCGGAAGAATTCGACGAGCGTGCGTGCGAGCCCGTAGCCGATGAGGAAAGCCCCGGTGACGAAGCCCGGCGTCTGCAATCGCAGCCGCGAGTGGGTGAGGAAGCGCAGCAGCAGGAGCAGCGCTATGCCTTCGAGCGCGGCTTCGTAGAGCTGGCTCGGATGGCGCGGATCGGGGCCGGCACCAGGAAACACCATGGCCCAAGGCACATCCGTCACCCGGCCATAGACCTCTGCATTGATGAAATTGGCGATCCGGCCGAAAAACAGGCCGAACGGTACAGCGGCGGCGACCACATCCATGGTCGAGAGCACGGGGATGCCGTGACGGCGCGAGAACAACCACATGGCCAGGCCCGTTCCGAGCAAGCCGCCATGGAAGGCCATGCCGCCGTGCCAGACACGGAAGAATTCGAGCGGGTCGGCCAGCAGGTGCTGGGGCTCATACATCAGGAAGAAGCCCGCCCTGCCACCGGCGACGACGCCCAAGGTCACCCAGAGCAGCAGGCTGTCGACCTGGTCGGGCAGCATCGGCGCGGGCCCTCGCCACAACCACTCCTCGTCCAGCAGCTTGCGGATGTAGAGCCAGCCGAGCACCAGCCCACTCATGTAGGCGAGCCCATACCATCGCACGGCAACGGGCCCGACCGCGAAGGCGATCGGGTCGATCTGGGGATAGGCAATGGCGAAAAAACTCGTCACGGCGGGGCGTCCGGGCGGTTGGAATGTGGCTCTTCAATCGGCGCCAGCAGCCTTGTGGGGGATCGGGGTGCAGTGTCAAGCGGACGTTGACCCCATTGCCATGCGCATAGTGTTTGCGCATGATCGCCAGAGGTGTAGGATGCGCCATGCATCAATCGAGCAGGGATCCGCCATGAGCGAGCATGTCCAGCCGAGCCAAGCCAGGAAGAAGGCCGTCAATGTCTCCCTCGACGCCAGTCTTGTCGAGAAGGCGAAGTGCCATGGGATCAATCTGTCCCAACTATTCGAACGGCATCTGCTCGAGGCTGTGCGGTCCGCCGACGAGAAGGCTTGGTTCGAGGCGAACCGTGAGGCAATCGAAGAGCGCAACAAGATCGTCGAACGTGACGGGCTCTGGAACGACGATTTCAGGACCTGGTGATGGCTCAGTTCGACGTGCATATGTTCAAGGGACGCGACCGTTCCGTCCGCTATGCTGTCGATCTGCAATCGAAAGCGGTCGAAAATTTGAACACCAGAGTCGTGGCCCCGTTGAGATCCATCAAGTTGCGTCGGACAATAATTGATCGGCTGCATCCGGTCTTCGAGATAAGTGGCGAGAATTACTTCCTCTCAACGGAGGACCTCGCTTCGATGCCCGCTGCATCGCTCGGCGCAAAGGTCGCAAGCCTCGAAAACCATGACGCGAAAATCATCGCCGCACTCGATCTGTTGCTCACCGGCATTTGAGCAGCTTGCCGTCCCTTCGGCGGCGAGCGCCTCGCGAAGCTCGCGCGCCTCGTCCGCGTAGTAGGTTCCGACAAAGTGTTGCTCAAACCTTTGCAAGCGACGCAGATCGCGGCTGTCGCGCACGGTAGGCCACTCGGCGGCTGCAACGGCGAGCGCTGACGAGTGAGACGTTCCAACAGTCACGTCCGTCCGACCAGCAGGCCCGGGCTGCACTATCGGCTTGCCCAATGCGAACGTGGCGAGGCTCGGTGCCCCGAAGCGCCGCCAAGTATCTTCGTACTCGGTCAAGTCAGGCCAATTGGCTTGCGGCGACCGGGCGACCAACCGGGTAAGCCCGCGGAACAGCGGATCGAGCTGGTGGCTACGCGCAGAGCCGTCCCAGGTCTTTAGATCGACGTAGTCGGCCGTGATGTGGGCGAGCTTCAGCTCGCACTCCTCGATCATCGCAGGCAGTAGCGTTCGCAACCTTGCTGCCAGGCTGGCCTCCCGGCTGACCCACGGACTCTCCACCGACATCGTGCACCACAGGACGACGACAGCCTTTGCGGCGCGAAGCTCATGATCGAGCTGTAAATCGAAATCGTCACCCTTGATCAGGCCGTAGTCGAACCAGACAGAATAGCCGTGGTGCTGCAGAATCGTTGATAGGTGTGCTGCCGCCGCTCGACGCTCGCTCTTGTAGCTGATGAAGATGTCGGCCATGGTTCCAATCATGCAGGTTGGGTGCGTCGCATGTTCAATAGCCGCTGAACTCCTTGCTGGGAAGGTCCATCACAACCGAAGCCCTCACCACCCCTCCACCACCTCATACCACCCGCCCTCGAACAACGCCTGCCGCAGCCAGAACGTATCCGCGTGCCCCGCGTGTGCAATCCAGGCCTGCACCTTGGCGGCGACCTCCTCGCGCGTCACCGTGCCCGCACGCCATTGGTCGCGCAATCCCCGCAGCCGGCCATGGAACCGCGCGACGTTGGCTTCGGGCAGACGGCGCTGGCCACGGCCGTCACGACCCCAGCCGAGCTTCCGCGCCCCCACATGCAGCTCGAAGCCGAGGAAGGCCGACGGCGTGCCGCAAGTTGGCATCGTTGTCGCGTGGGCGCGGGCCGAGCTTGCCAGTTGGTGATGTCGGTGTTAGGTCAGCATTGCTGACCTATTCGGAGGTTTCGACGTGCCAACCGACCAATTGCTCGCGCTCGCCCTTTTCGCGCTGGTGTCCTCGATCACGCCCGGGCCCAACAACCTGATGCTGCTGGCGTCCGGCGCCAATTACGGCATGCTGCGATCGGTTCCACACATGCTGGGCGTCGGGCTCGGCTTCGTGCTGATGCTGGTGCTGATCGGCCTCGGGGTCGGGCAAGTCATTCTCAGCCATCCCTCGCTCTATCTGGCGCTGAAGATCTGCAGCGTCGCCTATCTGCTCTGGCTCGCCTGGCGCATCGCCAACAGCGGCCCGATCGCCAAGGACGGCGAGGTGAAAAGCGAGCGGCCGTTCCACTTCATCGAGGCGGCCCTCTTCCAGTGGGTCAATCCGAAAGCCTGGGCGATGGCCTTGACGGCGGCGGCGACCTTCACGCGCCCCGAGAGCTATCTGACGAGCATCGCCTGGATCGCAATCGTGTTCGGCGCCATCAATATTCCCAGCATCAGCGTCTGGACCGGCTTCGGGGTCGCGCTGCGGCCGCTGCTG
>JANPDA010000278.1:0-2076 GCA_031431235.1 Hyphomicrobiaceae bacterium
TGCAGCGCACCGATCGGTTCGAAGCCTTTCCCGAGGGTGATCCGGTGGTGCTCGGGGGGATGATCGCGGGCCTGAAGGCACGGGCCGATCTGGTCCTCTATTGCAATAGCGAGCTGATGCGCGCGGAGGAGGGCGAGGTGCGACGCGCGGCGCTGGTGACCCACGGCGTCGATCTCGCGCGCTTCGTTGCGGCAGGATTGGCGGGCGGACCCGGGCCTGCCGGCATGGCAGCGCTGCCGCGTCCGCGTGCGGCCTTCATCGGTGGGATCGATGCCCACACCTTCGACCCCGATCTGTTCAATCAGGTGGCGGGGCTGCTTCCCGACGTGACATTCGCCATGATCGGCGGATCGACGCTGGCTCCCGGCTGGTGCCCGCATGGAAACGTCCATTTCCTCGGCCGCAAACCCTATGACGAGATCTCTGGCTACATGGCCGCCGCCGACGTGCTGTTGATGCCCTGGAACCGGAGCGAGTGGATCAAGGCCTGCAACCCGGTGAAGCTGAAAGAATATCTGGCGGTCGGCCGGCCGGTCGTCACGCGCGATTTCCCCGCGCTTGCGCCGTTTCGGGATCTGGTCAGTGTGGCCGACGACGCTCCATCGTTTGCCGCGGCGATCCGCCAGGCACTCGCCGAGCCCACCGATGCCGCCATTGCCCGCCGCCGCATCGCCAGCGAGGACTGGGACGAGAAAGCCGGCGAGGTCAGGGCCGCGATCGGCGAGCTCGGGCTGGTGCTGCTGCGCCGGGAGCCTCGCGTGAGCAAAGCAGCCTAAGGACAGCCAGAACAACAACTGAATCATTTTCGCGAGCGGTGGTGCCTCGGCGTAGGGTGCAATAGGCGCCTTCGCCGTATTGCACCTGCGGCTGGCGTTGCGATCCGGGGTGGTGCAAACCGGCCTGAAGCAGGCCTATTGCACCCTACAGATCCCGTGCTCGACTTGACGACAACACGTAGTGGTTATTGTTCGGAGTGTCCTAGGCGGTCTCCACCTCGAGCTTCTTCCAGATCGCCTCGACGCGCTTCCTGATCAGCAGCGCCTCCTCCCAGCGATCGGAAAGCTCGAGGCCGTCGGCGCCTGTGATCGCGTATTCCATGGGCCCGAGCTCGCAGCAGAAGTTCAGCACCGCGCCGGGCGTCGCCTTGGCCCGCCAGTGCCGGAAGCCCGCTTCCCACCAGCCCGCGAACAGGTCGAACCACTTCTGGTGCTGGGGAAAGCTGATCTGCACCTGGATCTGCTCGCGTGACCCGACCCGGCCCTGGAACGAATGGGAGCGCGCCAGCACGCGGTCGATCAGCGCGTGGTTCTCGGCCGAGATCGGGTACCAGAACTCGCGGTCGAGCAGAAAGTGCGAGAGGTCGGCGCACAGCCGCAATTCCGGGATCGCATCGAGCAGCTGCAAGGTCGTGAACAAGTCGTTGGTAATACAGTTCCTGTGGGTCTCGAACAGGATCGGCACCTTCTCGGCTTCCGCCATCGCGATCCAGGCGCGAATGACCGGGATCATGCCCTCGAGCGAGATCGGCATGACCTGCCCGATCACGTTGACGAAGCGCGCATCGAACTCCTTGGCCATGCGCAACACCGGGCGCAGATCCTCGATCGACTTGGGGAAGGTATTGACGAGACAGCCGAGCCCGGTGCGCTCGAAGCGGCCACGCTGCGCGCGCGCCTTCTCCAGATCGCCCTCGGAGACGCCCACGTCGACCGCCATGCCGGCATAACCGGCTGCCGCGACCATGTCGAAGGCCTCGTCGACGCTGCGCTCCTTGCCATCCGGCCGGCGCAGCTCCATCGCCCAGAGGGACTGGAAGATCTCGAGACGGGGCATGTCAGCTCCTCGAACCGGCGACGCGGGCGTCAGATACCGCCCACAGCCTCGCGCACCAGTGCCTGCAGGCCTGCGATATGTCCTTCCTGCACCGGCGAGAGCACGCCGGTCGTGTAGACGCCCGTTTCCATGTTCCGCTGGACGCTCTCGCAGATGCCGATGTCCTCCTCGGCGATCTGCTTCGACCAGACTTGCGAATCCTCGATCTCGGCCGGCGAGAGGCCGCGGTACCAGGACCAGTTC
>JANPDA010000279.1:0-7802 GCA_031431235.1 Hyphomicrobiaceae bacterium
GCAAAAGCCTGAACGGGGACCATGGCGGAAAGCACGCCAGGGCAGGCGGTGGCGGGAGATCAGTGCGTCGATTCCGTCAGAAAGCCGGGTGCCTAACTTGGCAATGCGGGCATAGGCGGCCTCTGTCTGGACCTCGTCCAGCATGGCAAGCGCGGCGGCAGTAGACAGCGGGTTGCCGTAAAGCGTGCCGCCGGTTGCGATGCCCTTTTCGCCACTTGCGCTGCCGTCATGATGTGCCGCCAGCCACGCGGCAACCGGCGCGGTCATGCCGTAAAGCCCAAGCGCGACCCCGCTTCCAAGACCTTTGCCAAGCGTCACGACATCGCAATCCAATCGCATTTGCCGCACGAACCCGCCATAGGCCATTTGCCAGGTATGGGTTTCGTCCAGAACGAAGATTGCCCCCGCGGCGCGCGACAGGCGGCAAGCTTCCTCGAGAAAACCGGGGTCGGGAAGGACCAGACCGCAATTTGTCATCGCGGGTTCGGCGATCACCACTGCGACGTCTTGGGGGGCAAGCGCACGGCGCAAGGCATCCAGATCGTTGAACGGCAGGGGGATCGTGTCGCGCGTCAGGTTTGGCGCGGGGCCAAGCGAATAGGCTTCGGCCACTCCGTCTGCGCCGGGCACGACCATGGTTTGGTCGATATGGCCGTGGTAGCCGCCGTGGAACATCACGACTTTCGGCTTGGCCGTCATCACGCGCGCAATCCGGAAGACCTCGGTATTGGCCGAGGAGGCCGAGACGGTGTGTTGCCAGAATGGCATGCCTGTGCGTTCGGCAAGTCGTTCTGCCAGCGTGATCGACGCTTCCGTCGGCAGCAGGGCCTGCGGTCCGCTCATCGCAGCCCGGGCAATTGCACGCGCAGGCGGGGTATCGCCGTAACCGACCGTGTTCGACAAGTCGCACAGGTTGAAATCGATGTAGGAATGCCCATCGGCGTCGGTCAGTCGAGCCCCCTGACCACCGGTAAAGAAGGGTGGAAAATGGTCATAAAGCCCGACCATCCAAGCCATCGGAACGCCATCGGGCATGACTTTACGCGCACGTTCTAGAAGTGCTGTAGACTTTGGTCGATTGCGGTGAAACTGGTCAGTCTCAGCCTTGATCAGGGCGGGAAACCTCCCCAAGTCTAGGCCTGAAATGGCGTCGGTTGTCGGTCCATGTGCCATCCTGCCCGCCCTCGGTTCAGCCATTAAGCCAACATTCCCCAAGTGGCCTGCCGGTTGGCGGAAGGATCGCCTGACGAGGCCAGCAGATCAAGCTCTTTTTGGAAACCAGGGACAGTATCCAGATTTTCCTTCCTCCCATCCCTTCTTCGGCCGCCCCCACGGCTAGCGGGCCGTGAAATCAGTATACAGTCCCCTGGTTTCTTTCGATCGAGGCGAGGATTGGGGACTTCGTGCCCGCGACGTCCCCCCTCGCAAGGGCGAGGGGACTCGCGTCTTTGCGGTATCTCCCAACCTTCGTTCACCTGTGACGCGGCCGCCACATGTCGAAGAATTGACGCTGCATCTGCAGCATTTCCAGCGTGAGACCGAAGACCAGTGCCTGATGGCGCACCAACATGTTGAGCGGCTTAAACGCCATCCTGGTGGCGCGCGGCATCGCGTCGACTACCTGGTGTGCCGCCCCAAGCGCGCTGCCTGTCCCAGGTGCGGTCATCTGGGCGCGGCTCGCCTCTTTCGTCTCGCGGAGATCCTCCGGCGTTGCCGTGCTCGCCCGGATGTCCTCGATAATCTCGAAAGGAGGCTCGGACGTTTGCTTCGGGGTCACCTCCTCGGGCAGGATGTCGTCCCGCTTCATCGCAGCCAGCGCCTTTGCCTCTGCCGGCGTGCGGCGCTTGACCGGGCGGGGCTTCCTTGAAGCCGGCCGCTCCAGCGTCGTCTTCTTCGCATTTACGGTCGACAGAAGGGCCGCGCGCACCTTTGCCGGTTTCGTGGCCTTCGCCAATGATTTTGCGGGTGTCTTCGCGTTTGTCTTCCTCTGCGTTTTCTTCGCCATCACCATTCTCCACTTGGTTGTTGAACTGCTGCATCGGCAGCTGAGCGATTAAGTGTTCGGGCCATTATCGGTGCGCCGCGGAGGCGGCTGGACTGCCTGACTTACCGACGCCATGATAGCGTCGCTCCAGCTTTGGATTCGAATGGTCACGGCTCCACTCCGGGTTGATGACAGCTGATTGTGCAGCACAATAAACCCCTGGGACACTTCGAAGTTCCCGAGGCCGGCCCAAGTCGGCCGCTAATCCTGCCGGTGTTCGCGAAGATCTGAGCCCGGACCTGCTCGAGCAGGATCGCCGTATCAGGGAGCTCGAGGCGAAGGGGTGAGCGCCTGGGCGTTTGTGGCCCTGCCGCAACATCGCCACAATCTTGCGTCGCCACCGCTGGCCAGGGCTTGGCACGAAGCCCGGTTCGCGGCCATTGTCCCCATGGGTCAGACTCCGGGGAAATCCTTACCATGCAGATCAGCATTCTCTCGCGCGGCTTGGGCTGCGTCGTTGTTCTCGCCGGCTCGACGTTGGCTGCAACCGCGGAGGAAAGCGGTATGTCGGGACTGCATTCCCAGGTGCGGGTCGGCAACAAGATCTGCTTCAGCGACCATTCGCACACCGGCTCGAGCGGCGGCCAAGCCACCCGCAAGCAGGCCGAAGCCGCGGCCATCGACAGCTATCAGGGCTTCACGGCCTGGGAATACGGTAGCGTCTGGGGCCGTTTCAGCCTCGCCGCCAACAAGACCATGGATTGCAGCAACTCGGGTGGCAGCTGGAGCTGCGTGGTCGAGGCCTATCCCTGCCGCAAACGTTGAGCGGGCGAGGTCCTGATCGGGCCGCGGGGCGAGCGGCCGGCCGCTAGTGTTCCGGCTCATTCATTCAGTACCCTAAATGAATGGCCAGCCCACTAGGCAACTCGCTGTTTGTGCTCCGTCTTTCCATTCATTGATCCAGCTTCGCCGGAATCGAATGAAAGGGAGGGAACACTAGGTCCGGCGCGTGAGGCGAGCGCGGTAGAGGCGCGTGCCGAGTGCTCCGGCGAAGACGGCCGATGAGCTCTCGCCGCCGGTGATCAGCGCGGAATCGTGGCGCCCCAGCGCAATGGGGCCGCCGAGCCGGGGCGCGGGCGCGGTCGGCAATCCGTCGAGCGCAAACACGAGCTCGACATCACCGGCCTGCCGGTCGCCGCCCGGCCCGTCCGCCGGCGTGACGACAATCTCGGCCGCCCACAGCTCGCGGCGCACCATCAGGTTGAGGACGCGCACGGGCCCCGATGCGAGCCGGCATCGGGTCGCGGCGTCACCGGGGTACCAATGCGGCTCGCCGATGCTGCGGGTCGAGACTCCCGCGTGGCCCGCAATCTCGAGATCGAGCCCAGCTCCCTCGATCAGCGTGGTGGCGCGATCGATGCCGGGGTAATGCGAGAACGCCACGTCGTGCTCGATCTCGGCGATGGCGAGCCGCCATTCGAACGGCATCGCCGGGTCACGCGCGAAGCGCGGCTCGGCCACGATCTCCCAACCGAAGCCCGCGCCGTTTTTCCAGCGCGCGTGGCGGTAGTCGGCGCGAGGGAACAGCTCGATCATGGCAACGCCCCAGCGCTTCAACCCGTGATGTAGTGCCCGCCATTGACCGTCAGCGTCGAGCCGGTGATCCAGCCGGCATCGTCGCTGGCGAGGAAGAGGACGCAGCGCGCGACCTCCTCGGACTTGCCGACGCGTCCGGCCGGGATCTGCTCGATGATGCCCTTCATCACGGCTTCCGGCACGGCCGCCACCATGTCGGTGTCGACATAGCCCGGCGCGATCGCGTTCACCGTGATGCCCTTCTTCGCCGCCTCCTGGGCGAGCGCCTTGGTGAAGCCGATCACGCCCGCCTTCGAGGCCGAGTAGTTGGTTTGCCCCGCCTGGCCCTTCTGACCGTTGATCGAGGTGACGTTGATGATGCGCCCGAAGCCGCGTGCGCGCATGCCGTCCATGATCGGGCGCGTCATGTTGAACATGGAGTTGAGGTTGACCGAGATCACCTCGCCCCATTGCTCGGGCGTCATCCGGTGCAGCACGCCATCCTTGGTGATGCCAGCGTTGTTGACGACGACGTCGATCGGCCCGAGGTCGCGCTCGACCTGTTTCAGGCCCTTCTCGCAGGCACCAAAGTCGCCCACGTTCCATTTGTAGACGGGAATGCCGTGCTCGGCCTGGAACTCCTGAGCTGCCTTGTCGTTGCCCGCATAGTTGGCGGCAACGCGGTAGCCCTTGTTCTTCAACGCGATGGATATCGCTTGGCCGATCCCTCTGGTCCCGCCGGTGACGACTGCGACTCTGGCCATGGTGGTGGTGGTTCCCGCTTGTGGTGTGGAGGTGGCGAGTGGCGAGGTGGCGAGGTGGCGAGTGGTCGCTCAGGACGTGCTGCGTTCGCCCCGAGCCTGCAGCGATCGAATCAGTGCGCGAAGCATCTTGCTGACACGCTCGCACTCGCCCATAACTCGCGGTAGATCTTCGCCTTCAACCAATCTCAGTCGCTCGACAAGGATGAGATGCGTTTCGAGCTCCCTAGTTGAACCTTGGGAAATTCTCAGGTACTGGATGAAACCAGGGGTGCTTTCGCGTCCCCATCCTTCCGCGATGTTGGCAGAGATGGAAACGGATGCCCGTCTGACTTGCGAGGTCAGGCCGTAGTTCTCCTCTCGCGGAAAGGAGCCCGACAGCTCGTAGCAAGCGACCGCCAAATCCATGGACTTCTGCCAAACCTCCAGATCCTTGTACGACTTGAAGCCTTCCTGGTGCGGCATTGTGCGCTCCCTTTACCACTCGCCACTCGCCATCTCGCCACTCGCCCACTTCATTCCCTTTCCACGCACATGGCAATCCCCATCCCGCCGCCGATGCACAGCGTGGCGAGGCCCTTTTTCGCGTCCCTGCGCTTCATCTCGTGCAGCAGCGTGACCAGCACGCGCGCGCCCGAAGCCCCGATCGGGTGGCCGATCGCGATCGCGCCGCCATTGACGTTGACCTTCTCCGTATCCCAGCCGAGCGCCTTGTTGACGGCGCAGGCCTGGGCGGCGAAGGCCTCGTTGGCCTCGATCAGGTCGAGGTCGCCCGCGCTCCAGCCGGCCTTCTCCAGCGCCTTCTTGGAGGCCGGGATCGGACCCGTTCCCATGATCGAGGGATCGACGCCCGCTTGCGCCCAGGAGACGATTTTGGCGAGCGGCGTCAGGCCGCGCTTTTTCGCCTCCCCCGCCGTCATCAGCACGACGGCTGCCGCGCCGTCGTTGATGCCGCTCGCGTTCGCCGCCGTCACCGTGCCGTCCTTGTCGAAGGCGGGGCGCAGCTTGGCGAGGCCTTCGAGCGTCACGCCGTCCTTGATGTACTCGTCGGTGTCGACGACCGTGTCGCCCTTGCGGCCCTTGATGGTGACGGGCGCGATCTCGGCCTTGAAGCGGCCGGACTTGCGGGCAGCCTCGGCTTTGTTCTGCGAGGCGACGGCGAACTTGTCCTGCTCCTCGCGCGTGATCTGCCACTGGCGCGCGACGTTCTCGGCGGTGGTGCCCATGTGGTAGCCGTTGAAGGCATCCCACAGCCCGTCCTTGATCATGGTGTCGATGAACTTCAGGTCGCCCATCTTGGTGCCGTCGCGCAGGTGGGCGCAGTGGGGCGCCAAGCTCATGCTCTCCATGCCGCCGGCAATGACGCTTTTCGATGATCCGCTCGAGATCTGCTGGGCGCCGAGCGCGACCGCCCTGAGGCCCGAGCCGCAGAGCTGGTTCATGCCCCAGGCCGGCGCATCGACCGGGATGCCGGCATTGATTGCGGCCTGCCGGGCCGGGTTCTGGCCGGAGCCGGCGCCGAGGATCTGCCCGAGGATCACCTCGGAGACGTCGCCGGGCTCGAGCTTTGCGCGATCGAGGGCCGCCATGATCGCGACCTTGCCGAGATCGTGCGCGGGCAGACTTGCGAGCGCCCCGTTGAACGATCCGACAGGTGTGCGCGCGGCTGAGGCGATGACGATCTGGTTGTCGGTGTCCTTGGCGGCCATGGGGGGCTCCGTTGGGGGAGGTGGGTGAGAGGATTGCGACCGACACTAAAGAGGTGCAGAGCGCTCCGCAATCGCCGTGCCTGCCTTCAAGTCGCAACTCGACCCTTCTGCTCCGTCATTCCCGCGCAGGCGGGAATCCAGACAAGCCGCTGATACCATGCGGAAAATCGACGGGATGCCCGCCCCCGGCCTCCGCCGGGGCAGGCTGTGCGGGCATGACGGCTCTGGGGACGAGCTTGTGACTCTGGGTAACAGGCTCACTCATTGCGCCGCTCGACGTCAGCCGGACCATCGAGGATCTCGCCCGAGCTTGTGTCGTAGAGATCGATCCACTCCGGATTCATCTCCTCGATGAGGCGCAGCTTCCAGAGGCGCCGCCAACCCTTCAACCGCTTCTCACGAATGATCGCCGCTTCCATCGTCTCGTGCAACTCATGGTAGACGAGGCGATGCACGCGATACCGGGTCGTGAAGCCTGGAGTGAGCCCCAGCCGATGCTGCTCCATGCGGCTCGCAAGATTGCTCGTCACGCCGACATAGGTCGTTCCATTGCGCTCGCTTGCCAGAATGTAGACGCAGGGGACCTTGCTCGGACGCATAGGGAGCTCGATTGGAAAGCCACCCTGAATGCTGCCGCACCGCACGCAACTTCGCAATGCCCCGCCGAGCGGATGCTCGTCTGGGCGCCCGCCGTCCATGCGGAGCATGGTTCCGCCGTGACGCGGGCGTGACGTCTCCAAGTGAGGTTCGCGCGGCCGGCGGGGATGGGAGGCGGGCAGGGTCGGGGGTTAGAGTAGTGGGTCGAGGGGCGGGGTGCAATCAGGGCTGGGGGGGTGGGACGGGTCGTGTGATCCGATGTCGACGGAGGGTGCCCATGGACAGTTGGTCGGCTTCCTGATCAGATAGCCGACCGGGGGACGGAAGAGCCTGCTTCGACGCGAAGGGCCAAAATCCGACACGGGCGTTGCTGCAGACGTTAGGGTTGTAGTTCGGCAGCTTACCTCCTGGATAGGAGACGGTCATGAGCATCGGCGAATGGCTGCCATCATCAGGTCGGCGGCGGGATGTTCTGGTTACGATGGAACAAATTTGACGGGTCATACCGGCCTTTGACTTGTTGCAGCCTCGCGAAATTGGTGCCGTATGATTGTTTAACGCGAGCGACGGACTCGTCGTCACCCATGTAGTTGCTGTAGGCGCCGTGACCGGCATGCGGTCGCAACCTCTCGTAAGTCTCCCGCGCCCAGGCGATGTTAGCCTCCGAGACCTCCTTGTCCTGCCACTGCGCGATGATAACGATGCTGTAGCCTTCGCGGCGATGCGGGAACGAGGTTGCGTCCGGAGCCCGCCGCACTGCCGCACCATGGAAATGCTCCACGATCAACTTGCTCATCGAAGACGGACAATGCGCGAATTGGCTCTCTAGGATCGCCACCACCTCGTCGCTGAGCCGATCGACAAAGCAGGACTTCCAGTAGTTCAGGGCCAGCTTCGGGAAGCCCGCGTCCAGCATCTGGTTCAGGCCGGTATACGACAGGGGACCGATCTGATCGACGACCGGCGTCCCAAAGGCCTTGATCGGCGCGAGCGCTGCCACCGCTTCCGCCCCTGTCCCGCAATGGCAGCTCAGCAACGCGGCCAACTTCGTTCCAGAACCGTCAGCGGCGTGGGTCAGGCTGGCAATGACAGTCAGCTCGTCCCGTGGCTCGGCCGTCAGATCCCTGTAGAAGCCGAGGACGTTGCGGGCTGCCGTGAACGGATGCGCAATCAGCC
>JANPDA010000280.1:0-1876 GCA_031431235.1 Hyphomicrobiaceae bacterium
ATGCTTTCAGCATAGCACAAAATAAAAGGCCGCAGCTTGCGCCACGGCCTATCCGACGGGCGCACCCGCCGGGAGTGAACTAGCTACATATAGCTCATCACATGCCGATTAGCAATATCCGCTCGGCCATCCAAACAGCGAATTTTCACTGTTTGGATGGCCGAGTAGTCAAGGGATGTCAAGCGACCAATGTCGATCAACAAGAAGAAACTGTGAAGAAATGGTGTCATGTCGATAGATACAGCTCAATTCAGACTCGTCTGCTTACACGAGCAGCGCCGGATCGAGCGGCTCCTCGTATTCGAGCTCGCAGGGACCCGTCATCAGCATGCGGTTGTCGGCGCGCCACTCGATGACGAGCGGACCGCCCGGCAGGGTCACGGTGACGCGACGGCCGGTCAGCTTCTTTCTCGCCGCGGCAACTGCGGTCGCGCAAGCGGCCGTGCCACAGGCCTTCGTCAATCCGGCGCCCCGCTCCCACACCTTCAACTCGATCGACTCGCGTGAGGTGACCTTGGCGAGCGAGATGTTGGCGCGCTCGGGGAACAGGCGGTGATGCTCGAGCATCGGCCCGACCTTGCCCAGGTCGACGATGTCGAGCCGGTCGACCCAGAAGATGCAGTGGGGATTGCCGACGTTGACGACGGAAGGCGTGTCGATCAGCGGCTTGTCGATCGGCCCGACCTGGAGCTCGATGCCGCGGGTGTCGTGGAATGGATCGGCGAGCGGGATGTCCTGCCAGTCGAAACGCGGCTCGCCCATGTCGACGCTCACGCGGCCGTCGCCATGCACCTCGCTGACGAGCACGCCGGCGCGGGTTTCGATGGCGGGGCTCGCGCCGGCGCCGTCGCGGGCGAGCAGCCAGGCGAGGCAGCGCGTGCCGTTACCGCAGGCGGACACTTCGGAGCCGTCGGTGTTGAAGATCCGCACGAAGGCCTCGGTCCCTTTGGTGCGCGGATCGTGCAGCACCATCATCTGATCGAAGTGCGAGCGTGGCGCCGCGGCGATGGCACGCGCCGCAGCCAGACCGACCCGCTCGCCGCGTCCGCGCAGATCGAGCACGACGATTTCATTGCCGAGGCCGTTCATTTTCTGGAATCGCAGCGGTCGTGGTGTGGTCATCGCTGTTCGCCGTTGGGTCCGCCCGCCAATGCTGCGGGAATGCTGCAACGTCTGCCGGAAATCGCGCGGTTACGCAACATTGCCGTCTCAACCATTGAAAAACATTGATTTACTGTCGTTGCGTGTTGTGGGCGTGATTCGGAGGCGTGACCAGACTGATCGAGCAAAGGAGAGCCAGCATGGCGAAGGCAGCCAAGGCAGTGAAATCGGCGAGCACGGGCAAGTCGGCCGCATCGGCGGCAGCCAAGGTCCTGAAGAGTAAGACGGCCAGCAAGACAGCGAAGTCGGCGGCCGCCTCGGCGCTGACCCAGTCCAAGAGCAAGGAGACGACGAGCGCGACGGCAGCGACATCTGCGGCCAAGATCTTGCGCGATCCCAAGGCCTCCAAGGCCGAGAAGTCGGCAGCCGCATCCGCGCTGAAGCAGCGTCCGGCGGGCAAGAAGTAGCCGGGATTGCAGCCCTGGCCGTCGGTCGAGTGAAAGGGCGCGATCCGGTTGTCCGGGCCGCGCCCTTCGTGCTTGTGCGCCGGGTTTGTCAGCCTATGGCGCCGGCGCAGCGGGTGCGGCCTGCTTCTGTACGCTGCCGAACGTGGTGCCCAGGATCGCCGCGGCGCCTGCGAGCCCGCCGCCATCGCCATTGCCGTTGACCATCACGTTGGGCACCAGCTTGCCGACGAGGGCGACCAGCTCGGGCTTGCGCTCGAGGGAGGCGAGCAGCTTCTCGAGCGCCTGCAGCAGCGCGACGCGATCCTGGC